>CAZWWR010000093.1:0-10332 GCA_964637265.1 uncultured Jannaschia sp.
CACGATCCTCAACATCTCGGGCACCGAGCTGCGCCGCCGCCTGCGCGAGGGGCTGGAGATCCCCGAGTGGTTCTCCTTCCCCGAGGTCGTGAAGGAGCTTCGCCGCACCTCGCCGCCGCGCTCGCAGCAGGGCTTCACGGTGTTCTTCACCGGCCTCTCGGGCTCGGGCAAGTCGACCATCGCGAACGCGATGATGGTGAAGCTCATGGAGATGGGTGGCCGGCCGGTGACGCTTCTCGACGGGGATCTCGTGCGCAAGCACCTCTCCTCGGAGCTGACCTTCTCGAAGGAGCACCGCGACATCAACATCCGCCGCATCGGCTACGTCGCCTCCGAAATCACCAAGAACGGCGGCATCGCCATCTGCGCGCCCATCGCGCCATACACGGCCACCCGCCGGGCGGCGCGCGAGATGATCGAGCAGTACGGCGCCTTCGTCGAGGTCCATGTCGCCACCTCGCTGGAGGAGTGCGAACGGCGCGACCGCAAGGGCCTCTACAAGCTGGCGCGGGCGGGCAAGATCCCCGAGTTCACCGGCATCTCCGACCCGTACGAGGCCCCCGAGGATCCGGAGCTCCGCGTGGACACCGAGGGCGCCGAGGTCGATTTCTGCGCCCAGCAGGTGCTCCTCAAGCTGGAATCGATGGGCCTGATCGCCGCCGCCTGAGCCATCTGTCCTGCGCCGGGCTTCATCGGCCCGGTGCGAGGCGCGTGTCCGCCCCAGGTTACGGGGCGGACACGCGGCCGCATCGGGGCGCTCGTGCGGCGGTCTGTTGCTCGGGCGCCACATTCCTACGACCGGGCGCCGCGGCGCGGGGGATCGAGACGATGCGACGTTCCGCGCAGGGAACCTTGTCCCCCCCGCCCCGATTGACCCGGTGAATCGTGCGCCGGCGTGGCGTGCGACGTGACGGCCGACCTGTGGTGGCGAAGCCTCCCCTCTAGTGGGAGCGGCGCCGGGAGCGGGTCAGCGCGCGACCGGTCGAGGACGCGGCGATGCTGGACGACGTGAACGTGATGGTGGTGGAGGACGAGGCGTTGATCGCGCTCGACCTCCTGCTGAGCCTGGAGGACGCGGGCGCCGAGGTCACCGGCCCCTTCGCGGCCGTGAGCACCGCCCGGGAAGCGTTCGGCAGCGAAGCCATCGACGCGGCCATCCTCGACGTCGACGTGGCCGACGGCACCGTGATCCCCCTCGCCGACGAGCTGTGGAGGCGCGGCATCCCGTTCCTCTTCCATACCGGCTCCCCGGAGATCGAGGCGCTTCGCGCCCGCTACGGGGGCGTGTCGATCCTGCAGAAGGGCGCGATGTCCGGGCGCGTGGTGGAGAGCCTCGACCGCCTCCTCGCCGACCGGATGGCGGACGCCGACCGAACGTAGGGTCAGCGTTGCTCCTCCCCCGGGCTGGCCTAGCTGCGCGCGGAGGCCCCGAGGAGGAATCCGGATGCTCGACTCGCTCCCGCAGGGGGCCCGTGCCGCCCACCTCGCCGGGCTGGGAACGGCGCTGCCGCCGCACCCCCTGCCCCAGTGCGACGTGCGGGACCGGGCCCGCGCCCTCCTGGCCCCCCGCTTCCCCCAGTTCGACAAGCTCGAGGCCGCGTTCGACAACGCCGGCATCGAATCGCGTTCGTCGGTCGTGCCGATGGAGTGGTTCGAGAACCCCCGCGACTGGCGGAGCCGGAACGACGCCTACCTCCGCGGCGCATCGGCGCTCTGGCGCGAGGCCGCGGGGCGGGCGCTGGCAGAGGCCGGCTGGGAGGCCGGGAGCGTCGACATCCTCGTCACCGTCTCCTCGACCGGGATCGCCACGCCCACCCTCGAGAGCCTCGCGCTGGAGGAGATGGGCTTCCGCGGGGACGCGATGCGCGTGCCGCTCTTCGGGCTCGGCTGCGCGGGGGGCGTCTCGGGCCTCGCCGTGGCCGAGGTGCTGGCCCGCGGGCGGCCCGGGGGACGGGTCCTCGTCGTGGCGGTCGAGTGCTGCACCCTGTCCTTCCGGCTCGACCGGCTCCGCAAGGCCGACATCATCGCCACCGTCCTCTTCGGGGACGGCGCGGCCGCCGCCTGCATCTCCACCGAGGAGACGCCCGTCCGGCTCGCCCCCGGGCATCAGAAGCAGTGGCCGGGCACCCGGGACATCATGGGCTGGCAGGTGGAGGAGACGGGCCTCGGGGTGATCTTCGACCGCTCCATCCCCCCCTTCGTGACCGAGCGCTTCGCCGGGGCGGCCGAGGAGGCGCTCGCGGCGTTCGGGCTCGACGCGGGGGAGGTCGACCGGTTCGTCTGCCACCCGGGCGGGGCCAAGGTCCTCGACGCGATCGAGCGGGCGATGCACCTGCCGCAGGGCAGCCTCCTCGCCGAGCGCGAGGTGCTGCGCCGGGCGGGCAACATGTCCGCGCCGACCGTGCTCTTCGTGCTCGACGACGTGCTGAGGGCCGGGGCGCGGGGACGGATGGTCGCCGCCGCGCTCGGCCCGGGCTTCACCGCCTCCTTCCTGCCGCTCGAGGCCGCGTGACGCCCGTGCCGGGGGACGCCTCCCTTCCCGCGCTCCTGTTCCTCGCCTTCCTCGTGCTGCAGCGTCTCGGCGAGCTGGCCTTGGCGCGGCGCAACACCGCCCGCCTCCTCGCGGAGGGCGCCCGCGAGGTCGCGCCTGGCCACTACCCGCTGATCGTCGCCCTCCACGCGGGCTGGCTCGCCGCACTCGCCATCTGGGGATGGGACCAGCCGGTGTCGCCGCCCTGGCTCGCGGCCTTCGTCCTTCTGCAGGTCCTGCGCGTCTGGGTCCTGGCGACGCTCGGCCGCCGTTGGACTACGCGCATCATCGTGACCGACGCCCCGCTCGTGCGCCGCGGCCCCTTCCGCTTCCTCCGGCACCCCAACTACACGGTCGTGGTGGCCGAGATCATCGTCGCCCCGATGGTGCTCGGCCTCGTCTGGGTGGCAGTGCTGTTCACCCTCCTCAACGCGGCCGTGCTCACGGTGCGGATCCGGGCCGAGAACCGCGCCCTCGGCCTCTCCTGACCGGCGCGGTTCCGCGACGGCACGCGGTGCCGCGGGCGGGAACGGGGCGGCGGGATGGCGCGTTTGCACCCGTTGATACAGGAGCGGCCAAAATGATCGAGACCACGTCCATTCAGGAGATCCCGAGTTCGCGCTCCGATCTCTGCGCGTTCCGCGTCACCGGGCGGGTGTCGCGCGACGACATGGCGGTGATGGGCGAGCGGATGCTCGATGCCTTCGAGGTGCACGACGAGGTCGACATGCTGCTGGTGTTCGAGGGCTACGAGGGCGCCGACGGCGACTGCTCCTTCTCGCTCCCGGCGGCCGAGGCGCAGCTCAAGTCGCTGTTCGATGTCAGGCGCTACGTCGTGGCCTCCGCCCCCGCGCATGCGGCGACGATGGTCGAGGTGGTCGGCAAGGCGCTCCCGGTGGAGGCGAAGGCCTTTGACACCTCGCGCGCGGCCTGGGACTTCCTCGGCGCCCGCCCGCTGGAGCGCCGGGCCGCCTAGACGCCCCCGGGCGGCGTCACCCGACCCGAGGACGGGCCGAGGGGCCCGCGAGTGTCGCCCCCACCGGCCCCGACCGCGCGGGAGGCCGCGGCCGGTTCACCGGCCGCCCTCCCCCGACGGATCATGGATCGCGCCGCACCGGCCGCGCCGGCCCCGCCCGAGGCGATGCCAGCCCCCGCGTTTCGGTCGGAGCGTCCGCTGCTCTGGCCCAAACGACCCCAAGCACCCGTACCCGCCGCCTTCGCGGGACCGCGACCGCAGCCGGGCGCCCTAGAGGACGTAGCGGCTCAGGTCCTCGGACCGGGCGAGCTCGCCCAGGTGCCGCTCCACGAACGCCGCATCGACCGTCACCTCGCTGCCGGCGCGGTCGGGCGCCTCGAAGCTCAGCTCCTCGAACACCCGCTCGAGCACCGTGTAGAGCCGCCGCGCGCCGATGTTCTCCACCGATCCGTTCACCTCCGCGGCGATCCGCGCCAGTGCGGCGATGCCGTCCTCGGCGAAGCTCACGCGCACCTCCTCCGTGGCCATCAGCGCCGCGTATTGCCGCGTCAGCGCGTTGTCCGTCTCGGTGAGGATGCGCACGAAGTCCTCCTCCGTCAGCGCGCGCAGCTCGACGCGGATCGGCAGCCGCCCCTGCAGCTCCGGCAGAAGGTCCGACGGCTTGGCGACGTGGAACGCCCCCGACGCGATGAACAGGATGTGGTCCGTCTTGACCGGCCCGTGCTTCGTCGAGACGGTAGTCCCCTCGATCAGCGGCAGCAGGTCCCGCTGCACCCCCTCGCGGGAGACGTCGGCGCCGCGGGTCTCGGCCCGGGCGCAGACCTTGTCGATCTCGTCCACGAACACGATCCCGTCCTGCTCTACGGTGCGCAGCGCCTCCCGCTTGACCGCCTCGTCGTCGAGCAGCTTGTCGGCCTCCTCCTGCAGCAGCACGTCGTAGGAGGCGGCCACCGTCATCCGACGCTTCACCGTCCGCTGGAAGGCCTTCCCGAACATCGCGCCGAGATCCATCATCTGCCCGGCCCCCGGCTGGCCCGGGATCTCCATGCCCCCGAACGGGTTGGAGTTCTCGGTCACCTCGAGCTCGATCACCTTGTCGTCGAGCTCGCCCGAGCGCAGCTTGCCGCGGAACAGCTCCCGCGTGCCCTCGCGGGCGGTGTCGCCGGCCAGCGCCTCGATCACCCGCTCCTCGGCCGCCTCGTGGGCCCGGTCCTTGACCTCGTCGCGCATCGCGTCGCGCACCATGACGATGGCGGCGTCCACGAGATCCCGCACGATCTGCTCCACGTCGCGGCCCACGTAGCCGACCTCGGTGAACTTCGTCGCCTCGACCTTGAGGAAGGGCGCGCGGGCGAGCTTGGCGAGGCGGCGCGAGATCTCCGTCTTGCCGACGCCGGTGGGCCCGATCATCAGGATGTTCTTCGGGTACACCTCTTCGCGCATGTCCCCCTCGAGCCGCCGCCGCCGCCAGCGGTTGCGCAGCGCCACGGCCACGGCGCGCTTGGCGTCCTTCTGCCCGATGATGAAGCGGTCGAGCTCGGAGACGATCTCGCGCGGGGTCAGGTCGGTCATGGGGGTCTCCTTCCGACGGCGCCACATATGCGCGCCCGCGCCGCGGCGAAAGTCCCGCGCGGGCCGATGGGCCCCGACGGCCGCCCGGCCCCGCGGGAACGGCGCCCCGCCGGCCCCCTTGAGCGTGGCCCCCCGCGACGATAGCGGTGGGGGCCTATGGCAAGGGGAGGAATTGCCATGACCCGACACGATCCGCTGACCGCGGGGCCCGCCGGCGGCCTCGTCCGCGCGCCGAGCCTGTCGGCGTCGCATGACGGCTACATGCCCGGCTGGGGCAACGACTTCGAGACCGAGGCGCTGCCGGGCGCGCTCCCGCAGGGCATGAACAGCCCCCAGCGCTGCGCCTACGGCCTCTATGGCGAGCAGCTCTCCGGCACCGCCTTCACCGCCCCGTCCCACCAGAACGAGCGGACGTGGTGCTACCGCATCCGCCCCTCCGTGAAGCACTCCGGCCGCTTCCGCGCCGTCGACGTGCCCCTGTGGAAGACGGCGCCGCACATCCCAGGGGACGTGATCTCGCTCGGTCAGTACCGCTGGGATCCCGTGCCCGTGCCGGAGGAGCCGCTCGACTGGATCACCGGCATGCGCACGATGACGACTGCGGGCGACGTGAACGTCCAGACGGGCATGGCGGCGCATGTCTACCTCGTGACCGCCTCGATGGAGGACGCCTACTTCTCCTCGGCCGACGGCGAGCTTCTCGTGGTGCCGCAGCAGGGGCGCCTGCGCTTCTGCACGGAGCTCGGCATCGTCGAGGTGGGCCCGCAGGAGATCGCCCTCCTGCCGCGCGGCTTGGTCTATCGCGTCGAGCTGGTCGACGGTCCGGCGCGCGGTTTCGTGTGCGAGAACTACGGCCAGAAGTTCGCGCTGCCCGGCCGGGGTCCCATCGGCGCGAACTGCATGGCCAACCGCCGGGACTTCCTCACGCCGGTCGCCGCCTTCGAGGACCGGGAGGCGCCCTCGACGCTGACGCTCAAGTGGTGCGGGCGCTTCCATCGCTGCGACCTGCCGCACTCGCCCCTCGACGTGGTCGCCTGGCACGGCAACTACGCGCCGGTGAAGTACGACCTGACGACCTACTGCCCCGTCGGCGCGATCCTCTTCGACCACCCCGACCCGTCGATCTTCACAGTGCTGACGGCGCCCTCGGGCGTGGAGGGCACGGCCAACATCGACTTCGTGCTGTTCCGCGACCGCTGGATGGTGGCCGAGGACACGTTCCGCCCGCCCTGGTACCATCGCAACGTCATGTCCGAGCTGATGGGCAACATCCACGGGCAGTACGACGCCAAGCCCCAGGGCTTCGTCCCGGGCGGCATCTCGCTTCACAACATGATGCTGCCCCACGGGCCCGACGCCGACGCCTTCGCCAAGGCGACCGAGGCCGAGCTCGCGCCTGTCAAGCTGGAGGACACGATGTCCTTCATGTTCGAGACGCGCTTCCCCCAGCACCTCACCGAGTTCGCCGCCCGCGAGGCGCCGCTGCAGGACGACTACGTCGGCTGCTGGGACGGGCTGGAGAAGAAGTTCGACGGAACGCCCGGACGGTGAGCGCGCCCGCCTCATGGCTGGAGGCGGCGAACGACCCTGAGGGCGACTTCCCGCTGGGCAACCTGCCCCACGGCGTGTTCTCGCTCGGCGACGACCGGCCGCGCCTCGGCCTCGCCCTGGGCGACCGGATCGTGGACGTCACCGCGCTTTCGGAAGCCGGGATGCTGCGCGGCGAGGCCTTCGCGGCGCCGCACTGGGGCGCCTTCATGGCCGAGGGGCCGGGCGCCTGGGCCGGCTTCCGCGCGGCGATGACCGAGGCGCTGCGCCACGGCTCCGGGGATCGCTCGGCCGTGGAGCCGCATCTCGTGCCGATGGAGGGGGCCCGCCTCCACCTGCCCTTCGCGGTGACAGAGTTCACGGATTTCTACGCCGGCCGCCACCATGCCGAGAACGTCGGCACCCTGTTCCGCGGCGCCGAGAACGCGCTGCCGGCCAACTGGCTCCACATGCCCGTGGGCTACAACGGGCGGGCCTCCTCGGTGGTCGTCTCGGGCACGCCCGTCCGCCGGCCGTGGGGCCAGATCCGCGAGGGCGACGGCCCGCCGCGCCTCGCCCCCTCGGCCCGGTTCGACTTCGAGCTGGAACTCGGCGCCGTGATCGGACGGCCCTCCTCCGGGCCGGTGACGGTGGCGCAGGCCGAGGAGATGGTGTTCGGCTACGTCCTGCTCAACGACTGGTCGGCACGCGACGTGCAGGCCTGGGAGTACCAGCCCCTAGGCCCCTTCCAGGGAAAGGCCACGGCGAGCACGATCTCGCCCTGGATCGTGCCGGCCGCCGCGCTGGTGCCGTTCCGCGCGCCTCCTCCCCCCCGCGAGGCGCCGCTCCTGCCGCACCTCCACGACGCGGGCGAGCAGCATCTCGACCTCGCGCTCTCGGTGGCCCTCGCCCCCCGGGACGCGGCCGAGGCGGTGATCGCCCGCACGAGCGCCCGCCACCTCTACTGGTCCTTCCCGCAGATGATCGCCCACCACGCCAGCTCCGGCTGCCCGATGCGGGTGGGCGACCTGCTGGGCTCGGGCACCGTGTCGGGCCCCGGGCCCGGCGCGCGCGGCTCGATGCTGGAACTCTCGTGGAACGGCGCCGAGCCGCTCGCCCTGCCGGGCGGAACGACGCGCCGCTTCCTCGAGGACGGGGACACCGTCACCCTGCGGGCGCGGGCCGAGCGCGGCGGAGCGTGGCTGGGCTTCGGCCCCTGCGCGGGCACCGTCCTCCCCGCCCTGGAGGATCCGTTCGGGGACGGTCCGGCCCCGGACGATCCAGCACACGCCCATTCCGCAGAGGAGTAGATCATGGCCAGAGCCTTCGCCAGCGCCGGGGACACCGCGGAGAAGGAGGTCACCTTCTCCGAGGTCGGGCCCGGGCTGTACGCCTTCACCGCGCAGGGGGATCCGAATTCCGGCGTGATCGTGGGCGACGACGCGGTGATGGTGGTCGAGGCGCAGGCCACGCCACGCCTCGCGCGCAAGGTGCTCGACTGCATCCGCTCCGTGACCGACCTTCCCGTCACCCACCTCGTCCTCACGCATTACCACGCCGTCCGAGTGCTCGGCGCCTCCGCCTACGGGGCGCCGACGATCCTGATGTCGGACGCCGCCCGCGCGATGGTGGTCGAGCGCGGGCAGGAGGACTGGGACAGCGAGTTCGCCCGCTTCCCCCGCCTGTTCCAGGGCCACGAGGAGATCCCCGGCCTGACCTGGCCCACCGCCACCTTCCGCGACCGGATGAGCGTCTATCTCGGCCGGCGGCGGGTGGACCTGCGGATGCTCGGCCGGGGCCACACCGCGGGCGACATCGTCGTCCACGTGCCCGACGCGGACGCCATGTTCACCGGCGATCTCGTGGAGCATCGCTCCGCCTGCTACTGCGGGGACGCGCATTTCCACGACTGGCCCGGCACGCTCGCCGCGATCCGCGGCTGGCAGCCCGGCACCGTCGTCCCGGGCCGGGGCGACGCCCTGCAGGGGCGCGAGACCGTGGAGGAGGCGCTCGACGGCACGCTCGACTTCCTCGTCTCCACCTGGCGCTCCGTGGCGCGGGTGGCGACCCGCGGCGGGACGCTCAAGGAGGCGATGGCGGCCTGCCGCGAGGTCTGCGATCCGAAGTTCTCGGACTGGGCCATCTACGAGCACTGCCTGCCCTTCAACGTCGCCCGCGCCTTCGACGAGGCCCGCGGCGTGGCCCACCCCCGCATCTGGACGGCGGAGCGGGACGCCGCGCTCTGGGAGGCGCTCCAGTCATGACCCCGTCCCGCTCCACCCCGCCCCGCTCCCGCTATCCCACCGCCTTCACCCTCTACCCCTACCGCCGCTCGCCCGATCAGGACGCGCCGCGCCCCGCGCGGCATCCGGTGATCGTGGTGGGCGCGGGGCCCGTGGGCCTGGCGCTGGCGCTCGACCTCGCCCGCCGCGGCACGCCGGCACTCGTGCTCGACGACCACGAGGGCCCCGGCGAGGGATCGAAGGCCATCTGCTTCTCCAAGCGCTCGCTCGACATCGCCCACCGGCTCGGCGCGGGCGGGGCCGCCGGGGCGGGGCTCGGCTGGTCGCGCGGGCGGGTGTTCCACGGCTCCGAGGAGGTGTTCTCCTTCGACCTCCAGCCCGAGGAGGGCCACCGCAACCCGGCCTTCGTGAACCTCCAGCAGCCCCGCTTCGAGCGCCTCCTCTTCGAGGCCGCGGAACGGGCCCGCGCGGAGGGCGCCCCGTTCGAGATCCGCGGCGGCAATCGGGTCGAGACGATGGAGGCGGGCCCCGACGGCGTGACGCTCACGGTCGACACGCCGGAGGGGGCCTACGCGCTCACGGCCGACTGGCTCGTCGCCTGCGACGGCGCCCGCTCGCCGCTGCGGGACGCGCTCCGCCTCGGCTTCGACGGCCGCGCCTTCCAGGACAGCTTCCTCATCGCCGACGTCCGCATGGCGGGCGACGCGCTGCGCTGTGCGATGGGCGACGGGCCGACCGAGCGGTGGTTCTGGTTCGCCCCGCCCTTCGGCGAGGGCGCCCGCTCGGCGCTGCTGCACCGGCAGCCGGACGACGTCTGGCGGCTCGACTTCCAGCTCGGCCCCTCGATCGACCGCGCGGTCGAGCTCGAGCCAGAACGCATCCGCGCCCGGGTCGACGGCATGCTCGCCGCGCTCGCCGGCGAGGTGCCCCCCTACGAGCTGGTCTGGACGTCGATCTACCGCTTCCAGTGCCGGCGCATGGAGCGGTTCCGCCACGGCCGGGTCCTCTTTGCCGGCGATTCCGCGCATCAGGTCTCGCCCTTCGGCGCGCGCGGCGCCAACGGCGGCCTCCAGGACGCGGAGAACCTCGCCTGGAAGCTCGACCTCGTCCATCGCGGCCTGGCCCCGGATGCGCTGCTCGACGGCTACCACGACGAGCGCGCGCTGGCGGCCGACGAGAACATCCTCCATTCCTCGCGCGCCACCGACTTCATGGTGCCCCGCTCCCCCGCCGCCGAACTCCTGCGCGACGCGGTGCTCGATCTCGCCCGAGACGCCCCCTTCGCCCGCCCGATGGTCAATTCCGGGCGCCTGTCGACGCCCTGCGCCTATGACGGCCTGCCGTGGACGGGCGAGGACGCCCTGCCGCTGGGCCCCGCCGCGGCCCGCCCGGGGGCGGCCTGCCCCGACGCGCCGCTCGACGGCGGGTTCCTGCTCGACCGGCTGGGCGACGGCTTCACGCTGCTGACGCTGGGCATGCCGGCG
>CAZWWR010000094.1:0-10243 GCA_964637265.1 uncultured Jannaschia sp.
GGATCGGCCGCGCCATCGCCGAGGCGCTTCTCGCGCGGGGCGCCCGCGTCACCGTCACGGGGCGCAGGGAGGCGCCGCTGCGCGAGGTGGCCGGCGCGCTCCCCGTGCCGATGGACGTGAGCGACCCGGCCTCGGTCGAGGAGGGCGCCGCCCGCGCCCGCGCCGAGCAGGGCCCGCTGACGATCTGCGTGGCCAACGCGGGCATCGCCGAGGGCGCCTCGCTGCGCGACACCGACCCGGAGTTCTGGCGCCGCATCATGGGCACGAACCTCGACGGCTGCCTGCACACCTTCCGCGCGTGCATCCCCGACATGCTGGAGGAGGGCTGGGGCCGGGCCATCGCCGTCTCCTCGATCGCCGGGCTCAGGGGGCTGAAGGGCGCGGCCGCCTACACCGCCTCCAAGCACGGCATGATCGGCCTCGTGCGCGCGCTCGCCGCCGACTTCGTGCGCAAGCCGCTCACCGTGAACGCGATCTGCCCCGCCTACACCGACACCGCCATCGTGCCGGAGAACCTCGCCCGCCTCCGCGACCGCGGCCTGTCCGAGGAGCAGGCCCGCGCCGCCATCCTCGACGCCAACCCCCACGGCCGCCTCATCGAACCCGACGAGGTCGCCGCCTGCGCCCTCTGGCTCTGCTCCGACGGCGCCCGGAGCGTCAACGGCCAGGCCATCGCCGTGTCGGGCGGGGAGCTCTGAGCCGCCGGCCCGCCCGGGCGCGGCCCTCGCCCATGCCGCAAGCCGACTTCCTCGACCCGCCCGCTTCGCGACAAGGGCGGCCCCCGACCTCGGGTTGGGGGCGGAGCCCCCTCCTAGGGGGGTCGGGGGCTGCCCGGCGTGCCGCCGGGCGGGACGGACGGGTGAGGAGTCCGGGCTGGATGGACCGCCTGGGAGCTTTGCCGTCGCCCCCTCAGCGCGAAACCGGTAGGATGTCCGCTCCGGGCCCAACTTGCGCGTTCAACAGGTTGCAGCGAATGGCCGTTCCTACGGGTAAGGTACAACCGTCCCAGAACGTCAAAGGTTCTGATCAAGGGTTCTGTCCGAGCTAAGGTGCTGGTGCGGCGCGGAGCCACGCATGGGACAAGAACCACCGTTTGTGTCCCATACCGGAAGCTGCCGTTCGTCGAAGGCCGGCTTCGTCCGCATGGCGGACATGACAGCACCCCTCGCGCTCCGTGCTGCCTTGCGATTCCAAGCGGCACCTCCGCAGAACAACCACTGTCCCACCTCCCCATTCACGCCGCACCCGCCCTCTGCCCCCCGTGACATCCCCAGCCCCCCGTGGCACGCCTTCCCGACCCGTGCCGAACCCCGAAGGCTCCTTATGGACTGGACCGCGCTGCGCGCCCGCTTCCGCCTGCCTCCGGGCGTCCTCTACCTCGACGGCAACTCGCTGGGCCCCCTTCCCGTGGCGGCGTCGGAGCGGGTCCGGCGGACGGTCGAGGAGGAGTGGGGCGGGCGGCTGATCCGGGGGTGGAACGACGGCTGGATGGATTGGCCCGCCCGGCTCGGCGACCGGATCGGCCGGCTCGTCGGCGCGCCTCCGGGCAGCGTGTCGGTCGGCGACACGCTCTCGATCAAGGTCCACCAGTGCCTCGCCGCCGCGCTCGAGCTGCGCCCCGGCCGCCGGGTGATCCTCACCGACAGCGGCAACTTCCCCTCCGACATCTACATGGCCGAGGGCCTGATCGGGATGCTCGGGCGGGGCCACGAGCTGCGGGCCGTCGCGCCCGGGGAGGTCGGGGACGCGCTGTCCGACGAGGTCGCGGTGCTCATGCTGACCGAGGCCGACTACCGCACCGGCCGCCTCCACGACATGGCCGCGCTCACCGCCGCGGCCCGCGGCGCCGGCGCGCTCACGCTGTGGGATCTGGCCCATACCGCGGGCGCCGTGCCCGTCGATCTCGCGGGCGCGGGGGCCGATTTCGCCGCCGGCTGCACCTACAAGTACCTCAACGCCGGGCCCGGCGCGCCGGCCTTCGTCTACGTGCGCCCCGGGCTGCAGGAGCGGGTGCGCCCGGCGCTCTCCGGCTGGCTCGGCCACGCGGCGCCCTTCGCCTTCGAGCCGTCCTACCGCCCCGGCGCGGGCATCGAGCGGATGCGCGTCGGCACCCCCCCGGTGCTGCAGCTCGCCGCGCTCGAGGCCGCACTCGACGTCTGGGAGGAGGTCGACATGGCCGCCCTGCGCGCCCGCTCCGTGGCGCTCTCGGAGCGCTTCCTCGCCGCGGTGGAGCAAGGCTGTCCCGGCCTCCGGCTCGCCTCGCCCCGGGATCCGGCGCGGCGCGGCAGTCAGCTCTCGTTCCGCCATCCGGAGGCCTATCCGATCGTCCAGGCGCTGATCGCCCGCGGCGTGATCGGCGACTTCCGGGCCCCCGACATCCTGCGCTTCGGCATCGCGCCGCTGTTCCTCGGCGAGGCGGAGATCGATGCGGCCGCGGGCCATCTGGCCGAGGTGCTGGCCTCCGGGGAGTGGCGGGCGGATCGCTTCCGGGCCCGCGCCGCCGTGACCTGAGGCGGGCCCCCGGATTGTACAAAATGGGATCCGGCCCTCGGAGAGTTGCCCCGAAACGGGGCATGTGTCCGCCCCGCAAGCATCCCACCGCATACCCAGTTCGCGCTTCCCCAACGTCCCCCCTCACGCTACCTGCGCCGTCATGCTTCAGGACCACCCGCAGCGCTACAAGCTCGCCAACGAGCTCCACGCCCGGCCCTTCCCCGCGCTGACCGCGCCCTGCGAGGCGGTGTTCCTGGCCGTGAAGCAGCCGAGCGACGCGGCCAACCGGGACCGCGAGGCCGACCGCGCCCATCTCCTCGACCTGCTCGACCGCCACGGCACGCCGCATCCCGCGCCCGGGGCCACGCACTTCTTCGGGCAGCTCGGGCGGCACCGGCTGAAGTGGGAGGTCCACACCGAGTTCGTCACCTACATGGTGTTCACGGACGGCCTCTCCGCCCGCCCGTTCGACCCGGCCCTGTGGGACGTGTTCCCGAAGGAGTGGCTCGACGCGGCCCCGGGGGTGCGGATCACCTCGGCGCTCATCCGGGTCGAGAGCGAGACCCACGGCGACGAGATCGAGGGCAAGCTGACCGAGTGGTTCGTGCCCGAGAGCCTAGCCTGCGCCCGCGTGCTCGACGATTGCGCCGTCGTGGCGGGCGACTTCCGCATCGACGCGGCGGGGCACATGCGCTTCGCGGTCTTCGCCGCGAACGGGACGGGGGAGCGGCGGATCGGGCGGATCGTCCAGCGCCTGACCGAGATCGAGACCTACAAGACCATGGCGATGCTGGCGCTGCCCCGGGCGCGGGCGCTCTCGGCGGAACTGGGCGAGATGGACCGGGCGCTCTCGGACCTCGTCGGCGCCCTGCGGGCCGGGGAGACGGGCACCGAGGCGACGCTGGACGGACTGCTGGAGATCGGCTCCACGCTCGAGACGATGCTCGCGCGGTCCTCCTTCCGGTTCGGAGCGATGGAGGCCTACGAGGCGCTCGTGATCCAGCGGATCAAGGTGCTCCGCGAGGAGCGCTTCGGCGGGCGGCAGACCTTCGCGGAGTTCATGTCCCGCCGCTTCGACCCGGCGATGCGCACCTGCCGCTCGGTGCAGCGCCGGATGGAGGCGCTGGCGGAGCGGGCGAAGCGGGCGGGCGACCTGCTCTCGACGCGGGTGAACGTGGACCGGTCGAACCAGAACCAGCGCGTGCTGCGCTCGATGGACGAACGGGCGGCGATGCAGCTCCGCCTCCAGCGCACCGTGGAGGGGCTCTCGGTGGTGGCCATCAGCTACTACGCGGTGAGCCTCGCGGGCTACCTGCTGGCCCCGGTGGCGCAGACCGTCGGCATCGGCAAGGAGGCGGCGACGGCGCTCGTCGTGCTGCCGGTGGTGGCGCTCGTCTGGTGGATCGTCCACCGGATCCGCAAGGGGCTCGAACGCGGCGGGGCGGACCGGGCCCCGGGGGAGTAGGCCCCCTCCGGCGCGTCGGCGCCCCCGGTCACGCGGGGCCGTCGCGCCGCTCCCCGCGGGCCACGATCCCGAGCGCGTCGTCCGGCAGGGGGCGCTGGAGCTCGAGCGCCTCGGCGGCGGGCGCGCGCATCCAGACGTCGCGCTCCTCGGCGGTGCGCAGCAGCACCGGCATCGCCTTCGGATGGACGGGCCGCACGACCGCGTTGGCCTCCGTGGTGAGGAAGCCGAAGAGGTCGTCGGTGGTCTCGCCGTCCTTCAGCTTCCTCACCGACGTCCAGCGCGTCCAGAGGCCCGCGAAGAACGCGAGCGGCCGGTCCGGGGACAGCGCGAACCAGACGGGCTCGCGGCCGTTCCGCGCGTCGTACTCGCAGAAGGAGGTGACCGGGACGAGGCAGCGATGCTCCGGGCCGAGCCATCGGCGCCAGTGCGGCGAGCGCGTGTTGCGGATGTTCGTGACGCCGCCATCCGTCCGGCGGCCCTTCAGCGCGAAGGCGGGGGAGGGCATTCCCCAGCGCCCCATGGCGAGCTGCAACGGCCCGTCCGTCCCCGTCGCGGCGCCGTCGGGGCCGGGCGGATGGCGCAGGATCGGCGCCGCCATGTCGGGGAAGACGGCCGGCAGCGAGCCGAGGTTGCCCGCCGCGTCGTCGAGGCGCGGGAACAGGTCCCGGATCGCCGCCTGCGTCGAGGTCATCGAGTAGAGGTTGCACATCCCGCGTCGCTCCCGACCCGCCCGACCCGCTCGTAGCGCCTCCCGCGCGCGGGGGCCATGCCGGCCCGGGGCGGCCACGGGCGGCCTCGCCCGACGCCGATGCCCGCCGCGCGACGGCGGGGCATGGGCCGCGCGGCCTCTGGCATGCCCGGCACGAGCTCCTGCTTCCCGAACAGTGTCGCCCCTCTCCGGCGCGACGGCCGGTCCGGCGTCCGGCGCATGTCGGAGACGGCAGTCGGGCGGGGTCTGCCGCCCGCTCCGGGGGGCAGGGGCCTGTGGACGTGCTTCGGGAGCGGAGCCCTGCGCGCTCGGCTCCGGCCTCGCCTCCTGCGACGACGACCGGCGGGCGCGTCGGCCGGCCCTAACGATCCGGGCCTCCGCCGGAGGCGATCCGGGTCTCCGCCGGCTTGATCTCGAGCCCCTCGGCCGTGAGCATGCGCGCGGCCATGGCGTCGCGGCCGGTGCCGGACAGCTCGGCCGCCCGGTCGAGGAGCCAGTCCTGGATCAGCGGGTTCGTGAGATCGACGAAGGCGTTAAGGCTGGTGCAGTCGGCACCGCGCAGCAGGCTCCGCTGCAGCAGGCCCGCGACGGCGAGCGTGCCGTCCTCCATCTCCACGTAGATCGGGGCGCCGCTGTCGTACTCGCAGGGATCGGCGGGCACGGTCGTGCCGTCCTCCTCGAGGAGCAGGTTGGCCGCCGTGGCCGCGGGAAAGCGGAAGCCGTCCTCGCATCCTCGCAGCGTGGCGAGCCCGCAATCGCCGATGAGGAAGTACCCGCGCCTGCGGATGCCGGCGGAGTTCGCGGACGGCGTCCCGCCCTGCGCCGAATCGAGCCCGTAGCCCGCCGCCATGCCGTGGATCACGCCTTCGTGCAGGCGGCTGGGCACGCCGTCGCGCGCGCGCAGGATGGGATGGTGAGGGATGAACGTCCCGCCGCCCGCCACCATCTCGAGGGGCGCGTCGAGTCGGAACACGGCGAGGTCGATCTCGACGCAGGCGTCGTCGGCGGCGCAATGCCATTCGAGCGGGGCCTCGGCGAGGCCCGGCGCGAGGCGGAGGCGATCGTGCGAGTTCGGCGGCCGCACGTTCGCGGCGTCGGCCCGCGTGCGGACCCCCTCGAACGTGTCGCCGATGACGACGCCGCCATAGACCTCGACCACGTTGTCGAGCGCCCAGGGGTTGAAGGTGAGGTTCGCGACATGCGCCGCGGTGAGCGCGATCAGGCCCTCGCTATCGGCGATCACGCCGGTGCCCCGGAACTCGGGCGGGCCCCCGTCGATGCCGGCGAGCTGCAGGCCGACCGCCGACATCAGGCAGTCGTCGAGGAGCGTGCCCTCCGGGAAGCTGCATTGCGCGGGGATCGGCCGCCCGTCGGACGTGATGGCCCCGAGCGCCGTCTCCTCTTCCCCGTTCGGCCCTGGGACGACGACCAGGCGGAGGCCGCCGAGCCGATCGCCTTCGGGCGGGACGATGCCATCGATGCCCGTCGGATTCCCCGTGGGGATGCCCATGAACTCCGTGCCGTCGGGGGCGACGATCCGGAAGACCGGGCTGAAGACCTCGCCCTCGCCGAGCAGCGCGGCGCCGGTCGCCTCGACCCGGGCGCCCTCGCCCAGCAGGCGCACGGCCTCCGCCTGCAACTCCGCGGCCTCCGCCAGCCGCTCCTCGGTGATCGCCTCGAAGCGGACCGCGTCGGGCAGGCCCAGCTCCAGCGCGAGCTTTCGCCCGCCCGCGAAGCCGCTCTCGATCCCGGCGCAGGACGGGGCCCCGGCCGAGCCGGCGACGTGGTCCGCGAGGCCGATGTCCCCGCCGGGCCGGCCGGGGCCGAGCAGGGCGCGGGGAAGGCAGTCGACCGGGCGGTCGCCCACGAGCATGCGGAGCCCGCCGTCGCCGGTGCCCTCGAGGGTGACCGATGCGGGGTCGAGGGCCGGGTCCTGCGCGGCGAGGAGGTCGCGGGCCGCGTCGATCAGGAGGCGGTCGCCCTGCTGGGCCGGGGCGGCGACGGGCGCGAGCAGGGCCGCGGCGGCGAGGGCCGCGATGGGACGCGTCGTCATCTCAGGGTTCCCTCATGCTGATCTGTCCGTAGCCTCGCTCCGGCGTCCAGCCCTGGCGCGCCGCGCCGTTCACCCGTTCCTCCTGGGCGCGGGCCAGGGTCACGAGCCGCTCCCGCGCCGTGGGCCCGTCGAGCGGGTTCGGCTCCACCGCGAGGATCGCGGCGACGATGGCGGACGCCGCCGAGGTGCCGCCGAACCCCTCGACCTGGTCGGGCGACGAGTGAAGCGCGTCCGGGTCCGGGGAGAAGCCCGCATGGCCGCGGATATCGGCCGTGGGCACGGGGCGCGGCCGCAGCTCGGGGGGCGCATCGCAGGGGCCCATGGGCGCCACGTCGCCGTCGCTCGGGGCGAGCAGGCAGAGGCCCTCGCCGAACTGGCTGTAGCCCGGCCGCTCGATCGGCATGCCGTCGAGGCCGCGCTCGCCCATCGCGTCGGCGACGAGTTCGGGGCCGTCCTCCCCGTCGACCCAGCGGAGCGGCAGCGTCCCGGCTCCGACCACGACGATGCCGGTGCCGGCGAAGCGATCGCGGGGGGCATCCTCCGCCGGGTCCCTGGCCGTCACCGCGAAGGTCTCGGCGACGCGGTCGAGGAAGGCCGACACCGTCTCGCGCTCCTGCGCGTCGAAGGCCGTGCGCCGCTCGCCCGGGGGGCGCGACGAGGTGGCCGCGTCGTCCACCTCGAAGAGCGACCGCTCGATCATGCGCATCGCCATGCGCTTCCCGAGCGGGTGGCGCAGCACCTCCGCGACGCGCGCGTAGTCGTCCGGGCGGGCGGGGTAGGCCAGGGTGTCGGCCCCCGAGTTGCCCGCCGGAAGGACCACCGGACGGATCATCGAGGCCACCATCAGCGACAGGACGAACGGGTCGCAGGGCGGATTGGCGGCGACGTCGTGACTGTCCGCCTGCGACTCCGTCCCCGCCGGGGCGCAGGCTCGGTCCGGTGCCGCCGCCGATGCCGTGCCGGGAGGGGCGTCCGGGGCCTCCGCCTCGGGCGCGGGCGGGCAGAAGGCCGTTTCGGGGTCGGCCGGTGGCTCGATCGGGGGCACCACGAGAAGCACGCGGGGCAGCGGGTTCCGCATGAACATCAGGTCGTAGACCACGCCGGAGAGGACGCGGCGGTTCTCGGTGTCGTCGGCGAGCAGCGAGGAGACCCGGGCGGCGGACAGCCTGGCCTGCGGCGCCAGCCCGGAGAGCGGATAGGCGCCGTCCGCGCTCTGCCGCCCGACCATCAGCCCCGCCATCGCGGTGCCGTGCGCCGTGCCGCCCGACGCGAAAGCGTAGAGGTCGCCCGCCGGGACCGGATGATCGACGTTGATCAGGTTTCTCGCGTTCCGCTGGGCGGAGAGGGCGGGGTGCATGAAGTCGATGGCGGTGTCGATCATCGCGATCCCGGCGCCGAGGACCGACCGGGCCCCGACCGCCGCCTCGTCGTAGCCCAGCACGGCCTTGTGCCATTCGATCGGCGGGCGCGGGGCCGGCGCGACCTCCGGCGGCGCATGGCTCTCCCGCCAGCGGAAGCGGCAGTGCTCCGACTCCCTCGCGTGAAGCGCCGCGATGGCATCCACGAAGAGGTCGTCGAACACGATCCGCAGGAGCGGGAACACGGTATCGGCGATCAGCTTCCCCGCCGAGCTGTCCGAGGGGTAGTGGACGCCCGCGAACTCGCGGTTCTCCGAGATGCGCCGGGCGATCCTGTGGAACTCGGCCACGTTCTCGCCCCTGTCGCCGAGGATCTCGGTCATCGCCGCGGCCATCAGGTAGGCCTGGGTCGCGTGGCCCGACGGGTAGCTGTCGTGGTTGGGGACGGCGATGATCGGGTCGATCCGCGGATCCACCACGTCGGGCCGGGGGCGCCTGTAGGCGTCCTTGTAATGCGCCACGATGACGTGGCCCGCGATCTCCATCATGCCGAGGAGGCGCACCACCTCGCCCGGGGCCCCGAGCTCGTTCGTGAAGGCCTCGGTGTAGCGGTGGATGATCTCCTCGACCTCCTCCTCGACCTCGAGGTTCCGCGCGTCGACGGCGGGGCCCCCGGCCTCGCGCTCGGCCTGCAGCCGCAGGAGGAACGCGATCTCCTCGGAGAGAGTGACGGCGTCGGCACCGCCGCGCTGCTCGGGCGGCGGCTGCAGGAGGGCGAGGTCCTCGGGCAGCGCCTCGTCGGGCAGGCAGCCCTCGTCCTCGCAGTCCTGCTGCGGCGCGTCGAGGAGGGCCCGCACGAGGTGGAAGTTCTCGATCAGGCGCATCCGGTACACCTCGTCCACGACCGCGAGCGCCTCGAGGCCGAGATCGGGGGCGAGCAGACCGGCCGCGGCGAAGGGCTCGCGCGCGCGGGTCCTCGTCCGGGTGCGCGTCCTCGTGCGGGTCCGGGTGCGCGTCCGGGTCCTCGTCCGGGTGCGCGAGCGTGTGCGGGTTCGGGTCAGCTCCTCGGTGTCCAGGCTGACCTGGAACAGCCCCTCGGGCAGGATCAGCCCGCCGCTCGGGCTCTCCTCGAGGCCGATCCGCAGGATCGCCTCGGGCATGTAGGTGAAACCACTCTCGACCGGTATGGCGGGCAGGAGCTCCTGCAGTACCGCCTCGTCGTAGATCCGCAGCATCAGGTCGGCCATCGCCTGCGTCTCCGGCGACCCCTGCGCGAGGGCGCGGCCGGCGAGGTGCGGCAGGGCGGACGCCGCTACCGAGGCGGCGGTCAGGCGTAGGACCGCCCGTCTCGAGATTCGCATGGTGCCGTCATCCTCCCGATGGTGTTCTGCGTCCGGCCCCCGCGACCGATGACCCGGAGGCTGTGTCGCATCAGCTCCGCGGCGGTGTTGCTCGGCACCGGATAGCTCCGGGGATCGATGGCGCCCGGGCGGAGGGGCCCCTCCTGCGCCTCCAGCAGGCCGAACGTCTCGCTGGCGTCCCGCGTCCGGCCGAGCTCGGCGAGGCAGATCCCCTTGTACCGGAGGATCGGCGGGTAGGGCCGGATCGGCCCAGGAGGCTGCAGCGCCTCCGCCCGCCGGGCCAGCCTGAGGCCGGCCTCGAAGTTCCCCGAGACCGTCTCCACCATCGCGCGGGTCGTGGCGAAGGCGTAGCGGTGGGGAAGCAGACGGCCGAGCCTCTCCGTCCGGTCCGCCGCCTGCCGCGCGGTGGGGATGTCGCCGCGGTACAGGTTCAGCAGCGCCTCCGCGTCGCAGGTCATCACCAAGTTGGGGCGCAGGGTGCGGGCACGCTCGAGGAACATCTCGGCGCGGTCGAGGTCCTGCAGGACGAAGGCATGGACATGGGTGAGCAGCGCGGCGGCGAGGCCGTTGAACGGATCGGCCTCGAGCGAGCGGCAGGTGGCCTCGACCGCCCGCTCCCGGATGTCGGGGTGGTCGCCGTTCGGGCTCTCCTCGATCAGCAGCGCCGCCAGGTAGGCCTGCCAGGCATGGACGGCGGCGCCCGGCTCGGCGGCGGCGGCCTCGTCGAAGCACCGCTCCGCGCGCACGGCCGCGTCCTCCTCACGGGAGAACAGCGCGTGGATCCCCCTCGCCGCCGCGCGGACC
>CAZWWR010000095.1:0-10065 GCA_964637265.1 uncultured Jannaschia sp.
TTCCGCTCCGTCGTCTCCTGCATGCTCTCGGCCCAGAGCCTCGACCGCAACACCGCCGCCGCCTCGCGCGCGCTCTTCGCGCTGGCCGACACGCCCCGGGGCATCCTCGCGCTGCCCGAGGCCGAGATCGCCGCCGCCATCCGCCCCTGCGGCCTCTACAACGTGAAGGCCCGCAACCTTCGGCGCATGTGCGAGGCCCTGCTGACGGAGCACGGCGGCCGCGTCCCCGACACCCGCGCGGGCCTGATGTCGCTGCCGGGCGTGGGCCGCAAGTGCGCCGACATCGTGCTCCACTTCACCTTCGGCGAGGGGGTGGTGGCCGTCGACACCCACGTCCACCGCGTCTGCAACCGCACCGGGCTGGCGGAGGGCCGGACCGAGGAGCGGACCGCCCGCTCCCTGGAGGCGCGCCTGCCCCCGGGCTGGGAGATGCGCGCCCACGTCCTGCTGCTGGCCTTCGGCAAGCGCATCTGCCGCGCCCGCGCCCCCCGCTGCAACGCCTGCCCTGTCGCCCACCTCTGCGAGGCCCGCCGCGAGGGACGGGTGGGGGCGGCCACCTGAGGGCGACCGGCGGCGCCGCATGTGCGCACGGTCCATGCGGGAGTGTTCGCGGTCATGGAGCGCGCCGAGGGCTGTAGGGAGGTGAGGTCGAGGCAGGATGCTGTTGCAGCTTAAGTGCGGGTGACAGCTTGGGCGCCTGACAGAACCCGGGTAAGATCACCCGTGCCAGCGCCGGGGGGAGATCGCGTGACGGTCCGTTCGGCGCTCTCGGCGACACCGGCCAGTTCGTCCCACCCGACGAGGCGAGCTCGTCCGGTGTACCCCCACGGCCAGGTCCGACGCCGTTCCGGGCCCCGGGCGGCTCTGTTAGGCACCACCGAGGCACGGAGAGATGAGGAGGCCGGGATGGAGGAGTGGCACGGGGGCGGCGCGCCCTGGGCGGAGCGTCCCTGGCACAAGCGGGCCCTGGCCGAGGGGGCGGAGCGGCTCTGGCGGGTGTTCGGCCCGCTGGCCATCGACCCGGCCGGCGGGTTCCACGACCTCGGCGGCGACGGACGACCGCTGCCGCGGCAGGGGCCCCGCCCGCTCCACGGGACCACGAGGATGATCCACGTCCATGCCATCGGCCACATGCTGGGCCGCCCCGGCTCCGCGGCGATGGTCGATCACGGGATGGAGGCGCTGGCGAAGGCCCATCGCGACCCGCGGCACGGCGGATGGTTCTGGTCCTTCGACGGGGACGGCCCCGCCGACCGGACGAAGCGCGCCTACGGCCACGCCTTCGTCCTGCTCGCCGCCTCCTCGGCCGCGATGGCGGGCCATCCCGACGGGGCCACCCTGCTGGCCGACGCGGCCGAGCTCCACGAACGGCGCTTCTGGGACGAGGAGGCCGGCCTCGGGCGGGAGGACTTCCCGGAGGACTGGTCGGAGGACGAGGACTACCGCGGCCAGAACAGCAACATGCACCTGACCGAGGCGCTGATGGGCTGCTTCGAGGCCACCCGCGACCGGGTGTTCCTCCGCCGCGCCGTCTCCGTGGCGGAGCGGCTGATCGACGGCCACGCGCGCGCCGCCGGCTGGGTGGTGCCGGAGCACTACTCCCGCCGCTGGGAGCCGCTTCCCGCCTACGAGGGCGACCCGATGTTCCGCCCGGCGGGCACGACGCCGGGCCACGCCGTCGAGTGGTCGCGCCTCCTAGTGCAGCTCCGCGCGCTGTCGGAGGGGCCCGACTGGATGACCGAGGCGGCGCGCGCGCTCTTCCTCACGGCCTGCGAGGGCGGCTGGCACCCGGAGGGCGGGTTCGTCTACACGCTGAACGCCGCGGGCCTGCCGGCCCGGCGCGAGCGGCTGTGGTGGCCCGTGGCCGAGGGGATCGCCGCCGCCTCCGCCCTGCGCGCCTCCGCGGCCGGGGAGCGGCCCGGGACGGGGGCGGGGGACGGCCCCGGACGCGGCCCCGGACATGGCCCAATGGGCGGGGCCGAGTTCGAAGGCTGGTACCGGCGCCTCTGGACGGTCGCCTGGCGCGACGCGATCGACCCCGGGACGGGCGCCTGGCGGCCCGAGCTCGACACCCCGG
Source organism: uncultured Jannaschia sp. (assembly GCA_964637265.1). GTDB lineage: Bacteria > Pseudomonadota > Alphaproteobacteria > Rhodobacterales > Rhodobacteraceae > Jannaschia. The sequence continues at coordinate 2,078 of CAZWWR010000095.1, forward strand.
GGCCCGGCATCTTCGAGGGCCTGCCCGACATCTACCACGCCCTCGGGGCCTGCCTCTCGCCGCTCGCGCCCCATGGGGAGACGCTGGCCGAAGCGGCCGCCGGGGGGCGCCTCTCCGCCCCTTGAAGGCGTCGCCCGGCGGATCGGACGGGCCCGGCCCGGCCCGCCCGCGGGAGCCTAGGCCCGGCTGGCCCCGCGACGTCGCACCGGCGGGGGAACCAACTGCGGGGGCCGCGGATTCCCCGGGAATGCCCAAGCCACGCCCAAGGCCCGCCCCTTCGCCAGCGCCCGAACCCCGGGCGCTCGCGCTCGAGGTCCATGCCAGGCTGTGCCGGGAATACGGCTGCCCCATCGCGTACTTCCAGTCGCTCGGGCCGCTCGAGGAGCTGGTCTCCTCTTTCCTCAACCACCGCACCCGCAACCGCGACGCGAAGGCCGCCTATGCCCGCCTCCGCGCCGCGCTGCCGAGCTGGGAGGAGGTGCGGGACGCTCCGGTGGAGGAGGTCGAGCGCCTCATCGCCGGGGTCCGGTGGCCCGAGGCCAAGGCGCCGAGGCTGCAGGAGATCCTGCGCGAGATCGCCGTCCGCCGCGGCAGCCTCTCGCTCGACTTCCTCGCCGAGATGCCGGTGCCTGAGGCCCGGGACTGGCTGGAGCGGATCGGCGGCGTCGGGCCCAAGACCTCGGCCGCCGTGCTCTCCTTCTCCACGCTCCGCCGCGCCGCGCTCCCGGTGGACAGCCATCACCACCGCGTGGCGCAGCGGCTCGGGCTGATCCCGCCGAAGATGGCGGTCGGCCCGTCCCACGCCGCCCTGGCCGGGTTGCTGCCGCCGGACTGGACGGCGCAGGAGGTCTACGACCACCACGAGATCCTCATGCTCCACGGGCAGCGCGTCTGCCACTGGCGGGCGCCCGCCTGTGGCCGCTGCGTCCTCCGCGACCTGTGCCCCGAGGGACGGCTCCGTCGGGGAAACCCGGAACATCCGCGGGGGTCAGTGGATTAAGGTACTGAGAAGACAAGACAGGAGGATCACATGACCCGCAGCCTTACGATTGCCGCGTTCGCCACCGCCCTTGCCCTGCCGCTGGGAGCGCCGTTCGCGACCGAGGCCCGCGCCGAAGCTCACATGATGGACATGACGGGCCTGATCCGCACCCGCGACGTGACCGGCGGACCGGTCTACTCGGTCTCCGCCGAGTACGACGAGGATCGCTGGATGGATGCGGCCGACACCACCTATTACGGCCACGAGAACTTCGCCTACGGCACCGACTACGCCCAGATCGGCGAGATCGAGGACATCGTGCTCGACCAGTCGGGCCAGATGATCGGGATCGTGGCCGAGGTCGGCGGCTTCCTCGACATCGGCGACAAGCACGTGATGGTCCCGGTCGAGGATCTGCGCCTCGTGCCCGTGGACGACACCTCCTTCACCTACGTCACGCGCCTCTCCGAGGAGCAGCTCGAAGAGATGCCGGGCGTGGACGAAGGCTGGTTCGACTGACGCCGAGGCTCCCGGCCCGTTCCGGCGGGCCGGGGCATCGTCAGATCGATGCAAGGAAAGCGTCGGCGCGCCGCAGGCACAGGCGCGCGGCGCCTGAGTCGTGATCGGGAAGCGCCCGGTCGATGAAGAAGTGCCCCACGCCGTCGTAGCGGCGAAGCGCGGCGCGCGGCCAGCCGGTCGCCTCCCGCCAGCCGGACAACGTGGTCTCATCGTCGAACGGATCCGGGCGGGCGACATGGGCCTCCACGGAGACGTCCGGCACGCCCAGCGGCGCCGCGCCCATCAGCATCAGCACCCCTGCCGGCCGCGGCGCAGCGTCCACGAGTTCCGCCGCGAGCCCGGCGCCCATGGAGATGCCCGCGAGGACGACGAGCCCCTCCAGCGCGCCGCGGGCCTCCCACGCCCGCGCCCGCACCGTCCCTAGCCCCACCTCCTCCAGCAGGGCGAAGCCCGTGTCGTAGCGCTCGGCCGTGCGACCGCCGTAGAGATCGGGGAGCGCGACCTCGTGGCCCGCGGCCTCCCACCGTGCCCGGAGATCCCGTTCCACCGCCCTGAGCCCCAGTACCGAGTGGAGCAGCAGGACGCGGGCCATCAGCCGGCGGCCCGGGCCTGACGCTTGCGCTCGTGCGGGTCGAGGAAGCGCTTGCGCAGGCGCACCGCGTTCGGCGTCACCTCCACCAGCTCGTCGTCGTCGATATAGGCGATCGCCTCCTCGAGCGACATCCGCACCGGCGGCGTCAGCCGCACCGCCTCGTCCGAGCCGGCCGCCCGGATGTTGGTGAGCTTCTTGCCCTTCAGCGGGTTCACCTCGAGGTCGTTGTCGCGGTTGTGCTCGCCCAGGATCATGCCCTGGTACACCTTCTCCTGCGGGCCGATGAAGAAGCGGCCCCGGTCCTCCAGGTTCCAGATCGCGTAGGCCACCGCCTCGCCCGCCTCCATCGAGATCAGCACGCCGCGCCGCCGCCCCGGGATCGCGCCGACCCAGGGGATCCAGCCGTGGAAAACCCGGTTGAGCACGCCCGTGCCGCGCGTGTCGGTCAGGAACTCGCCATGATAGCCGATGAGCCCGCGCGAGGGCACATGCGCCACGATCCGCGTCTTGCCCGCGCCGCCGGGCCGCATCTCGACGAGCTCGCCCCGCCGCGCGCCCGTCAGCTTCTCGATGACGACGCCGGTGTGCTCGTCGTCGACGTCGATCGTGGCCTCCTCGACCGGCTCGAGCCGCTGCCCGCCCTCGTCGCGGGTCAGCACCTGGGGGCGCGAGATGGACAGCTCGAAGCCCTCGCGCCGCATGTTCTCGATCAGCACGCCCATCTGCAGCTCGCCGCGCCCGGCGACCTCGAAGGCCTCGCCGCCCGGAGTGTCGCTCACCCGGATCGCCACGTTCTGCTCCGCCTCGCGCATCAGGCGCTCGCGGATCACGCGGGACTGCACCTTCTTGCCGTCCCGCCCCGCCAGCGGGGAGTCGTTGATGCCGAAGGTGACGGTGATCGTGGGCGGGTCGATGGGCTGCGCCGGGATGGCCTCGCCCACGGCCGCGTCGCAGAGCGTGTCGGCGACGGTCGCCTTCGACATCCCCGCCAGCGTGACGATGTCGCCCGCGCGGGCCTCCTCGATGGGCTGCTGCCCCAGCCCGCGGAAGGCCAGCACTTTCGACACGCGGAACCGCTCGAGCTCCGCCCCCTCCCGCGACAGCGCCTTGAGCGTGGCACCCGCGCGCAGGCTCCCCGCCTCCACCCGCCCCGTCAGGATGCGCCCGATGAACGGGTCGGCGCCCAGCGTCGTGGCCAGCATGCGGAACGGCTCGTCCGCATGGGCCGCCTGCGCGGGCGCGGGCACGTGCGAGACGATCAGCTCGAAGAGCGCGCGCAGGTCCTCGCGCCGCCCGTCGAGATCCGCATCCGCCCACCCGGCGCGCCCCGAGGCGTAGAGATGCGGGAAGTCGAGCTGCTCGTCCGAGGCGCCCAGCGCCGCGAACAGGTCGAACACCTCGTCGAGCGCCCGGTCGGGCTCCGCGTCGGGCTTGTCCACCTTGTTGAGCACCACGATGGGCCTGAGCCCCAGGGCGAGGGCCTTGGCCGTCACGAACTTCGTCTGCGGCATCGGCCCCTCGGCCGCGTCCACGAGCAGCACCACGCCGTCCACCATCGACAGGATCCGCTCCACCTCGCCGCCGAAATCGGCGTGCCCGGGCGTGTCCACGATGTTGATGCGCGTGCCCTGCCATTCCACGGACGTCGCCTTGGCGAGGATCGTGATCCCCCGCTCCCGCTCGAGGTCGTTCGAATCCATCGCCCGCTCGGCCACCTGCTGGCCCTCGCGGAAGGCGCCGGACTGGCGGAGCATCTCGTCCACGAGCGTCGTCTTGCCGTGGTCGACATGGGCGATGATGGCGACGTTTCGCAGGTCCATGGAGATCACCGTGGCGGAAGAAGGGAGGGTCGCGCCGCGCCTAACCGGCGGCGGCGCCTTTGACCAGATGGCGTCGCCGCGCCGCAGCACAAGCCCGGCCACGCCCGATCCGGCCGGGATGCGCGCGCCCGGACCTCCCGCGCACCGCCCGGCCGGTCCTCGCGAGGGCCAGCGTCGACGCGTCCGTGCCGGCGACCCACGGAGCCCCGGCGGATGGTTGGCGAACGCCGGGCCTGACGCCGGGAGCACCCCGCCGCGACCCGCAGGGCCGTCGTCCCGGCACTCAGGACCCCAGGGGGAGCGCCCGTCGGGCACCGCCTCCCCCCGACCCGCCGCCGTCCGGCCTCCCGCGCCGCGCGCCGCCCCCCTTGCCCCCCGGCGCGGGAGGCCGTCATCTCGGGGCCGCACCGCAACTGCGACGGTTCACCGATGCGCGCACTGATCCTCGCCCTCCTCTCCGCCTGGCCCGCCGCGGCGATGGAGTTCCCCCGGCCCGTCGCGGACTCGGACTACCGCGCGACCGACCCGGCCGTCGTCGCCTGGGGTCGGCTCCTGTTCTGGGACCCGGTCCTGTCGGGCAACCGCTCCGTCTCCTGCGGCTCCTGCCACCACCCCCGCTTCGGCACCGGCGACGGGCTCGGGCTCGGGCTCGGCGACGGCGGCGCGGGGCTCGGGCCCTCCCGGGCCGCCGATCCGGAGAACCCGCCCGAGCAGCGCATCCCCCGCAACGCGCCCGCCCTCTTCAACCTCGGCGCCCACGAGTTCACCGTGCTGTTCCACGACGGCCGGATCGAGGTCGATCCGTCCCGCCCGGGCGGCCTCCGCACGCCGATGGCCGAGGAGATGGTCGAGGGCTTCGACACGCTCCTGTCGGCGCAGACGATGTTCCCCGTGCTCTCGGCCGACGAGATGGCCGGCCATTACGGCGAGAACGAGATCAGCCGCGCGGTGCGGATGGGGCTCATCACCGGCGAGGGCGGCGCGTGGGACCTGATCGCCGCCCGCGTCCGCGCCATCCCCGCCTACGTGGAGATGTGGGAGGCGGCCTTCCCCGGGGACGACGCGCTCGACTTCACCGACATCTCCGACGCCGTGGCGCAGTTCATGGAGGCCGAGTGGCGGTCCGACGGCTCGCCCTTCGACGCCTGGCTCCGGGGCGAGGCCACGCTGCCCGCCGCGGCGCTGGAGGGGGCGGAGCTGTTCTACGGGGAGCTGGGCTGCGCGACCTGCCACGCCGGGCCCTTCCTCACCGATCACGGCTTCCACGCCACCGGCGCGCCCCAGCTCGGCCCCGGCAAGGCGGCCCGCTTCGAGGCCCACGCCCGCGACACGGGCCGGATGCGCGTGACGGGGCGCGCCGAGGACGCCTACGCCTTCCGCACGCCCTCCCTCCGCAACGTCGCCCGGACCGGCCCCTGGGGCCATGCCGGCGCCCATGACGACCTGCGCGACTTCCTGCGCGACCACGCCGCCCCGCGCCTGGCCGACTGGGCCGCGCTCGCGCCGGAGCTGCCCGAACTGCCGGTCGAGGATCGCCGCGCCGCCGACGACCCCGAGGAGCGGCGCGCGATCCTCGCCTCCGTGCGCGGCCCCGACCGGGTGCTCTCCGAGGCCGAGCTCGACCGCCTCGAGGCCTTCCTCCACGCCCTCACCGACCCGGAGGCCCTCGCCGGCCGGACGGGCATCCCCGAGGCGGTCCCGTCCGGCCTGCCCGTGGAGCGCTGATCCGCGGCACGCGGGTGGCGGGGTGCGGCGCGGGCCGATGCGTCTCGCCTCACATGCGCGACCGGCCACGGGATCGCCGGACGGTCCGGCCGGATGCGTCCGAGGGACCCCGGCATCCCGTTCGCCGTCGGAAAGCCCGGAGGGCGACTCATCGGGGCGGTGGGGATAGGGGTCGTTCTGCTGCGGCGGGGATCGATGACCCGGACGCCTGCTTCCCTGCTGCCCGCCCGCGGAACGGACATTTCCCCGGTCCCGTCCGCCGGGGAGGAGCGGCCTTCCACATGCCCGTCCGCGAACCGGCCGGTGCGAGGTAGGCACTGTTTCCCACCCGCAGCACCTCCCCGCGGCCCGCGGACACGACTGCCCGGCCGGGCCGGAGGGCGCGCCGCCGCCGTGACGCGGCCCGCGCCGGGGGAGATCGCGCCGGGGGAGATCGCGCCGCCCGGAGCGGCGGTCAGCCCGCGCCCGCCAGCCGCCCCAGCACCACCGCCGCGAGGAGGCCGTTGCCCGAGAGGTAGCCCGCGTCCCCCGCGCCCGAGACGCCGCAGGCCGCCCCGCCTCCGGCGTGGAGGTTCGGGAAGGGTCTCCCGTCCCCGTGGATCACGCGCGCCGCGTCCTCCGGCGCGGTCGAGACGACGAGCCCGCCCTGCGTGTGGAAAAGCGCCCCCGTCACGCGCACCGCGTGGAGCGGCGGCTCCAGCGGCGTCGGCGGGAAGCGCCGCCCGAACCGGTCCGCGCCGTCCGGGGGGATCGCCGACAGCTCGGCCTCGAGCGCGCCGGGGGGCAGGCCGAGCGCCGCGCCGATCTCGGCCGCCTCGCCCTGCCGGACGGCGCCCGCCGCCTCGGCGCGGCGGAAGTCCTCGAACTGCCGGGCGATCGCGGCGATGCGGCCGTCGAACACGGTGACGGCCCAGGCGTCCGGCTGCGCGAGCACCGCGCGCGCCGCCTCCGAATAGCCCCGGCTCTCGTCGTGGAAGCGCTCGCCCCGCGCGTTGACCTGGATGCCGCCCTCCGTGATCGTGGCCCAGGTGACGAGGATGCCGTGCGGGTGGGCGACGTTGCCGTGGCCCTGGTAGGCGCCCAGATGCCGCGTCCGCGCGCCCAGCGCCTCGCCCCAGTCGAGCGCCTCGCCGCGGTTGCCGTCATGGCCGAACCAGAGCGCGCCGGCGATCCCGGGCATGTGGCGCGCCACCTTCGCCCGGTCGCCGCCGAAGCCGTTGCACGCGAGGATCAGGCGCGCGCAGCCGATCCGCTCCCCGCCCGCGGGCGTGTCGGCGCGCAGGCCCGCCACACGGGCCGGCCCCTCCCGCGCATCGGCGACCTCGAGGCCCGTGACGCATGCGCGGCACAGGATCTCCGCGCCGAGCGCCTCGGCCCGGGCCCGCAGCGCATCGACCAGCTCCCGCCCGGAGCGGGAGGGGAGGCCGTGCATCCGGCGGCGGGAATGGCCAGGATAGTCGAAGTCGTCCACCACCGAGAGGTCCAGCCCGTGATCGCGCGCGAGCCAGTCGATCGCGGGCCCCGCCCCCTCCGCCAGGAGGCGCACCAGCGCGGGGTCGTTCTCGCCCCCGGCCTTGCGCTGGATGTCGTCGGCGAAGCGGCTCGCGTCGTCCCCGATCCCGGCGTCCCGCTGCATCATCGTCCCGGCGGCGGGGATCAGGCCGGCGGAGAGCGCGGTGGAGCCGGCGGGGACGGTGTCGCGCTCGAGGACGAGGACCTCGCGGCCGGCCTCGCGGGCGGCGATGGCGGCGGTGAGGCCGCAGGCGCCGGCGCCGACGATCAGGGTGTCGGCCGAGACGGGATATTGCCCCGTTTCGGGGTAAACTTTTCCGGTCACGAACCCAGAATGTCCGAAACGTCGGCGCAGGAAAGCTGCGGTCCGAGCGAGGCGAGCGAGAGGAGCGTGGCCTCGTGCACCTCCGGGCGGAACGCGGCGCAGCCGTCGGAGAGGACCACGGTGGAAAGCTCGTGGAGGTGGCAGTCCCGCACCGTCGAGGCGACGCCCCCGTTCGTGACGATGCCGCCGATCAGCAGCGTGTCGCGCCCCAGATGGCGCAGCACGTGGAGGAGGCGCGTCTGGTGGAGGGCCGAGTAGGCGACCTTCTCGATCACGTAGTCGGCCGGCGCCAGCGCGTCGACGAGGGCGTGGCCCCAGGCGCCGGGCGCGAAGTCGCCCGGCCCGAGGAACGGCCGCAGCGCGGCGAGGTGCGGCGCGATCAGGGGGGCGCCGCCGGGGCCGGGGACGAGGGTGAACTGCGCCGAGACGTAGGGGATGCCGCGGGCCCGCGCGGCGGCGACCACGGGCGCGATCCGCTCGGGAAGGGCGGCGATGGCCCCGGCCGTCTGACCG
>CAZWWR010000096.1:0-10045 GCA_964637265.1 uncultured Jannaschia sp.
ATCACCCCCAGGACTCTCCCCACAGCCGGAGGAAAGTCGGGGCTCAGGTCAGCGGACGTCCCCTGTTTGGCGCGAGCCTAAGCGATGCACGGAGAGGATACTGAGCATGGTGCAGCGGTGAAGAATGGCTATGCGGGTCAGAAGTTCGGCCGTCTGACAGCCGAGGTCCCGGAGCAAGCGCGTCTGACCCGGAGGCCACGTGCAGGTCATACTGATCTAGGCGCGGCTGCAACGGTGGCAGCGGTGACAAATGCGATCGGCTCCACCGTACGCACCTACGATTGCTCGACCGGCGGCAGGGACACGTCACGTGTGCCGTTGCCTGTGACCCCGAAGGCCCGGACTTTGAGGCCCCCGGGGAGACGCCCAATCTGGGCCTTCCTCAACTCGCCTCCCCCTCATCGATAGCAAGATGCACCTTGCGCTACCTACAACGCCGGGTGGCGTTGTAGCTGTGCGTATGCCGTTCGTCCGGGCCCCTATCCACCGGACGGAGCCCGGGCCCTCCTCACCCTTCGTCTCTGACCTTTACGCCCATATTGTCCACGAGCAGAGGCAGCGGCGCACCCCGGCCCCGGCGGGGCAATTGCATGCCCAGGATCTCAGGGCGGCCGCATAGCGGAGAGTGGTCCGTCACCCGCCAGTCCAGCCCCGCAGGCTGTAGCAGGCTCGATCGTCCCGCCTCCCGCGCGGCCGCTTGCCTCCCGTGGCGTGGCGTGCGACGCGGGCGGCATGGTGGACCCTTCGCAGCCCCCGCTGGATCGTCCTGCCGCGGCGGGCGAAGGCGCGCCCGGGGCGCCTCGCATCGCGCTCGTGACCGGAGCGTCGCGCGGGATCGGGATGGGTTGCGCCGAGGCGCTGGCGGCGCGCGGAACGCACGTGATCGCGGTCGCGCGGACGCAGGGCGCTCTGGAGGAGATGGACGACCGCATCCAGGCCGCCGGGGGCACGGCCACGCTCGCACCTATGGACGTCACCGACGACGGCGCGATGCGGCACCTCTGCCGCGGCATCCACGACCGCTGGGGCTCCCTTCCGCTCTGGCTGCACACCGCCGCCTACGCGCCCCCGCTGACCCCGGCCGATCAGGTGCCCGAGAAGGAGCTCTCCCGGGCGATCGCCGTCAACGCCGTCGCGCCCGCCCGGCTGATGGCCTACGTGGCGCCGCTGCTGCGGGCCGCGGGGGGCGGCGTGGCGGTCCTCCTCGACGATCCGATGGATGGCAAGTTCGCCGGGGCCTACGCCGCGACGAAGGCGGCCCAGCGCGCGCTCGTCCGCAGCTGGCAGGCGGAGGCGACGACCCCGGGCGCGCCCCGGGTCCTGCTCCTGCGGCCGCGACCGATGCGCACGGCCCTGCGCGGCAGGTTCTTCCCCGGCGAGGATCGCGCCGCGCTGGAGGATCCGAGGGCAGAAGCCGTCCGGCTTCTCGAGGAGGCCGGACTCCTCTGAACGGGTTGGCCTCCGCACCAGCGGGGGTCGGCTTCTGACGCATCGGCACGGCCGCCGGGATGCAATCCCGGCACCCGATCCGGGACGTGCCGCGGAATGGCAGCATCTGGTTCGGTGGCGGCGTCGTGGTGTCCCGCGAGTCGGGACGAGGCGCGGTTGGCGAAGCGGGGTCGCGGTCGCCTTCGTCAGGCAAGTGCCACGATGGGCGGATGACGGGCGGCCGAGGTTCGAGTCGTGGCTACGGGGTACTTGATCCACCGCAGATGTCTAGAGTGGTCAGACCCTTCCCGCTCCATGCCGCGCTCATCGGAGGGCGTTCCGTCACAGTCGCGCGCCATGCAAAAGGCTACGAAGGAACCGGGAAGGCCGCCTTACCATACGGGCAGAACGCCGGGTATCGGTGTGAGGGGACCGCGACCCCGGGCCATGGGTGAATGGTCCTGCGCCCCGGCGTCGTGCTGCGCCCCCCTCGTCCAAAATCCTCGAGACCGTCATGCAGCGGGATCAGATCCACTCGCCGGATTGCCGGCATCGCAGCATGTATCGGCCGCTCCACCAACGTACTCGTTCGCGTCCACCTGAGAGGCCTTCGTCAGCTGGACGGACGTTCCGATGGGCCCCCTGACGTGCAGACCTCAGCTCCCTCCCTCGCCCCCATGTCGCTCGACCCATGCGGGGGGCAGGCCCTCGGGGGCGGGCTCGGCGGCGTGGACGGCGCGGGCCACGGCGCGGGAGAGGCAGAGGGCGGCCGCGTGACCGAGGCGGAGGGCGTCCCAGCCCTCCGCGTCGAGGGTCCGGAGCCCGGTGGCGGCGGCGAAGACGATGTCCCCGTCGAGCAGCGTATGCGCCGGAAGGATGGCGCGGGCGATCCCGTCATGCGCCGCGACCGCGAGGCGCGTCGCCTGCGCCTGCGTGAGGCGGGCGTCGGTCGCGACCACGGCGAGGGTCGTGGCCTCTCCGGCCATCCGGCCGCCCTCGGGCTCCCATCCGGGGGCCGGACGGGCCGGGCCCCGGCCGCCGAACTCGCCGTCGATCTCGAAGGCGCCGGCGTGGAACCCGCCCGCGTCGTCGCAGACCCGGCCGACCGCGTTCACCGCGACGAGCGCCCCCACGGTGACCCCGCCGTCGAGCACGCAGGAAGCGGATCCCAGCCCGCCGCGGAGATCCATCGTCGCGGCGCCGAACCCGGCGCCCGCGCTCCCGATCCGGAACCTGCGGCCCGCTCTGGACAGCGCCTCCCGTCCGAGCCCGCGATAGGGGTTCTCGCGCCAGTCCTTGTCGCCCCCGTTCACGAGGTCGAAGAGGATGGCCGCCGGCACGATCGGAACCACCTGCCCGCCCACCGCGAAGCCGCGCCCCTCCTCGCGGAGCAGGTCGGCCACGCCCCCCGCGGCGTCGAGCCCGAGGGCCGAGCCGCCCGAGAGCACCAGCGCGTCGGCCTCCTGCACCAGACGGTCGGGGGCGAGGAGGTCGGTCTCGCGCGTGCCCGGCGCCCCGCCCATCACGTGCGCGGCCGCGGTGAAGGGCCGCTCCCCGGTGACCACCGTGACGCCCGAGCGCAGCCGCTCGTCATGCGCGTTGCCGACGCGGATGCCGGCGACGTCGGTGATCAGATTGAGCGGTCCGGTCCTCATGTCGGGTCCTCGGGCAGGGGCGCGCGGACGACATGGCCGTCGAACCGCCCCAGCGCGCGCAACCGGGCGTCGGGCGCGAAGGCGCCGGTCACGAGCGCGCCGGGCAGGACCAGCACGATCGCGTCTCTCCCGGCGGCGTCCGAGATCTCGGCCGCGCTGGGCGCGTCGAAATAGGCGTCGAGGCGGGGCCGGTGCGGCGGCGCGATCACCTCGACGTGGTCGAAATCGGGCGAGAGGCCCTGCGCCGCCGCCGCGTCGAGCAGGTGCGCGAAGGCGAGCTGCTGCGACCCGAAGGCGCCCGCATAGGCGTGGATCCGGGCCGCCAGCCTCATCCCGCCCCGCCCCTCAGATGCACCGGCCGCCATCCACGAGGAGCTCCGCGCCGGTGATCATCGAGGCCTCGTCGGAGCACAGGAAGACGGCCGCATGCCCGAGGTCGTCCGGCCGGGAGAAGCGGCCCAGCGGGATCGTCGCGAGGAACTTCGCCCGCATCTCCGGGGTGTCCTCGCCGAGGAAGGACGGCAGGAGCGGCGTCTCGCCCGCGACCGGGGCGAGGCAGTTCACCCGGATCCCCGCCGGCGCGAGCTCCACGGCCATCGCCTTCGTGGCGGTGATCATCCACCCCTTCGAGGCGTTGTACCAGTTGAGGCGCGGACGCGGGCTCACCCCCGCGGTGGAGGCCACGTTGAGCACGACGCCCCGCCCGGCCGCCTTCATCCGGGGTACGACGTGGACCGCCGACCAGTAGACGGACTTCGCGTTCACGGCGAGCACGCGGTCGAACTCGGCCTCCTCCACCTCCTCCATCGGCGTCGGCAGGTGCGTGACGCCCGCGTTGTTCACGAGGATGTCGATCCCGCCCAGCGCGTCCCCGGCCGCCTCCACGAGGCCTGCCCAGCCCGTGCCCTCGGCCACGTCCATCGCGTGGGCGACGCCGCCCAACGCCTCCGCCACCTCCGCCGCGCCCCGGGCGTTCCGGTCGGCCACCATCACCCGCGCGCCCTCCCGCGCGAAGGCCTCCGCGATGCCGCGCCCGAAGCCCGACGCGCCCCCCGTCACGATCGCCGTCCTGCCCTCGAGCCGCATCGTCCCCTCCCGTCCCTCCGTCGCTTTCTGCGCATCGCGGGCGCGGGAGGCCAGACGAATCTCGCGCCGAGGCGTATGGTGGGCGGGCGGGCCGCGACGGGCCCCGAGGCGAGGAGGGGGAGGCACGACATGGAACTCAGGGAGATCGCGGAGGAACTGGTGGCCGGCGTCCGCGAGGGGCGCGACGAGGAGAACCTCGGCAAGCTCTATGCGGATGACGCCGTCTCGGTCGAGGCCACGGACGGGGGCGGCGGCCGCGAGGCGCGGGGGCTCGAGGCGATCCGGGCCAAGCACGCCTGGTGGAACGAGACCTTCGTCGTCCACGACGCGCAGGCCGAGGGGCCGTTCCTGCATGGCGACGACCGCTTCGCCGTGATCTTCACGGTGGAGGCCGAGCATCGGGCCTCGGGGGAGCGCAACCCGATGCGCGAGGTGGGGATCTACCACGTCGCCGACGGACGCATCGTGCGGGAGGAGTTCTTCTACGGCTGACGCCCGGCCCGCGCTGGCGGCAGCCCGGCGGAACCCGCGGCGGGGGCGCCTCGTTCTCCCCAGGACCGAGATCCCGAAGGAGACCCCCATGGAAGCCCCCCGCGCAGCGGGCGAGGAGGCGTGGGCGCAGCTCGAGCGCCTCGATCGCCTCGCCCACAGCCTCGACAGCCGCTACAGCATCCCCGGCACGGGCATACGCTTCGGCTGGGATTCGATCGTCGGCCTCGTGCCCGGCCTCGGCGACATCGCCATGCTGGCGCCCGGGGCGTACATGTGGCTCGAGGCCGGCAACCTCGGCGTGCCCAACAGCGTCAGGAACCGGATGGCCCTGAACACCGGCATCGACTTCATGCTCGGGACCATCCCGCTGGTGGGCGACCTGATCGACGTGGGCTTCAAGTCCCACAAGCGCAATGTGGCTCTCATCCGCGAGCATCTCGAGCGGACGCGGGACGACGTCCGGACCGCCTCGGCCGAGCCGCTCGGGCCCGTGGGCCAGGCCGCGGACACCCGGCCCGAGCTCGTGCCGCCCGCCCCCTCTCCCGCCCCCGGCCGCTCGCGCGGCCCCCGCGCGCACCCCGCCTCGCAATCCGCCCGCAGCCGGCCGACGCTGGGCGACGGTGGGTCGGGCAACGGCCGCGCACGCGCATCGCGGGGAAACATCGACGGTGCCGCGGAGCGCCCCTGACGTGACGACACGGCAAGCGCTCTCCCTCGCCGGTTGAGGAACCGGGGGGGGACACTTGGAGTTTTGTCCCCGAACGAACGGTTTACTGCCCGGGGAGGCTCGACCGCATGAGCACTGCCGCAGACCAACCGCCCGAGACCGAACACGAGGTTGTCCGTACCCAGCCGGGGCGCGGACGCGGCGCGGACGGGGTGACCCAGATCCCCGCGCGGGGATGGCTCGACATCCTCAAGCGCGTGCTCGGCGAGATCAGCAAGGACAACGTCATGCTGATCGCGGCCGGCGTCGCGTTCTACGGTCTGCTCGCGCTGTTCCCGGCCGTCGCGGCCACGATGGCGCTCGCCGCCCTCATCGCCCAGCCCGACCAGATCGTGACCCAGCTCGAGGGCATCGCCGAGGTGGTGCCGCCCGATGTCGCGGATCTGGTCCTCGACCAGGCGGTCGAACTGGCCGGGAGCCAGGGGGGCGGTCTGTCCCTCGCGGCGCTGTTCGGTTTCGGCATCGCCCTCTGGTCGGCCTCGGCCGGCGTGGGCGCCCTGATGCAGGGGGTCAACATCGCCTATGACGAGCAGGAGACCCGCGGCTTCGTCAAGCTCAAGGCCATCACGCTGGGGCTCACCCTCCTCCTGATCGTGGGCGTGATCGTGGTGGCGGGCATCATGCTCGCCCTGCCGATCGCGCTCGAGTTCCTCACCTTCGCGCCCTTCATGGAGACGCTCATCCAGTGGCTCGCCTTCGTGCCCATGGGTCTCTTCATCATCGGCGGGGTGACGCTGCTCTACCGGTTCGGGCCCGACCGCTCGCCCGCGAAGTGGCGCTGGCTGACGCCCGGCGCCGTGGTCGCCTCGATCCTCTGGCTGATCGCCTCGATCGCCTTCAGCATCTACGTCCAGAACTTCGGCTCCTACAACGAGACGTTCGGCAGCCTCGCGGGCGTCGTCGTGGCGCTGCTGTGGATGTGGATCTCGGCGGTCGTGATCCTCGCCGGGGCGGAGCTCAACTCCGAGGCCGAGGCACAGACGGCGCGGGACACGACGAAAGGTCCGCGGGAGCCGATGGGCCACCGCGGCGCGGTGAAGGCCGACAATCTCGGAAGGGCCCAGTGACTTGGACCAGGTCGGCGAACCCTTGCACGGCGACAACGGCGAGGAGGTCGTGCCCGAGGCCCAGTCCGTCCCGGCCCCGCCCCCGCTGACGGCCGCGCCGGCGCCACAACCGGCCCTGCCCGCCCTGCCGCGCCATCCGCTCCTCGTGCCGGTGACGGGCCTCTTCATGCTGGCCCTCATCGGCGCGCTGATCTACGCGTCCGAGTTCCTGATCCCGCTGACCCTGGCGATCCTCGGCAACTTCATCCTGAACGGCCCGCGCCGCGGGCTCTCCAGGTTGGGCGTCCCGTCAGTCGCCTTCGCGGCGTTCGTGACACTCTCCCTCGGCGGGCTCGTCACGTTCGCGGTGCTCGCCCTGAGCGAGCCGATCTACGCCTTCATCACCGACATCCCCAGCATCCTCGACGAGGTGGCCGGCCTGATGACCTCGCCCGACGGCGCCCTCGCGGCGATCGACCGGGCGGCGGACGCGACGCAGGCGATGCTCGAGGGTGAGGAGCAGGAGAGCCCCGTCCGCGTCGAGGTGGTCGAGGAGGGCAGCATCGCCACCTCCGTCTTCGCGGTCGCTCCCGGCGTCCTCGGGCAGATCGTCTTCGCCATCTGCATGCTCTTCTTCCTCCTGGCCTCGGGGGATCTCTTCATCCGCAGGGCCGTGCAGGTCGCCGACCGCTTCGAGGACAAGCGCCGCACCGTCGAGACGCTCACGCTGATCGAGGCGCGCTTGGGCCGCTATCTCGGCTCGATCAGCCTCATCAACGCCGCCCTCGGCCTCGCCGTGGGGCTCGCGATGTGGTGGTGGGGGATGCCGAACCCCGTGCTGCTCGGCATCATGGCCTGCGTGCTCAACTTCATTCCCTTCGTGGGTGCGGTGATCGGCGCCACCATCACCGGCCTGTTCGGCTTCCTCGAGTTCGGGGAGATCTGGGCCGCGCTCGGCGTCGTGGCGACCTACTACGCGCTCACCGTGTTCGAGGGTCAGTTCGTGACGCCCGCGCTCGTGTCCCAGCGGCTCCGCCTCAACACCGCCGTCCTGTTCATGACGGTCGCGTTCTTCGCCTGGACCTGGTCGATCATGGGCATGGTGGTGGCCGTGCCGATGCTGATCGTCCTCAAGATCGTCTGCGACGCGACGCCCTCGTGGCAGAAGCTCGGCCTCTTCCTCGGGGATGCGGAGGGGTTCGGCACGGAGTCCATGCGGGCGACGCCGCTGCCCGAACTCCCCGCCTCCTCCCCCCTCCCGCGCGGATGGCGCAAGCGGGACTCCTGACCGGCCGGTTCCGCTCCGGAGGGCCGGACCGGCATCGATAGCAGCGCCGCGGCACCGGCCCGGAAGGTTGACCCTCCGGCCATACCGGCACGGCCGGGCGCTCCGCATGAGCCCGCCCGGGTTCCGCAGGTCTCTCGAGGAAGGGGGAATGGTGGGCGACCCTGGAATCGAACCAGGCATGGGTCTCCCCGGCGGAGTTACAGTCCGCTGCCGCACCTTGCAGCACGTCGCCCTGACCCGCGCGGGGATATCCGCGGCCCCCGGCCCGGTCAAGCCGTGTTGTCGGCGCCCGGGGAGCGGGCGATAAGCGCCCATGTCAGACGCATCTCGCCCCCGCGGAGGCGGGTCCGGGCGCCCGCCCGAACACAGCTCCGCCCGCAAGCCCGGCCGCAAGCCGGACTGGGTGATCGAGAAGGAGCGCGCCCGCCGCGGCGAGGCCCGCGCCACGGTCTGGCTGTTCGGCCTGCACGCCGTCCGCGACGCCCTTCTGAACCCCCGGCGGGACCGGCTCCGCCTCGTGCTCACGCGCAACGCCGCCGACCGGCTGGGGGAGGAGGCGCTCGCGGCCGGAGGGCTCGCGCCGGAGATGGCCGACGCCCGCCGCTTCCCCGCCCCGCTCGACGCGGGTTCCGTCCACCAGGGCGCCGCGATGGAGGTGCGCCCGCTCGACTGGGGCGGGCTCGACGCCGTGAGCGACCCGGAGGGGGCGCCCCTCCTCGTCGCGCTCGACCGGGTGTCGGATCCCCACAACGCCGGCGCGATCCTCCGCTCCGCCGAGGTGTTCGGCGCCCGCGCCGTGATCGCCCCCGCCCGCCATTCCGCGCCGGAGACGGGGGCGCTGGCCAAGGCGGCCTCCGGCGCACTGGAGCGGCAGCCCTACCTCCGGGTCGGCAACCTCGGCGACGCGCTGGAGCGGCTGCGGCGGAGCGGCTGGCAGGTGCTCGGGCTCGACGGCACCGGGACGGAGCCACTGGAGGAAGCCGCCGCGGCGCTCCGCGAGGCGCCGACCTGCGTCGTGCTGGGCGCCGAGGGTCCCGGCCTGCGCGAGAGGACGCGCGGGCTCTGCGACCTCACGGCGCGGATCGGGGCGGCCGCCGAGTTCGCCTCGCTGAACGTGTCGAACGCCGCCGCCGTCGCCCTCTTCGCCCTCCGCACCACCCGCGGGGGCCCGTCCCCCTGCCCCCCCGGACCCGGCCCGGCAGAATGACGCATAGGGGCGCGGGCGACGGCCGGCCCCTCCCCATGGCCGACCGGACACCCGCCCAAGCCTCGCGTAAAACCACCTGATAGCTCCGGGACCGGACCGGCGGCGAGACAGCGAAACGCCGCTTTCCCGACGGGAAATCGACAGAATCCTTGCTCTTGCGTCAATTATTTGCAAGCGTCCAGATCGGGACGGCGACTTTTCTGCCGGTTCGCTTGGAACCACTTCCTCGCAGCGTCGTTCCATTGCTGTCTGTGGAGAGGAGAGTCGGAACCTCCCTCTCTGTTCACTGTCCCTCGTTCCGTACCTTGCGCCCGCGTCGAATGTGCCGCGGGCGCTTTTTTTCGCGCCCCGCCGGGCCGTCCCGGCGACGGATGCGGCCGTCCCGCTTGCAATGCCGGACGGGAGGCGGGAACAACGGCGCGATGTGCACCGACGCCACGCTCCGCGCCCTCTTCGCAGAGGCCCGCAGCTTCGCCTGCGTCGGGCTCTCCCCCGATCCGCTGCGCCCGAGCCATTACGTCGGGCGCTACCTCGCGCAGCGGGGCTACCGGGTCGTCGGCGTGAACCCGCGGCATGCGGGGACGGAGCTGTTCGGCGAGCGCGTCGTCGCCTCGCTGGACGAAATCGAGGGGCCGATCGACGTGCTCGACCTGTTCCGCCGTCCCGAGGCGGTGCCCGGCCTCGTGGCGGAGGCGCTCGACGTGCTGCCGGGGCTCCGCGCGGTGTGGATGCAGCTCGGCGTGCGCAGCGAGGAGGCGGCGGCGATGGCCCGCGCGCGGGGCCTCCTCGTCATCCAGGACCGCTGCCCCAAGATCGAGCACCAGCGCCTCCACGGCGAGCTGCGCAAGGCCGGCTTCGCGACCGGGGTGATCAGCAGCCGACTGTGACGCCGCCGCATCCGCGCCTCACCACCCCCGCCCCAGCCGCCGCTCGAGCCGCCTGAGCCCGAGGCTCAGCAGGACCGTCATCGTCAGGTAGAGGAGCGCCACCACGTTGTAGGTCTCGAAGTAGCGGAAGTTGCCCGCGGCGGTCAGCTTGCCGAGCTGCGCGATGTCCAGCACGCCCACCACCGAGACCAGCGAGGAATCCTTCACCATCGCCACGAAGTCGTTGCCC
>CAZWWR010000097.1:0-10021 GCA_964637265.1 uncultured Jannaschia sp.
GCATCCAGCGGGTGGCGATCGCGCATGGCTGCGCCCCCTACGGCAACGCCAAGGCCCGCGCCGTGGTCTGGACCTTCCCCGACCCCGTGCCGGTGCACCGCGAGCCGCTCTACACCAACCGCCGCGACCTGGTGGCCGACTACGGCACTTACAGCGACCGCAAGTTCTGGCGGGTGCCCACGGCTTACGAGAGCATCCAGAAGAACGACTTCAGCCAGGATTTCCCGATCATCCTGACCTCCGGCCGCCTGGTCGAGTACGAGGGCGGCGGCGACGAGACGCGGTCGAACCCGTGGCTGGCCGAGCTGCAGCAGGACATGTTCATCGAGGTCAACCCGCGCGACGCCAACAACCTCGGGGTCCGCGACGGCGAGAAGGTCTGGGTGCACGGGCCGGAAGGCGGCAAGATCCACGTCACGGCGATGGTCACCAACCGCGTCGGCGAGGGCGTGGCCTTCATGCCCTTCCACTTCGGCGGCATGTATCAGGGCGAGGATCTGCGGTCGAAGTACCCGCAGGGGGCCGACCCCTATGTGCTGGGCGAGAGCACCAACACCGTGCAGACCTATGGCTACGACTCGGTCACCCAGATGCAGGAGACCAAGGCGACGCTGTGTCGGATCGAGCGGGCCTGAGGGAGGACATAACAAATGGCACGCATGAAATTCCTCTGCGACGCCGAGCGCTGCATCGAGTGCAACGCCTGCGTCACGGCCTGCAAGAACGAGCACGAGGTGCCCTGGGGCATCAACCGGCGCCGCGTGGTGACAATCGCCGACGGCACGCCGGGCGAGCGCTCGCTCTCGGTGGCCTGCATGCACTGCTCGGACGCGCCGTGCATGGCCGTCTGCCCGACCGACTGCTTCTACCAGACGGCCGACGGGGTGGTCCTGCACTCCAAGGACCTGTGCATCGGCTGCGGCTACTGCTTCTACGCGTGCCCCTTCGGCGCGCCGCAGTTCCCGTCGGCGGGCAACTTCGGAAGCCGCGGCAAGATGGACAAGTGCACCTTCTGCGCCGGCGGCCCCGAAGAGACCCATTCGGAGGCCGAGTTCCAGAAGTACGGCCGCAACCGGATCGCGGAAGGAAAGCTTCCCGTCTGCGCCGAGATGTGCGCGACCAAGGCGCTCCTCGCCGGCGACGGCGACTCGGTCTCCGACATCTACCGCGAGCGGGTCGTGGCCCGCGGCTTCGGGTCGGGCGCCTGGGGCTGGGGCACGGCCTATGCCGACAAGGCGGGCCCCGGCGCCGCACCGGAGATGCAGGGCGTCGTCAACCGCTGAGCTAGAGTCGGCCTTCCCGGCGCCTCCTCGGGCGCCGGGAAGGTCCCTCGAACGATACTCCTAGGGAGGACCCGCATGGTCGGCCGTTTCCTCGTTCTCTGCGCCCTCGTCTTCGGCCTCGGGCTTCCCGCCGCCGCGCAGGATGCCCCGCCGCCCGCGCTCGCCGGTCCCGACCGTTCGGCGACCGGGGGCGCACAGACGCTGGAGGACATCCTCCGCAGGCAGGAGGCGCTCCGCGTCGACGACTCGGAACGGCGCGGCGCCCTCGGGACCCCCGACGCCGCCGCCCCGTCGACGGAGCAGCTCGGCACGCTCGGCGGCGTCAGCGACAGCGAGATGTGGCGCGCGCTCCGCTACGACGCGGCCGAGGTCACCACCCAGGCCCGCGGTCCCGCGGCCGAGGTGCTGATCCAGGACGGGGGCATGGCCTGGATCGACTTCCGCTACGACCGGCTCATCCCCTGGAGCGGCTGGCTGCTCCTGGGCACGGTCGCGCTCCTCGCCCTGTTCTTCGTCCTGCGCGGCCGGATCCGCATCGACGGCCCGCGTGCCGGCACGACGATCGAGCGCTTCAAGCCGGTGGAGCGTTTCGCCCACTGGCTCCTCGGCGGAACCTTCATCGTGCTCGCCCTGACCGGGCTCCTGCTCCTGTTCGGACGGGTCGCGATCATCCCGCTCCTCGGACACGAGGCCTTCGCGCCGATCGCCCTGGCCGGGAAGTGGGTGCACAACAACTTCGCCTGGCCCTTCATGGTCGGCCTTGCGCTGGTGATCGTGTTCTGGTTCGTCCACAACCTGCCCAGCCGGCACGACATCGGCTGGCTCGCCAAGGGCGGCGGGCTTTTCACAAAGGGCGTCCATCCGCCCGCGAAGAAGTTCAACACCGGCCAGAAGCTGATCTACTGGTCGGTCGTGATCCTCGGCCTGTCGATCTCCGCGTCGGGTCTCGCGCTGCTGTTCCCCTTCGAGCTGCCGATGTTCGCGGCGACCTTCGAGAAGCTCAACGCGGTCGGGCTGCCGCAGCTCGTCGGGCTGGGCGAACTGCCGGTGGTGCTCGCCCCGCACGAGGAGATGCAGCTCGCCCAGACGTGGCACGCCATCGTCGGCATCGTCTTCATCGCGATCGCCCTGGCCCACATCTACATCGGCTCGATCGGCATGGAGGGCGCCTACGACGCGATGGGCTCGGGCCAGGTTGACGAGCAATGGGCGCGGGAGCATCACTCGCTCTGGTACGAGGAGGTGACGGGCAAGCCCGTCGACCACCTCCCCCACGACGAGGCGGCGGACGGCGCGCGGACGCCGGCGGAATAGGGAGGCCCGAATGAGACCCATGCTTCTGGCCTTCGCCGCGGCGGCCGTCCTCGCCGTCGCGGCCGACCTCGCGCTCGAACGGGCCGGGTTCACGGCCGCCGAGACCGGCTCCGCCGCGGGCACCGTCCGCCTCGACTGAGATGACGGAGAGCGGGCCCGGCTCGCCCGGGGCCGGCGCGGACGCGCTCTCGGCTCTGAACGTCCTCGTCGTGGACGACGAACCGGGCATCCGGGCGTTCCTCCTCCGCAGTCTCGCCCCGCTGGTGCGGACCGTGGCCGAGGCGGCCGACGCCGAGGCGGCCACGAGGCAGGTCGAGGCCGCCCATTTCGACGTGGTCCTGCTCGACAACGTGATGCCGGGCCAGTCGGGGCTCGACTGGCTGGCCGCGCGGCGACGGGAGGGCATCCGCGCCCGCATCGTCCTGATCACCGCCTACGGGGATCTCGACACCGCGGTGCAGGCGATGCGCCTGGGCGCCGTCGACCTCCTCGCCAAGCCGTTCCGCGCCAGCCAGGTGGTCGCGGCGCTCCTGCGCGCCGTCGGGCACGGGGCGGGTGCCGCCGTGGCGGACGACGGCCCCCGGCGCGACGAGGTCCGCCTTATCGGGGGGTCGCCCGCGATGCAGGAGGTCCGGAACCGCGTCGAGCGCATCGGCCCCCTCCCGACGCCCGTCCTTCTTGTGGGCGAGCCGGGCACGGGCCGGGAGATGGTGGCCCGCGCCCTCCATGCCCGCTCCCCCCTCGCGGAGGCCCCGTTCGTCGCCGTCGCCTGCGCCGGGTCGGACCCGGCGCGGATGGAAGCCGACCTGTTCGGCTCCGACCGCACTCCCGGCCTGCTCGCCGCCGCGGGCGGAGCGACCGTTTTCCTCGACGATCTCGCCGAGCTTCCCCACGCCGTCCAGAGCCGCCTCCAGCCCGTCGTCGAGGAGGGGCGCGTCCGGTCCCCGGGCGAGATGCAGGCCGGGCAGGGGAGGTTCCGCGTGATCGGCGCGGTCGGTTCGGCGCCGGAGGCCCTCGTCTCCGAGGGGCGCCTCCGCGCCGGGCTGCTCCAGAGGTTCGGCGGGCTCCGGATCGCGCTTCCGCCCCTGCGCGACCGCGTGGGCGACCTGCCCGCCCTGCTCGCGCACTTCGCCTCCCGGTCGGCCAGCAACCTCGGCACGCCCGCGCCGCGCCCCTCCGAGTCCACTCTCCGGGCGATGGCCGCGCACCCCTGGCCGGGCAATTTGCGGGAACTCCACGCTGCCGCCCAGAGCGCGGCCGTGCTGGGCGAATGGCCCTCGGAGCTCGGAGGCGAGGCCGGCCCTCCCGCGCCTCCGACCGAGAGCCTCGACGAGTTGGAGCGACGACACGTGCTCTCGGTCATCGGGGCGGCCGGCGGCAACCGGGCGGAGGCAGCCCGACGCCTCGGCATCAGCCGCAAGACGATCGACCGGAAGCTCGCGCGCTGGCGGGAGGAGGGCCGCGACTGACGCGCCCCTCGGCGGCACACCGGCTCTGGCCGCCGGATCCACGAGCCTGCGCGGACCGGGTGCGGAGGCCGCACACTGCCGGATGCCCTTCCGATTCTGCGGCCCGGCGCATCGGCCGGAAGCTGGCGAGATCAGAGAGACCGGCCCCACTCCTGCTCGGTCACGTGCGCGCGCGGAGGGGGCAAGCTGCGCCTGCGCCCCGTGGGCCGGAAGCCGCAGCGGGCGTAGAGCGCGATCGCGGAGGCGTTGCGCTCTCCTACCTCCAGGTTCGCATGGCGCAGCCCCCGGGCGCGGGCCCAGCCGAGCGCCGCGTCTACCAGCCTGCCGCCCAGCCCCGCGCGCCGCGCCGTCGGCTCGACCCAGACCGCATAGAGCCCGGCGGCCCCCTCGCCCTCGTCCACCACGACCGCAAGGCCGACGTCCCGCCCCCGATGCCGCGCGAGGAACGTCGCCGCGTTCTCCTGCCCGAGCCGCGCCTTCCACGTCGCGGGGGCGAGCCGCAGCTCCTCGGCAAGCGACGCGCCGAACGCGTCCGGCGCGGCGGACAGCGCCCGCAGCCGCACGGCACGCACGCGCCGCCAGTCCGCCTCGCCCGCCCTCGTGACCTCCGAACCGTCCATGATCACCGCCATGCTCCGCCCTCCGGTGCCGCGCAAGGCCCGTCACGGCTGGCGTCCGCGCACGGGTGCGCTACGCTCCGGAGCGGAAGTCAGGGAGGACGGACCATGCGCGCACTCGTGGTCGAGAAGGGGGAGGACGGCACCCATGCCGCCGTTCAGGAGATCGGTGAGGACCGCCTGCCCGAAGCGGAGGTGACCGTGGCCGTCGAGTACTCGACGGTGAACTACAAGGACGGGCTCTGCATCGGGCCCGGCGGGGGGCTCGTTCGCACCTATCCCCACGTCCCCGGAATCGACTTCGCCGGCACCGTCGAGTCGTCCGACCACGAGTGCTACAAGCCGGGCGACCGCGTGGTGCTCACCGGCTGGCGGGTCGGCGAGGCCCATTGGGGCGGCTACGCCGAGAAGGCGCGGGTGCGGGCCGAATGGCTCGTGCCGCTTCCCGACGGGCTCGACGCCCGCACCGCGATGGCCGTCGGCACGGCGGGGCTGACGGCGATGCTGGCGATCCAGGCGCTGGAGGATCACGGGCTCGAGGCGACGGGATCGACGGCGGACAACCCCGTCCTCGTGACCGGCGCCGCGGGCGGCGTCGGCTCCGTCGCGGTCGCCCTGCTCGCCGCGATGGGCCACGAGGTCGCCGCCGTGACGGGCCGCCCGGAGCAGGAGGACTACCTTCGCGACCTCGGAGCCACCCGCATCGTCCCGAGGGCCGACCTCGCGGAGACGGTGAAGCGCCCCCTCGAGACCGAGACCTGGGCAGGCTGCGTCGATGCCGTCGGCGGCGCCATGCTCGCCCGGATCCTCGGGCAGATGAAGTACGGCGCCTCCGTCGCCGCGGTGGGGCTGGCCGGGGGGGCCGACCTCCCCGCGACGGTCATCCCGTTCCTCCTGCGCGGCGTGAACCTGCTGGGGATCGACAGCGTGATGCAGCCCTACGAGAACCGGCGGAGGGCCTGGGCGCGCATCGCCGAGACGCTTCCGCGCGACAAGCTCGACGCGATGATCGTTCCCGCCACGCTGGAGGATCTCCCCCGGCTCGGGGCGGACATCCTGAAGGGCAGGGTGCGTGGCCGGGTCGTGGTGGACGTGACCGCGTGACCACGATCTGGTGGATACGGCGCGACCTGCGCCTCGCCGACAACCCCGCCCTTTCCTGGGCGGCGGAGCGGGAGGGCCCGGTCATCCCGGTCTTCGTGCACGACGATCTGGTGGAGGGGATGGGCGCCGCGCCGCGCTGGCGGCTCGGACAGGGGTTGGCGCATCTGGCCCGGACCCTGGAGGGCATCGGCTCCCGGCTCGTGCTCCGTCGGGGCGACGCCGCCGTCGTGCTCCCCTCGCTGGCGCAGGAGGCGGGGGCGGGCGCCCTCGCCTTCAACCGCCTCTTTCCCCATCCCGAGCGGCAGCGCGACGCGGCCGCGGTCGAGGCGCTTGAGGCCGCCGGGGTGAAAGTCCGGGCGGAGCAGGGGCACCTGCTCTTCGACCCCGACGACGTGCGGACCGGGACGGGGGGGATCTACAAGGTCTACACGCCCTTCTGGAAGAACGTCCGCACCCGCGACCCCGGCGCGCCCGCGCCGCCGCCGCCGGAGCTGCCCGCCCCCGCCACATGGCCCGACGGCGACGCGCTGGAGGAGTGGGGCATGGGCCGGGCCATGAACCGCGGCGCGGCGGTGGTGGGCCGCCACGCGAGGGTGGGCGAGGCGGCGGCGCGGGAGGCGTTGGACCGGTTCCTCGAGAAGGGGCTCACCGGCTACGCCCGGTCGCGCGACGAGCTCGCGCGGCGCGACGGCTCCACGAAGCTCTCCGAGAACCTCACCCTCGGCGAGATCGGGCCGCGCACCTGCTGGGCCGCCGCCTCCGCCGAGATGGAGCGCGGCAATCCCGGGGCCGAGACCCTGCTGAAGGAGATCGTCTGGCGCGACTTCGCCCACCACCTCGCCTGGCACACGCCCGAACTCACCGAGGGGCACTGGCGGGCCGGCTGGGATCGCTTCCCGTGGCGGGGCGACACCCCGCAGGCCGAGGCTTGGCGGCGCGGGCGAACCGGCGTGCAGGTCGTCGACGCGGCGATGCGCGAGATGTACGTGACCGGGACGATGCACAACCGCGCCCGGATGATCGCAGCCTCCTACCTCGTGAAGCACCTGCTCACCGACTGGCGGCTCGGAGCGGCGTGGTTCGAGGACTGCCTGATCGACCACGACCCGGCCTCGAATGCGATGGGATGGCAATGGGTTGCGGGGTCGGGGCCCGATGCCTCGCCGTTCTTCCGGATCTTCAACCCGGAGACCCAGGCCGAGAAGTTCGACCCGAAGCGCGCCTATCGGCATCACTGGATCGCCGAGGGGCAGGCGGAGCCGTCGGAGGACGCGCTGAGCTACTTCGAGGCGGTGCCGCGGTCGTGGGGGATGTTGCCGGGGGACGACTACCCCTCGGAGCCGGTGGTGGGCCTCGCGGAGGGGCGGCAGCGGGCGCTCGATGCCTTCGCGGAGGCGAGGGAGGCGATGCGGGCGGCGGATTGACCCGACTTGTGGCACCTTTTTCCGGCGTCTATCCCCGATTGTACAAAACGGGGGCCCGTCCATGACCATCCATTCCGACCTCGCCGCGGCCGTTGGCGACACGCCGCTGATCCGCCTGCGGGGCCCCTCCGAGGCGACGGGCTGCGAGATCCTCGGGAAGGCCGAGTTCATGAACCCCGGTCAGTCGGTGAAGGACCGGGCCGCGCTCTACATCATCCGCGACGCGGTGGAGCGTGGGGCGCTGCGGACCGGGGGGACGATCGTGGAGGGGACGGCCGGAAACACCGGCATCGGGCTCGCGCTGATGGGCCGCTCGATGGGCTTCCGGACGGTGATCGTCATCCCGGAGACGCAGTCGGAGGAGAAGAAGGACATGATCCGGCTGGCGGGAGCGGAGCTCGTGCAGGTGCCGGCGAAGCCCTACCGCGACCCGAACAACTACGTCCGCTATTCCGGGCGCCTCGCCGAGAGCCTCGCGCGATCGGAGGAGAACGGGGCGATCTGGGCGAACCAGTTCGACAACACCGCCAACCGGCAGGCGCATGTCGAGACGACGGGCCCCGAGATCTGGGCGCAGACCGGCAAGATGGTGGACGGGTTCATCTGCGCCGTGGGATCCGGCGGCACGCTCGCGGGCGTGGCCGAGGCGCTCCAGGGCAGGGGCGTGAAGATGGGCCTCGCCGACCCGGAGGGCGCGGCGCTCCACAGCTTCTACACCGAGGGCGAGATGAAGGCCGAGGGGTCGAGCATCACCGAGGGCATCGGGCAGGGGCGGATCACCGCGAACCTCGAGGGCTTCGCCCCGGACTTCAGCTACAAGATCCCCGATGTCGAGGCGCTGCCCATCGTGTTCGACCTGCTCGACAAGGAAGGGCTCTGCCTCGGCGGCTCCTCGGGGATCAATGTCGCGGGCGCGATGCGGATGGCCCGCGACATGGGGCCGGGGCACACCATCGTGACGATCCTGTGCGACTACGGCACGCGCTACCAGTCGAAGCTCTACAACCCGGCGTTCCTCCGCGAGAAGGGCCTGCCCGTGCCGGACTGGCTCGACCGGCCCGCGCGCGACCTGCCGAGCGTGTTCGAGTAGGGGCAGTCGGTCGCCCCGGGCCCGGTTTCTCCCGGATGATCGGGGCGCGATCCGGGAGATCCGCTGGAAACGATCCCGAGGACGGAGCGTGACCGTCCACCGTCGAGGTTTACCGGCGACACCGGGGCAGGGGCGTCCCCCTTGGCCTCGGACGGGAAGCCGACCCTCGGCTAGTCGGCTCGCGGCGCGAAGCCGGGGCAGCGTCGGGCCGCGGGACGGCAATGCGACGGGAACGCCGGGCGTTTGATGCCCACCGCAGGCTCGCTAGGCGCCCGTTCAGAGTGACCGTTGCAGGGGCGCCGGCCCGCGGGGCCGGTTCGACGGGGGCGGCTGCCCCTCGATGCGTTCCGGGGAGGACTTTGGGCGCTGACATGGGGAGGCGCGCCTAACAGGCGTTTCTGCTGAGAGAGAGACGGAGAACGGGCTCGGTCCCCTGCGCCATAGTTCGGCGGAACCGCCGTCAGGCCCGGCCACGCCGTTGGCGGCGGGAGGCCACGAGGGCGAGCAGGCCGAGCGCTGCGGCGCCGGCGAGGAGAGAGGCGAGCGAGGCGGGGAGGGGTATGACCGCGGGCGGGACCGCGACGTTGCGGATGTCGGCGTAGCCGATGTCCCGCAGCATGGCGAGTTCGAGCTCGCTGTAGGAGCGGACGCCCGGGCCGGGCCCGGTGAAGGCCCGCATGACCATCCCGTCATAGGCCGGGTCGTCGTCGTCGAGGTGGCTGACCGAACTGCTCGGCAGGAACTCCTCCGGCGTGAAGAGGCCCACCAGGTCGCCGCCGTTCGCCGCGACCGCCTCGGGTCCCGCGAAGAACAGCCCGGCATCCGGGGCGGCGCCGCCCGTGGCGACGGCGAGGAACTCCTCCGAGACCGTATTGACGAGCGTGGTGCGGTCGATCAGCGGCGTGCCGGTCACGTCGGTGATGTAGCGGTCGAAGGCGCTCCACTCCCCGGGCGTCCCGTCCGCCACGGTGCCGCCCGGATAGATGCCGCCGCCGTCGGCGGGGAAGATGCCGGAGAACCATCCGAGCAGGTGGGTGAACTCGTGCAGCGCGATCGAGAAGAAGTCGTAGCTGTCGATGCGGAAGTCGGTCTCGAACGGGTCGAGCTCGAAGTCGAACTCCGCGAAGTTCCAGGACACGAGGCCATCGGCCAGGTCGCCGTTCGGGTCCGTGGCGCCGTCGGAGTGGAGCTTGTTGCGCACGACCTCGACCCGGCCGAAGCCGCCCCCGGGCGGATCCTCCTCGGCGACGAAGGTCTGCGCCGAGGCGAGGTAATCCTCGTTCGGGGGCGCATCGCCCTCGGCCAGCACGACGATCTCGGCGTCGTAGGCCCCGAGCACGGAGCTTCCGAAGACGTCGCCCGCGATCTCGAGTGCGCCGCGGCGGGCCGGGCCCTCCACCGGATCGTTGAAGCCCACGCCGGCGGGATCGATGTAGGCGAAGGTGAGGACGGCCGCGCGGGCCGGGGAGGCGAGGGCGGCCGCGGCGACCGCAGCGGCGGCGGCAACGGCGGAACGGGCGGTTCGGGAGGCACGGGTCATGGCGTCTCGCTCGGCTACCGGTCTCGGCGAGGCTGGCATCCGGTCCCGTGGCCGGGCAACGTCCGAGGCGCAGGGGCGGCACATCGGCGGAGCGGTGCCGGCCCCGCGCCTTCCGATGCGCGGGCGATGGGCACCGAGATCGTGTCGGACATCATTACCGCGCTCGACCTCTCGCAGCGG
>CAZWWR010000098.1:0-10008 GCA_964637265.1 uncultured Jannaschia sp.
CGCGGCGGCGACGCGGGCGGCCTCGAGCCCGCCCGGCCCCGCGCCGACCACCACGACGCGGCGCCGCTCGGGGGCGGGCGCGATCTCGTGGGGCATCTCGCCCTCGCGGCCCGTCGAAGGGTTGTGGATGCACAGTGCCGCGCCACCCTGGTAGATGCGGTCGAGGCAGTAGTTCGCACCCACGCAGGGCCGGATCTCGGCCTCCCGCCCCTCGATCACCTTCGCCACGATGTGAGGGTCGGCGATGTGGGCGCGCGTCATGCCGACCATGTCCAGCAGTCCGGCCGAGATCGCGTGCCGCGCGGTGGCGACGTCCTGGATGCGGGCGGCGTGGAACGTGGGCAGGCCGGTCGCGGCGCGCAGGCTTCCGGCGAAGTCGAGATGCGGGGCGGACGGCATCCCCTGGATCGGGATCAGCCTGGTCAGCGCCGGGTCGGTGTCCATGCGGCCGCGGTTGATGTTGAGGAAGTCGACGAGGCCCGTCGCGGCGAGGCGGCGGCCGATCTCGAGCCCATCTTCGACGGTGATCCCCCCCTTGTGCATCTCGTCGCCGGTGGCGCGCACGCCGACGATGAAGTCGGGGCCGACGCGCGCGCGCACGGCCTCCAGCACCTCGACGGTGAACCGGAGCCGGTTCTCCATCGTGTCCGCGCCGTAGGGGCCGTCGAGGCGGTTGGTGAGCGGCGACCAGAACTGATCGAGCAGGTGGCCCGAGGCGCAGAGCTCGATCCCGTCCATGCCGCCGGCCTTCATCCGCTCGGCGGCCGTCGCGTAGTCCTCGATGAGCCGCGCGATGTCCCAGTCCTCCATCACCTTCGGGAAGGCGCGGTGGGCGGGCTCGCGGTGCGGCCCCGGGGAGACGGAAGGAAGCCAGTCGCCCGCGTGCCAGACGGTGCGGCGGCCCAGATGGGTGAGCTGGATCATCACCGCGGCGCCGTGCTCGTGGCAGGCGTCGGTCAGCTCGCGGATCCACGGCACCACCTCGTCGCGGTCGGCGGTCACGTTGTTGAAGACGGGCGGGCTGTCGCGGGAGACGGTGGCGGAACCGGCCGTCATGGTGAGCGCGACGCCCGCCCTGGCGCGCTCCTCGTGGTAGAGCCGGTAGCGCGCCTTGGGCATGCCGTCCTCGGGATAGGCCGGCTCGTGGCTGGTGATCATCACACGGTTGCGGAGCGTGAGGTGCTTGAGCTGGAAGGGCTGGAGCAGCGGGTCGGTGGTGGCGACGTCCTTCATGGGGCTCTCCTCGTGGCGATCGGCGCGCCGCACGGTTTCCTGCGGGCCCCGGCCCGCGGGGCACCTCCCGGCCGCCGGGTGGCGGTGCGAGCGGTGCCCGTGGCCGTCCGGGTGGCCAATCCGGCGGTGGCATGCCGAGCGTGGGGGCTCCGGAACCGTGCGTGAGCACTGCTCGCGCAGGGGTCCGCCCCGAGATGGGTTCCGTCGTCCGCGGCCACCCCGCCGCCGCCTGCCCGCGCGGCCATCAGCAATCGAGCACCACGTCGGTCAGCGGGCGGCTGACGCAGGGGAGGATGAAGCCGCGGTCCATCTCCCGCTGCCGGATGCCGCCCGCATGCATCATCGTCACCTCGCCCGAATGCTTGAAGGTCTTGCACGTCCCGCACAGGCCGCGCGCGCAGGAGGAGGACAGCGGCAGTCCGGCCTCGCGCACCGCGGCCAGGATCGTCGTGGTCTCGGGGCAGGGGAAGCTCCGTCCCGTCCGGGCGAAGGTGACCGTGCGCAGGGGCGTGTCGGCGGCGGGCGTGATCTCGGCCTCGGGGGAGGCGAAGTCGAAGCTCTCCTCGCCGTAGCGCTCCGGCGGCACCCCCGCGTCGCGGGCCGCCGTGCGCACCATCTCCATGAAGCCCTGCGGCCCGCAGCAGAGCACGGTGCGTTCCGCCAGATCCGGCACGATCCGCGCGAGGGTGCCCGCGTCGAGCCGCGTGGCATTCGGCTCGCGGCTGGGCATGGGCGTGACGACGAGGCGCGGCAGGCGGCGGGCGAGGGCGGCCATCTCGTCGCCCGCGATCATGTCCCCGGCCGTGGGCGCGACGTGGATCAGCACCGCGTCGAGATCGACCCCGCGGTCGGCCGCCGTGCGCAGGATGGAGAGCATGGGCGTCACGCCGCTGCCGGCCGCGACGAGCGCGTAGGGAGGCGTGGGCCAGGCGGCCGGGCCGAAGCTGCCGGACGGGCCGAAGGCCTCGATCTCCGCCCCGGGAACCAGCGTCTCGTGCAGGACGGGCGAGCCCGCGCCGTCCTGGCGCTTCACTGTGATCTCGATGCCGCCGTCCCGGGCGGCCGAGGAGGCGATGGTGTAGCACCGCTCGATCCGGCCCGCCTCCGTCCCGATCCGGAAGGTCATGAACTGGCCGGGCTCGTGCTCGATCCGGCTGCCGTCGGCGGGAGCCAGCAGGAAGCTGCGGACGTCCGGCGCCTCGTCCCAGGCGGCCCGGCAGACCAGCGTGCCCCACTTGCCCGGCGGGAACCGGCGCCGGCGGCGCGCGCCCCACGCGCTGAGGTCGACGGCCGTCATGCGCCGTAGCCGCAGGCGCGCATCCGCTCCACGTACCAGCTCGTGAACTGCTCGAGCGTGCGCTCGGTGAAGCGCGAGTAGGGCCCCGGGCGGTAGCCCGCGCATTCCGCCCCGCGATGCGCCATCTCCACCAGCCGCGCGTCCTCCGCGTTGGTCGCCCGCCAGACGGAGGTGAGGTTCTCGAGGTCGTAGTCCTCTCCCTCGACCGCCTCCGCATGGACGAGCCACTTGGTGCGCACCAGCGTCCGGTCGGGGGCCAGCGGATAGGCCGCGAACACCACCGCGTGGTCCGACATGACGTGGTTCCAGGAGTTGATTCCCCAGAGGTGCATGTCCCCCATCCACGGCCGTCCCGCCTCGCCCAGCGGCATCTGCACGGCGGCGCGCGTGTCGGGGGTCTGGCTCTCGCCGAGACCGGCGATGATCAGCCGCTGGGTGCGGAAGTTGGTGGCCCAGCCCTCGGAATGCTCGATCGCGGCGTGGGGCAGGCCCTCCTTGTCCCAGTACTCCCCGTAGCTCCGGTAGGCGTCCGCGAGCGCCACGGTCTCGGCCCGCTCGGCCTCCGTCAGGGCACCGGGGTCGAAGCCGAAATCGGCGGCGTGGAAGGACAGGGCGAGCTCGGGATGGTTGCTCGCGCAGTGGTAGCACTCGCGGTTGTTCTCCATCGTGAGCTTCCAGTTGCCCTCCTCGATCACGTCCTCCTCGTGCGCGACGCGGGCGTTCCGCAGGTCGTAGGGGGCGAGCCGCGGCTCCATCGCCGCCGCCAGCTCCTCGATGTCGGCGGGCGGATCCTCCGAGAGGCAGGCGTAGAGGATGCCGCCCACGTCGCGCAGCGCCACGGGCCGCAGGTGATGGAGGGCGCGGTCGAAATCGACGCCCATGTGCGGGGCCAGCGCCAGCGTGCCGTCGAGGTCGTAGGTCCACTGGTGATAGGGGCAGACGAGCTTGCCCACGACCGAGCGGCCCGGCGGCACCAGCCGCGCGCCGCGATGCGCGCAGACATTGTGGAACGCGCGCAGACCCATGTCGTCGTCGCGCAGCACGACGATGGAGGAGGGCCCGATCTCGAGCGCCATCACGTCGCCCGCCTCCGGCACGTCGCAGGCCACCCCCACCGCGATCCAGTGCCGCCCGAAGATGGCGTCGCAATCGGCCAGCCAGGCCTCGCGGGAGGTGTAGAGCGGCGCCGGCAGGGTATGGCCCGGCCGCCGCGCCGCGAGGTGGGCGGCGACGTCCCCGCCATGGCCGAATCGCGTGTCGAGCATGGGCCTACTCCCGACCTGACTGGTCCGAAAGTGCGGCCCCGGCCGGGGGTCGCGCAACGGCAGATCGCAGGCTAGGATCGATGCGCTCAGGTCATGGATCGACGGGCCCCCGAATGCACCGCCTGCGTCACCGGATCTCGTCCCTCTCCGCCCTCCTCGCGTTCGAGGCGGCCGCGCGGCGCGAGAGTTTCACGCGCGCTGCGGAGGAGCTGGGCGTCACCCAGGCGGCCGTCTCGCGGCGGATCAAGGCGCTCGAGGCGGAGGTCGGCTGCGCGCTCTTCCGGCGCGCCAACCGCCGCGTGATCCCGACGGAGGAGGGCCGGACGCTCTGGGCCGCGGTCGCCCGCTCCTTCGACGGCATCGCCGACGCCATCGACGAGATCGAGGCCGCGCCGAACGAACTGACGGTGGCCGTCTCGGTGGCCTTCGCCCATTTCCGCCTGCTCCCGGTGCTCTCCTCCTTCCGCGGCACCGCGCCGGGGCTCGACCTGCGCGTCGTCTCGGCCGATGCGGGGATCGCGCCGGGCGAGCCCGGGATCGATGTTGCCATCCGCTACGGCACGCCGCCCTTCCGCGGCATGACCGTCGCGGGCTCGCTGGACGAGGCCATCGTGCCGGTCTGCGCGCCCGGACTGGCGGACGGGCTCGAGGGGCTGGACGCGGCCGCGCTTGCCCGGGGGGATGCGGGCGCCCTGATCGAGCACGACCCCGCGGAACGGGGCTGGATGCGCTGGCCCGCATGGCTCGCGCGGCAGGGCATCCGGGGCCGGGCCGCGGCGCCGCGCCTGCGCTTCACGAGCTACTCCGACGCCGCCTACGCCGCCATCGACGGCCAGGGCATCGCGCTCGGCTGGACGAGCCTGCTCGAACGCCCGCTCGCCGACGGCCGCCTCGTGCCGCTCGACTTCCCGCCGGTGCGACCGGAGGAGCGGCACTGGATCCTCGTGGCGGACCGGGACGGGGTGCCCGAGAACACCGCGAGGTTCGTGGAATGGCTCGAGGAGACGCTCGGCGGGGCGGGCTGAAGTTCCCCCCGGCGCTCCCGGCGCGTGCGCGGTCCTCGGGTGGGCAGGTATTGGGCTGGCGGGTATCTAGACACTCCCGGGCTCCAGCCCGCGCAGGGCTGGGTGGCCCGCTGCGAGGGGAGTTGCGCAGCCGCACGGGGCGGGTGGCTGGCTGAGGCCCCGTCCTGCCGGCCGGTCTGGCAGGGCGGCGGCGACGGAAGCTCCCCCCCTGCCGTCAGCCCCCGGCGGGCGCATCCTCTCGCAGGATCCGCTCGAGCGCGTCCGGATCGAGGATGCGGATCGCACGGTAGCTCGTCTCCACGGCGCCCTCCGCGACGAGGCCGGCGATGGTCTTGGCGGCGGAGGACCTCGCCGTGTTGACCACGTCGGCCAGCTCCCGCTGCAAGATGGGGATCGTGTCGAGCGGGGGAAGGTCCGGCCGGGCGCCGCGCCGCGAGGCCAGCCGCAGGAGCGTCGCGACAAGCCGGCGGCGGGGCTCCCGGATGAGGAGGTCGTCGGCGGCGGCCATCGCCAGCATCGAGTTCTTCACCGAGAGGCGGGCCAGCCCCTCCCAGGCTTCGGGCCGGGTCCGCGCGAGCCTGTCGAAGGCGTCCCGGCGCAGGACGGGGAGGCGCGTCCCGCCCGCCGCCTCGATCTCGAGGAGGCGCCCGATCCCGAGGACGAAGCCCGGATCCCCGAACCAGAAGCCGGGCCCGGCCACGTGGCCCAGGCGGAGCGGCTGCTCGCTCGTCGTGATCAGCATCCGCACCGCCCCGTCGAGGACGCCGTAGAGCGCCCGGGTGTCGCTGTCGTGCCCGTAGACGATCTCGCGGTCGGCGAAGCGCCGGACGTAGCAGGCGTCGAGCACGGCTTCGGCGAGCCCAGGCGCGAGGTCGGAGAGCCAGCCGGCGGAGAGCAAGGTGCGTGGGGACGCGGTCATGCACGAAACCTGGGGAAATGTCCGCGCCCGGACAAACCCTGGCGGAAGGCCGTTGTACCCTTCCCTAAGGTAAGGTGTGCGCAGGCGCGCCATGCGCGGGTCGTGCCGGCCGGACGGGTCGTCAGGCCGCCACCGCGGGCAGGAGGGTCGAATGGGAGCGAGACATTGGCGATGCGTGACGGCACTGGTCGCCGCGGTTGCCGCCGGCCCCTCGACCGCGCAGGACGCGCCCCGCGAGGGCGCCGTCGACGACGAGGCACTCGCCACGGCCGCGAACGATCCGACGGCCTCGCTCACCGCGTTCCTGCTGCAGAACTTCTACCCTTTCTCCTACCACATCTTGCCCGGCGCCGACGGCACCCGCGTCCAGTTCCGCACGGCCATCCCGTTCGAGCTGGGAGGGGTGAGCAACATCGCGCGGCTGACGCTGCCCTACGTGACCGACGGCCCGACGGGGAACGAGGGGCTGGCGGACGCGACGCTCTTCGACCTCGCCACCTCCGACCGGAGCTGGGGCCGGTTCGGGGTGGGCACGGTGGCGCTCCTGCCGACCGGGGCGGACGATGTGGGCGCGGAGAAATGGGGTCTCGGCCCCGCGGGCGGCTTCGTGGCGCAGCGGCCCTGGGGCTCGTGGGGGCGTTCAACCAGAACATCTTCACCGTGGCGGGCGACGACGACCGGCCCGATGTCGACATCTCCACCCTCCAGCCGATCTACACCGTCTCGCTGGAGGACGGCTGGACGGTCGGGCAGTCGGAGATGACCTTCGTGTACGACTGGAACGAGGACGGCTTCACCTCGCTGCCCGTGGGCGTGCAGGTGACGAAGCCGACCCGCATCGGCGGGCGGGCGGTGCAGTTTCTCGCCTCCTACGAGCGCAATTTCCACGACGAGGGCTTCGGCCCGGAGGACGCGTTCGGCTTCACGATCAAGCTGCTCGTTCCGCAGGGCGGGTGAGCGGCGGGACGCGTTCTGCCCCGTTTCGGGGCAACTCTCGAGGAGGGAAAACCCCGAATGCACAAGACGGCCACCCCCGCGCCCGGCCCGGCCGCCACCGGGCGGGAGGGTGGACGTGCGCGGACGTCGGCGTCCGCGGGGGGACGACGTCGGCCCGCGGACCATCCCGGCAGGCGCGGCAGCATGACGGGCCGCGGGACGCCCGGTTCCGACTGGATCGCCGACTTGGGCCTGCCGCCGATGAATCGCGACGCACGGGCGTCGTGCACCGCGGGCCGGGCCGCCGCCGACGCCGGGCAGCACCGGCTTTGGGTGGGCCCCTCGATGGTGGGCCTATCCGGCGCCGCGACGCGGTTCTTCAGGGCCTGCGCGGCGTGCGCGCCGCATCAGGTGAAATTCGAAATCGACGCGCGGGCCATGATCCGGGGTAGGGTGCATCCCGAGACTCGCTGAGCCCGCCGCGGTTCCGGGGCGGCCCCCACCGCCCCGGGTCCGGGCCGGGCGCGGCGCGCGGCGATCCAAGTGTGATACGGCCGCCGCCGCGGCCCCGTGGGAGACCGAGACCATGATCCGAACCGCGACCGCCCTCGCATGCCTCCTCGGCGCGCTCTCCGCGGGCGCGCCCGCCCCGGCGCCGGGGCAGGACATCCCCGACACCGCGGGCCTGCCGGGCCCGCAGGGGCGGCCCTACTCGCCCTATGCCGACCGAGGCTTCCCGACGCAGGTCCTGTTCGGGGACACGCATGTCCATACCGGGCTCTCGGCGGATGCGGGCGGGGGCGGCACGGTGCTGATGCCCCGGGACGCCTACCGCTTCGCGCGCGGCGAGCAGGTCACGTCGAACACGGGCCAGCCGGTGAAGCTCCGCCAGCCCTACGACTTCTACATGATCACCGACCATTCCGACGGCATGGGCGTGATCACGGACATCAAGGCCGGCGCGCCCAACATCCTTGCCGACCCGTACGGCAAGGAGCTCCACGAGGAGTTCGGGGCCGGCGGCGAGCGGGCGCTGCGCGCGGCGCAGCAGCTGGTCGCCGTGTTCGGGGCGGGCGAGCTTCCGGACGCGCTCAACTACCAGCCGGGCAACCCCGCCTACCGCCGGACCTGGGACGACATCGTCGAGGCGGCCGAGGAGTTCAACGATCCGGGCACGTTCACCACGTTCATCGCCTACGAGTGGACCTCGCTCGTCGCGGGCAACAACCTGCACCGGAACGTCATCTTCCGCGACGGCGCCGAGCGCGCGGGGCAGGTCCTGCCCTACACCACCACGCCCCCCGTCGGCAGCCCGGACCCGAAGGACCTCTGGGCCTGGATGGAGAACTACGAGGCGGTGACCGGCGGCGACGTCACCGCCATCCCGCACAACGGCAACGTCTCCAACG
Source organism: uncultured Jannaschia sp. (assembly GCA_964637265.1). Classification (GTDB taxonomy): domain Bacteria; phylum Pseudomonadota; class Alphaproteobacteria; order Rhodobacterales; family Rhodobacteraceae; genus Jannaschia. The sequence continues at coordinate 8,085 of CAZWWR010000098.1, forward strand.
GAATGATGTTCGCGCTGCGCGACGACTTCGCCGACGCCCCCTATGACGGGGCCTATGCCGAGGCGCGGCAGCGTTGGGAGCGGCTCTACGAGAGCAACCAGATGAAGGGCGACGGCGAGACGCACCCGCTCCTCTCGCCCGAGGACGAGTTCGCGGACTTCGAGACGTGGGATTATGGCAACCTCGACGCGTCCGAGGCCAAGACGCCCGACATGCTGCCGGGAGAGTACGTCCGGTCCGGGCTGCTGCGCGGGCTGCAGCTCGGGGACGAGCTGGGCACAAACCCGTTCAAGTTCGGGCTGGTCGGGGCGGCGGACACGCATACCGGCCTCTCCACGCCGTCGAGCGAGAACTTCTTCGGCAAGTTCACCGCCTACGAGCCCTCCCCGGAGCGCTCGACCCACCTCTCGCGCGCCTATGCCGACGGCGAGCCGGCCCTCTGGACGTGGCAGTACATCCCGTCGGGGCTCTCGGCGGTCTGGGCCCGGAGCAACACCCGCGGCGCGATCTTCGACGCGATGGAGCGGCGCGAGACCTACGCCACGACGGGCACGCGCATCCGGCTGCGCTTCTTCGGCGGCTGGGACTTCGAGCCCGACGACGCGCTGCGCCGCGACCTCGCGCAGCTCGGCTACACGCGCGGCGTGCCGATGGGGGCGGACCTGCCCGCGCGGGGAGAGGGGGCGGAGGCGCCGTCCTTCCTCGTCTACGCGCTGCGCGACCCGATGGGCGCGAACCTCGACCGCATCCAGATCGTGAAGGGGTGGGTCGACGCGGCCGGCGAGGCGCGCGAGCGGGTCTACGACGTGGCCTGGTCGGACGGGCGGGAGCCGGGGCCGGACGGGCGGCTGCCGGCGGTCGGCTCGACGGTGGATCTCTCGATCCCGTCCTGGACGAACGAGATCGGGGCGGCCGAGCTCGGCGCCGTCTGGCGGGATCCGGGGTTCGACCCCGCGCTCGATGCGTTCTACTACGCCAGGGTCATCGAGATCCCGACCCCGCGCTGGACGGCCTACGACGCGGTGCGGTTCGGGCTCGACCTGCCCGAGGAGATACCCATGACCGCACAGCACCGCGCCTACTCGTCGCCCATCTGGCACGAGGGGGAGCCATGAGGGGGAGGACGGCCGCGCTCGGCGCATCGGCCGCGATCTGCGCGCTGGCGGCCCCCGTCGCGGCGCAGGACTGGACGGTCACGGGGACGGTCTACGGCTGGCTGCCCGGGCTCGCCGCCGAGATCGGCACGCCGCTCGGGACGATCGACGCGGAGCCCTCGGGGGGCAGCGTGCTCGACATCCTCGAGGGGGTGTTCATGGGCCGGCTCTGGGCCCAGCGGGGGCGATGGGGGGTCGCCGGCGACCTGATCTACGTGGATCTCGAGGCGACGCAGGAGACGCCGTTCGGCCTCCTCTTCGACGACGGCACGGTCGAGACCCGCGCCACCGCCCTGAGCGCCTACGGCACCTACCGGGCCTACGAGGGGCCGCGCCTGGCCTTCGACGTGGCGGCCGGGTTCCGCGCCTTCGACGTGTCGATCGACACCGACCTGCGCTCCGCCGGGCGGGTCGAGGACCGCAGCTTCGGCCTCGGCGCCGAATGGGTGCTGCCGCTCGTGGGCGTGCGGGCCGAGGCGGCGCTCTCCGAGCGCTGGTTCGCGAGCGCCTACGCCGATGTCGGGGGCGATTTCGACGACGCCTCGACGTGGCAGGGCTTCGCGAGCGTCGGCTACCGGTTCAGCGACCGCTGGGCGGCGCAGCTCGGCTACCGGCACATGTCGATCGGCCAGCGGATCGACGGGTTCGACATCGACATCGACCTGTCGGGCCCGCAGATCGGCCTGTCGGCCCGGTTCTGACGCGATCGGCGCGGGCGGCGGCGCCGGACCTGTCCGGGCGGCGGGGAGGGGGCGGGCCCGGCCGCCCGG
>CAZWWR010000099.1:0-10000 GCA_964637265.1 uncultured Jannaschia sp.
CCCAGGCGACACCGCGATATACACCAGAAATTACACCACCTGCGAGGACGCTAACCCTGCCTCGGTCGCATCCTCGCCGGACACCTCCTCACTCGAGAGAAGTGAATCAGCCGCCTACGCCCCGATCAAGAACAAGTTTTTCGACGAAGTACGCCCTTCTTCCGAATGAGGCTTCCCACCGTATCGCCCATCCAGAGGGCTCCTGCCGCCGCCGCTTGCCCCGCCATACCAGCGACATAGGGCCGGTTTGACTGAGCGGGCAGCGCTACTGCGGACACACCCTGCGATGTGACAGAGGACGGGCGATCGGATGGAGGCCCGGAGGGAACCCTTCGCCATGCGCGCACGGACCGCTGCGCGCGATATACGATGCGGTCCCTGCTGTCCCGAACCGCGGCCATGCGGGGACTTGCGACGTGGGAGATGGCCGCGGAGCTGGGCCTCGGCGCGAGAGCGATCCTGGAGCACACGCCGGGGGCGGTGGGCGAGGTCTTCGACCTCCTCGGCCTCGCGGAGGGAGAGCGGGCGGATATCCAGTCGTCGACCGCTGTTCCCCTGGCTGGCATCCGCGTGCGGCTGCGCGGGGAGGATGTCGTCTCGCGGGCGGTCGTGACCCCCGCGATGCGCGGCTGCCCGAGATGCCTGTCGGCGGACGTGGCCGTGGCGACGCGTCACCCCGCGCACGCGATGGTCATGCGTGGGGACTGGCGGTTCCGCCATATCCATCTCTGCACGGCGCATGGCCACCCCTAGGTAACCCTGTGAACGAGGAACCCTCGCCTGGAGCGGTACGACCACGCCGCCCGCCTGACGGAGATCGAGGCCGACCTCCGCGACGGGCGCCTCGTCCGGCCGGTCAAGGCGGTCACCGGCTACGATCTCTGGCTGGATCGCCGGCTGGCGACGATCGCGATGACGGCTGGCTTGGAGGTTTCCCCATCGACGTGGCGGTGAAGCTGTGCCGGCTGCTCGGCCAGAGCGCATCGATGCGTCTGAGGACGCCCAGCGCCAAGGTCGACGTCCCGGCCAGGCCGAGGGACTTTTGATCCTCACCGGCGGGCCGGACGCCCTCGCGGAGGCTCTGCGCGAGCTGGCCTCCGCCATCTCGGGCGCGAACGATGCCTCCCGCAAGGCGTTCGGCGGCTTCTACGACTGGCTCGAAGCGAGCACGAAGGACGACGAGCGCTACAATCCGTTCCGAGGCCCGATGCGCAAGGCAATCCTCGACGCTTGGCCCGTTCGGGCGAGCGAGCCGATCCTGGGCGTACCCACGCGCGCCGGCGGCTGCACTCCGCCTCGAGCGCGGCGCAGGAGGCGAGGGTCTCCGAGGGGCTGATGCGCCGCATGCTCGTCGGGCGCGGCCTCCTCGCTCCCGACGATCCCCGCCCCGATGCGCGTGCGACCGTCGACGCCGCGGCCTGTGCGCCAGTCATCGCGCAGGCCTTCCGCATGGCCGGCGAACGGCGGATGCGCGCCGTCCTGAGGATCACGAAGGCCCGGTTCGAGGCGCTGGTCGGAGGTGGGGTCCTGGCCCCCGCCGTACCCTACGAGGTGGCCAAGTATTGCTGGGACCCCCGCGATGGTGAGCGGTTCCCGGACGCGGTGTTCGGCCCTGCAGAGGAGGCCGAGGAGGGCGAGCCCGGATGGGTGAATCCGAACACCGGCGCGCAGCGTCTGCGCATCGGCATCGCGGACGTGATCGCGGCGATGCGCGCGGGGCGCATGCGCGTGAGGGCAGCCGCGCGCGCGCGGTCCTACGTCGCCCTGCGCTTCAGAGACGACGTTCTGAACGACCTCCCGCGGCCCACCGCGCTCGAGGCGCCGATTGTCGGGACGTGTGCGGCGCGGGTGGGGCTGAGCGTCCCGGGGGGCGGCCTGGGCGCGATGATCGCCGACGGGCTCGTCCCGGCGACGACGATGTGGAACCCCTGACCCACCGGGAGGGCCTCTACGTCAAGCCGGAGGACAAAGCTGCCTTCCGCGCCCGATTCACCACGGCCGCCCTGCTTGCGCGGGAGCAGGGCCTGTCGGCCGAGAAGGTCGCCGGCGTCCTGAGAGCCCGGGGCATCGTGAGGGTCGCGTCCGGGCCGGGCTCGGACGCGCAGACTTATGGCCCGGTCTACCTCGTGGCGGACGCGGCGGAGGTCTTCAAGGGCATGGCGGCGGAGACAGGTTGGCGCGGGGCGCGGCGCCTAGGCGGGGGACGCGGAGCGGGGGACGACCTGGTCCGGGAGGGTCCGGTCCCCATGAGGCGTGTTGCTGCTTCGACGGCCGCGCATGTCCAGAGGATCGCCGCACGCCCCCGTCAGTGCAGTACAGGTCGGTGGACGATGCGCTCGGCCCGGTCGAGCATGCGTCCGACCGTGCGGAGGCTCGACCGTCCCGAGCCTGCGGCCTCCGACAGAGCCGCCAATGCCGCGTCCGGCAGCCTGCGCGGGCGGCCCTCCCGGAGCGCGATGGCCTGCAGGTCGGCGCGGGCCATGTCGTGGAGGTCCGGGACGACGCACCGGCTCGGGGATCCCGATCCGGCCGTTCGCCGTCAGCACCTAGTTCGCCCAGGGCATGTCGAAACGGACCTGGAAGTAGGGACAGCCCCACGTTCTCGCGGTCATGCGCTCGAGCAGCTGCACCAGCGCGTCGGTGAGCGCGAAGCAGTCGTCGCGGCTCGAGCGGACCTCGCCGCGGCCTTACCGATCTCGTCCACGATCACGACGGGGCCGGCGTGCCGCTCGCGCAGGACGGTGTTCACCAGCCGCCCGGCGTCGCCCTGCTCCAGCCCCGCTGCGCGCCGACGAGCGCGAAGGTGGCGGGCTCGCCCATCGCCTCGATCACGGTGGCAGGGGCGGCGAGGCGATGCGCGACGCGGCGCGCCCAATGGCTCTTGCCGATCCCGGGGGGGCGCGAGGATCAACGGTTCGAACCGGGCGTCCGGATCGCCATTGCGCGCCGAGGCGCGCGGGCCGTGCCAGACCTCCTCCGTCGCCCGCCCCATCCAGGGCATCTCGGCATGCAGACGCGCGGCGATCTCGTCGGCCTCGTGCTCGGTCGCGATGCCGGCCACGCCCGCCCCCGCGCAACACGGCAAGCCAGGGACGGTCGGTTTGGTCGAGATGCCCGAGCCCCGAGGCCGCCCTGCACCGCTCGACATGGCCGCGGCCCGATCCGCGATGCGGGCCCGATCGCCGTCGCTCAGCCGGTCGCCCCGTGCGATCGCATCTCCGCCGGTCCCGTCACCGCCCGCCGCCTAGGTGGCGCGACGGCGCGCCATCCGGTGGCGGTGCAGGGAAACCCGCAGCCGCTCGGCCACGGCGGAGTCCCGCGGAACGGCAATGTCGAAGCGCAGCTCGTGGAACGGGATGGTGGACGTCGTGCGGGTCATTCGGATCTCCCCTCGAGTGTGCATGTCGGGAGGGCCGCGGGGCGCGCCTCCGCTTCCGAGGCGGGGGCGACGTGGTCGGAGGGGGTCCGGATCCCGTGCCACCGAGAGAGACGATGACGGGCGAGCCGTCAAATCGCGGGGGAAGGGCCGGCCAAAGCTGGCCCTGCAATAGCGGCCAGTGCAGACACAACACATTGTTAGGAAGGCGAGGATGCAGATACCGGAGCCCGCCCCAGCTCCCCGCACAGCCATCTTGCGCAGGTTTTTCGTTCCTAGTTCGCAGACATCCCGTGCATCCGGCATCGGAACGAACAGATGGGCTGGCGATCCCGGCAGGACTCGAACCTGCAACCTATCCCTTAGGAGGGGATTGCTCTATCCAGTTGAGCCACGGGACCGCTGAGGCCAGATAGCGTTTCGCCGGGCCGGAGGGCAAGCGCGGCTTGAGGGGTCGGCGGCTCTCGGGCTAACACCCGATTCGCCCGCTCCGGAGGCGCCGTGCCGAACGATTCCCAGCGACCCCCGGCGCCCCGCCGGCCACAGCTCACCCTGCGCGACGTCTCGGAGGCCGCCGGCGTGAGCGAGATGACGGTGAGCCGCGTGCTAAGGGGCCGCCGCGACGTCTCGGACCGGACGCGGCGCCGCGTCGAGGAGGCGGCGCGGATGCTGGGCTACGTGCCCAACAAGATCGCGGGCGCGATGGCGTCGGGACGCGTCAACCTCGTGGGCGTCGTGGTGCCGTCGCTGTCGAACCTCGTCTTCCCGGAGGTGCTCTCGGGGATCGGACAGGTGCTCGACGACACCGACCTGCAGCCGGTGATCGGCGCCACGGGCTACGACCCGGCGCGCGAGGAGCAGGTGCTGTTCGAGATGCTCTCCTGGCGCCCCAGCGGAATGATCGTGGCCGGGCTGGAGCATACCGAGCCGGCCCGCGCCATGCTGGCGGCGGCGGGCGTCCCGGTGGTCGAGGTGATGGACGTGGACGGCGAGGCGGTCGACGCCTGCGTCGGCATCAGCCACTGGGGCGCGGGCTACCGGATGGGGCGCGAGATCGTGGCCCGGGGCTACGGGCGGGTCGCGGTGCTCGGCACCAAGATGGAGGGCGACCACCGGGCCCGGAAGCGGCTCGAGGGGCTCGAGCGGGCGCTGGGCGAGGCGGGCGTGCCGATCGTGGAGCGGATGGGCTATGCCGGCTGGTCGGGCTTTGCGAAGGGGCGGGAGATGACGCGCGACCTCCTCGACCGCGGCGCCGACGTGGACTTCCTGTTTTACACCAACGACCTGACGGGCGCGGGCGGGATGCTCCACGTGATGGAGCGGGGCCTCGCGGTCGGCGAGGAGATCGGGCTGTCGGGCTTCAACAACTTCTCGCTGCTCGACGGCCTGCCCCGCCGCCTCGCCACCATCGACTCGCGGCGGCTGGAGACGGGCCGGCAGGCGGCGCGCGTCATCCTGGGCGAGCACGACTTCGCCGCCGATCCGGAGCGCCGCATCGCGCTCGAGCCCAAGTTCCAGCCGGGCGACACGATGCGGGAGCCACGCTAGACCGGCAATCCGAGAGCCCCTGACAGAGCCGTCGCCGGAGTCCTGCCCGGCACGGGATCGAGATGAAGAAGCCCCGCCATGCCAATGCCGGACCCGCCCGGTGGGACGTCGACGAGCTAAAGCAGTTCCCGGCGGGAGCGACGCCCGGACGGGGCAGGCACGAGGGGCCCGGCCTTTCCACCGCGGCGCCGTCCCCCGTTCCGGCAGTGGCACGGCTCGTGCGCTCCGGGTGAATCCATCCGATGTTAGTCAGGAGCGCTCGAACCGCGCGCCGGGGCGATCGCGATGGGGTCTCTCGCGGGGGTCTGGCTCCCGTGGTGCCGCCATGTAGACAGCCGGACCTCGAGCGGGGGGCAGCATCTTGCCGCCAGTCGAGGCGATCCCCGCCCGGCCTGTTGTCGGACGGGACCCGCGTGAGGACGTTTGCATCGGTCGAGATGACAGGGCGATCGGCGGATGTGATGCCTCCGCGGCGTCATTCCCTTCCATCGACGGCGCTAGGCTTCCGTCGCCTCCGGGCTCAACCAGATGCCTCCACATCCGTCCCGGTAGGAACGTCCTTCCACCCGACTCCCTATCGGCGGCCAACCACAGCCTCCCATCTCCGGCAGTCCCGGCTCTCCTTCCGCGAACCACGCCCACATTCCGAGACTACCCGCCCCTCGGGCCAGGCACCCAGACTTGTGGGAGCGGCGAGCCCGACCGATCCGCGCGCCCGGCCTACAGCGCGCTCCGCTCGATCACGGTGTCCGGATCCGCCAGCAGCGCGGGGTGGAGATCCGTCCCGAGGCCGGGACCCGCCGTCGGATGGGCGTGCCCGTCCTCGACGCGGGGAAGCTCGGTCACCATGCGGCGGTAGGCGCCCCGGTAATAGGCCCGCACCGACTCGAGCCACAGCGCGTTCACGTGGGCGAGCGCGAGGTGGAGGTTGGCGATCCAGGTGACCGGGCCGGTGCAGTCGTGCGGCGCGATCAGGCGGTCGTGGGCGAAGGCCAGCGCCGCGACCCGCTGTCCCTCGGTGATCCCGCCGATCCAGCCGAGGTCGTAATGCACGTAGTCCACCGCCTCGTGCGCCAGCGCGTCGCGCACCCATTGCGCGGTGCCGTGGCTCTCGGATCCGGCGATGGGCGTCGGCGTCTCCCGGCGCAGCGCGGCGAGGTCGGCGAAGTTCTCCATCTGCACCGGATCCTCGTGCCAGAAGGGGCGGTAGGCATCCACCTCGCGCACGATCCGGCGCATCGGCGCCATGTGCCAGAGCGAGTGGTACTCGAGCAGGATCTCCATGTCGTCGCCCACCGCGTCGCGGATCGCCGCGAGCTTGCCCAGCGCGGCCTCCATCTCCGCCGCCCCGATCCGCCGCCCGCCCGAGCGCACCGCGGCCGCGTCGAAGGGCCAGACCTTCATCGCCCCGATCCCCTCCTCCCGGAGGCTCCGGGCGAGGGCGCCGGGATCGGAATGCTGCCAGAGCAGGTCGTCGGTCACACCCTGCGCGTCCGGCTCGCCGCCATAGGGCGTCTCCTCGCCGCGCTCCGCCCGCACCAGACCGCCATGCGTGTCGTAGCCCGGCCCGGCGCAGGTGTTGTAGACGGGGATGCTCTCGCGCACCGGGCCGCCGAGATGGCGGTAGAGGGGCTCTTCCGCCGCCCGCGCCCGCAGATCCCACAGCGCCATGTCGACGGCGGACACGGCGCGCGTCTCCACGGAGCGGGTCGGGTAGCCGAGGAAGCGGCGCGTGCCCTCGCGGGTCATCTCCCAGTGGTGGCGGATCACCTCGCGCGGGTCGCGCCCCAGGAGGTACGGGGCGAGCTGGTCGTGGACCCAGGCGGCCACCGGGCCGGGATGGCGGAACGTCTCGCCGAGGCCCGCGAAGCCCTCGTCCGTCTCGACCCGCACCCACAGCGCGTTGTGGTGGACCCGGTGGCGCACCGTCTCGACCGCGGTGACCCTCACGCCTCCGCCTCCCCTTCCCTCGGCCGCCGCATCCGGCCCCTTCCGCCGGGCGCACCCGGCCTCATGCCCGCCCGCCGCGCCGGTCAAGGAGGCTACGCACCGCCGGCCAAAGGAGGGCGACGGCCGTCACCGCGAGCAGCACGGCCGCGATCGGGTGCCCGGTGACGAAGGCCGCAATCGAGCCGTCGGTGATGATCAGCCCCTGCCGCAGCGACAGCTCCAGCGCCGGCCCCAGCACCATGCCGATCACCAGCGGCGCCATCGGGTAGCCGGCGCGGCGCAGGAACAGCCCGGCCACCCCGGCGGCGACCATCACGATGAGGTCGAACGGATTGCCGCGCACGTAGTAGACCCCGATCACGCAGAGCAGCCCGATCGCCGCCAGCATCAGCGGCTCGCGGATGCGCAGGAGCGGCGCGGCCACGCGGGAGAGCACCATGCCGAGCGGCAGAAGCAGCAGATTGATCACGAAGAAGCCGAGGAAGATCGCGGCGATCAGCGCGGGGTTGTCCTGCATCAGACGCACGCCGGGCGTCACGCCGTGCAGCGTGAAGGTGGCGAGCATCACGGCCGTGATCACGTCGCCCGGGATGCCCAGCGCCAGGGTCGGCACCAGCGCGCCGCCCGTCACCGCGTTGTTGGCGCTCTCGGCGGCCACGATGCCGTCGGGCTCGCCCTCCCCGAAGCCCGCGCCGCGGGGCGAGGATCGCTTGGCCTCGGCGTAGGAGATGAAGGCCGCCGTGGTGGAGCCGGTGCCCGGCAGCACGCCCACCACCGAGCCGATCCCGGTGGACTTCAGCAGGTTCGCCACGCGCCCGCGCCATTGCGCCGGCCGCGGCAGGACGAGGCCCGCGAAGGAGATCCGGGCGCCGCCCGAGTCCGCGCCGTCGCCGATCCGGATCAGGATCTCGGAGAAGGCGAAGATGCCGATCACCACGGCCAGCAGGTTGAACCCGGCGATGAGCTGGTACTGCCCGAAGGTGAAGCGCGCCTCGCCGGTGATCGGGTCGCCCCCCACGGTGGCGAGGAAGACGCCCAGCGCCCCCGCCACGAGCCCCTTGGCCATCGACCCGCGCGAGACGGTGACGATGCAGGTCAGCCCCAGGCAGATCAGCGCGAAGGTCTCGATCGGGCCGAAGCGCAGGGCGAAGGCGGCGAGCTGCGGCGCGGCCAGCAGGAGCACCACCGCCGAGACGAGCCCGCCGAAGACGGAGGCCTGCGTGGCCCAGCCCAGCGCCTCCCCCGCCCGGCCGGCCCGCGCCATCGGCGTGCCGTCGAGCACCGTGGCCGCGGCCGCGGGGGTGCCCGGCGTGTTGATGAGGATGGCCGAGATCGAGCCGCCGTAGACCGAGCCTGCGTAGACGGCCAGCAGCAGGATCACCGCCGGAGCCTGCTCCATCGACAGGGTGAAGGGCAGCACGAGCGCGACCGCGACCGTCGAGCCGATGCCCGGAAGCGCGCCCAGCACGATGCCCAGGGCGGTGCCGAGGACGAGCGTCAGGAGCCCCTGCACCGTGAAGAGAAGCCCGGCGGCCTCGGGAAGCTGCGCGATCATCCTCCGCCCGGGCCCGTCAGAAGCGGTAGGAGAGGGGCGAGGTGGGGAGCGGCAGCCCCAGCACGTGGTGGAACAGCACGAGGAGCGCCGCCGGCACCAGCAGGGCGAACCCCGCGAGCAGGACCGGCGCGCGGACGCCCAGCACCAGCAGGACCCCAAGCGTGAAGAGGACCCCGGAGAGAAGGAAGCCGATCCCGGTGAAGCCCCACACGAACAGCGCCATCAGCGCCGCCACGGCCCCGATCCGCGCCCAGCGGTCGCCCGGGATGGGCGGCCGCGCATCTTCGAGCCCCAGCAGGCCCGAGACCAGCGAGAGCGCCGCCGTCCCCGCCCAGAACCACAGCACGATCGTCGGGAAGAACATGGGCGAGAACGCCCCGCCCAGCTCGGCGAACTCGGCCCCCCGGCCGAGTAGCAGGAGCGCGAGCGGCGCCGCGAGCAGCACCGCCGAGAGGGCCAGCCCCTCGGCGGAGCGCCGGGGCGCCGGCGCCCGCGCCATCAGAGGCCCGCGGCGTCGATGAGGGTGCGGTTGGCCTCCCATTGCTGCCGGAAGAACTCGTCGAACTCCTCCGGCCCGCGATGCGCGATCACGGTCCCGGTTTGCTCCGCGAACTCGGCGAAGGCGTCGGAGGCCACGGCCTCCTCGCAGGCCGCCGCGAGCGTGTCGCGCACGCCCTCGTCGAGCCCGGCCGGCGCGAAGAGCCCGCCCCAGAGATAGAGCTCGTTCAGCGGCGCCTCGATGCCCGCCTCGGCGGCGGTCGGCACGTCGGGAAGCGACGGCAGGCGCTCGTCGGCGAACACCGCGAGCGGCTTGAGCTCGTACTGGGACATCATCACCTCGGTGTCCCCGAAGAACTGGATGATGCCGCCGGCCATCGACTTCATCGCCGGGCCCGAGCCCTCGTGCGGCAGGTGCTTCACCTGTTCCATCACGCCCAGCCCGCTCATCGCCGAGACCATCGTCAGATGGGTAATCGCACCGGGGCCGGAGGAGCCGAAGATGAGCTCGCCGGGGCTCTCCTCGATGGCGGCCTTCACGTCGTCGAGGCTCTCGTAGGGCGCGTCCGGCGTCGTGAAGAACAGCGTCGGGCTCGCCGCGACCGAGCAGATCGGCGTCCAGCTGTCGAGCCCGTAGGGCACGTCCTTGATCTGCGGCTGGATCGTCGAGACGGTGATCGACAGGTAGCCCAGCGTGTAGCCGTCGGGATCGAGCCCCGCGATGTGGCTCGCCGCGACCGTGCCCGAGCCGCCGGCCATGTTCTGAACCACTACGTCGGAGCCCAGCGCCTCCTCGAACGGCCCGGCGAGGCCGCGCAGCAGGAGGTCCGTGCCCCCGCCCGCGTTGAACGGGGCGACGAGCGTCACCGGCTTCTCCGGGAACTCCGCCAGCGCGGGCCCGGCCAGCACGAGCGCCAGGCCCGTGAGCGTCTTGATGTGCATTCGTGTCCTCCCCAGGATCCCGTGCCGGGCGGCCGGCCGGCGCGATCTCCACCGCGCGACCGGGCCGGCGGGCGGCCTTCCCCGCCCGGTCCGGCACCCCGTCCGTCGCCGCCAGAGAGGCACAGCCGCCC
>CAZWWR010000100.1:0-9979 GCA_964637265.1 uncultured Jannaschia sp.
CGATGTCGCGGAGGGTGGCGACGAAGACCACGCCCCCGATCGCGAGCAGCGCGCAGCCGTAGCCCGCCGCCTTCGCGGCGACGGCGAGAAGCGCGGCCGCGTCGACGGGCGCGAGCCCGCCCGTCACGGAGCGACGGTGAACGTGAAGCCGCCCTGCATGGCATGGCCGTCGTCGCTCAGGCCGCGCCACTCGACGCGGTAGGCGCCGGGGGCGAGATCGCCGGCGGGCACGGCGCGGAAGCCGGTCGCGGGCTCCATCCCGGTGAGGCGCTCGACGGCGACCTCCTCCCCGTCCCGTTCGAGGGTGAAGGCGACGATCACCATCGGCGAGTCGAAGCCGAGCGAGAGTTCCGGCGCGGCCGCGACGGTGGCGCCGTCGGCGGGCACCGTCTCGAGCGTGACGCTGTGCGCGGCGGCGCTTCCGGCCGCGAGGGCGAACGCGAGGGCGAGGACGAACGGCTTCGGCATGTCGGGTTCCTTCCCTCGGCCCGCAGGGGGCGGTGATCGGCGCCGGGAGGGCCGCCCGCCGCTACGGCAGGTGGCGGCCCGCCCGTGTGTACCCTTCCGGCGCCGGTTCATGGAGCGGCCCGACGGCCTTGACCAGAGCACAAGGCCGCCGGGACTTCCCCGATGGTTCGGGGACCCGCGTGGCCGCCGCGCCGCCCACCGACTGCGAAGGCCTCGCCCCCATCTGCACGAGGGCGCGCTCGTGCGCGCCGCGCCCGGCGGGAGGGGAACGCAGACGGCCGGCCACCGGGTCAGGGGTTGATGTCGATCGGCGTCCCGTCACGGACCATGGCGTAGACCTGACGCATCTCCCGGTCGCGCACGGCGACGCAGCCGGCCGTCCAGTCCCCGTCGTCGCCATGCCGGCCCCATCCGTGCACGAAGATGTCTCCGCCCGGATCGACCCCCAGCGCCTCGGCGAAGGCCTTGTCCTGGCGGTTCGGGTAGGAGATGCCCACCGAGAGGTAGAACTGGCTCTCCGGGTTGCGCCGGTCGACGTGGTAGCGCCCCTCCGGCGTCCGGCCGTCGCCGCGCCGGTACTTGTGGCCCGACGGGGCGAAGCCGAGCTGGATGTCGTAGCTTTCCAGGATGCGGCGGTGGTGGAGGAGGTACATCCTGCGGTCCGCCTTCTGGACCACGACCTGCGTGACCTCCGGCCCGTCGTAGCGGACGAATTTGGAGCCGCCGCATCCCGCCAGAGCGAGCGCCGTCGCGGCCGTGCCGCCGGCGACGAGGCCTCGGCGTGTCATCATGTTCCTGTTCACTGCCCTCAGGACCCCGTGTCGTTGCACTGACTCCGGGGCCGAGCGTAGCACTCCCGTCGTGATGTGAGGAGGGATCAGTTTCCCCCCAAACGCTCCTGTTGCAGGAGCGCCGCGAGGCCGGAGCGGTAGTCGGGGTGGATCAGCCGCACGCCGAGCCAGTCCTTGATCCGGTCGTTCCGGACGCGCTTCGATTCGGCGTAGAAGCTGCGCGCCATCAGGGAGAGGTCTGCCTCCTCGAAGGGCACCTCCGGCGGCGGCGGAAGGCCGAGGAGCCGGGCGGCGTGGGCGATCACGTCCTGCGGGGGCGCCGGATCGTCGTCGCAGAGGTTGTAGGCCCCGGCCCGCGGGCGGGCGATCGAGGCGGCGAGCGTCCGGGCGATGTCGTCCACGTGGATCCGGCTGAAGACCTGTCCCGGCTTGACGATCCGGCGGGCCGTGCCGGCGCGCACCTTCGCGAACGGCCCCCGGCCCGGCCCGTAGATGCCGGCCAGCCGGAAGACATGGAGCGGCACGGCGGCAGTCTCGCACAGGGCGCGCCATTCCTCCTCGGCGGCGACCCGCATCCGCCCGCGGCGCGTGGACGGGACGAGGGGCGCCTCCTCGTCCACCCAGCCGCCGCCCCGGTCGCCGTAGACGCCCGTGGTCGAGAGGTAGCCGACCCAGGGCTTGCCGGGCAGGTGCGCCCGCAGCGCGGGGCCGTAGGCGCGGATGGCGGGATCGCCCTCCGCGTCGGGCCCGGCGGAGGACAGCACGTGCGTCGCTCGGGCGAGCGCGCCGCCGGCATCCGCGCCCCAGATGAGCGGCGTCACCCCCTCGGCCCGGAAGGCTTCGGCTTTGCCGGGGTCGCGCGTCGTGCCGATCACCTCCCAGCCCTGCGGAACGAGCAGGGCGGCCAGCGCCCGGGCCGAATAGCCGTGCCCGAAGGAGAGCAGGACGCTCACGCCAGGCGCCCGGCCGCCCACCGGGCGGCATCCGCCACGCCCGGGTCCGGATCGTCGACGAGCGCCTGCGCGACCGGACGGAGCGCGGCGCTGCCGCTGTTGCCGCACGCGTAGAGGGCGTTCCGGACCATCCGGTCCCGTCCGATGCGCTTGATCGGCGAGCCGGAGAAGCGGGCCCGGAAGCCGGCGTCGTCGAGCGTGGCGAGGCCGGCGAGGTCTGGGGCCCGGTGCGGGCCGTGGTAGCGCATGTCCGCGGCGGCGGCGGCGAACTTGTTCCACGGGCAGACGGCGAGGCAGTCGTCGCAGCCGTAGACGCGGTTGCCCAGCGCCGGCCGCAGGGCCGGATCGACGGGGCCGCGATGCTCGATCGTGAGGTAGGAGATGCAGCGCCGGGCATCGAGGCGGAAGGGGGCGGGGAAGGCGTCCGTGGGACAGATGTCGAGGCAGCGTGTGCAGGAGCCGCAGCGCTCCTCTCCGGGCGCGTCTGCGGGCAGGTCGAGCGTGGTGAAGAGCGCGCCGAGGAACACCCAGTTGCCGAACTCCCGCCCGAGCAGGTTGGTGTGCTTGCCCTGCCAGCCGAGCCCGGCGGCCTGCGCCAGGGGCTTCTCCATCACGGGGGCGGTGTCGACGAAGACCTTGATCCGGGCGGCGGGATCGGGGCCTGCCGCCTCGATCAGCCAGCGGCCGAGCCGCTTGAGCGCCTTCTTGACCACGTCGTGGTAGTCGCGCCCCTGCGCGTAGACGCTGACCGCGCCGCGTGTGCCGTCGCGCAGGTCGTCGAGCGGATCGTGCGGAGGCGTGTAGGCGTGCGCCAGCATCACCACGGAGCGGCAGTCGGGCCAGAGCGCCCGCGGATCGCCGCGCCAGCCTTCCCTCGCCTCCATCCACCCCATCTGGCCGTGGTTCCCCTCGGCGAGGAAGCGGCGCAGGCGGGCGGGGGCCTCGGGGATGGCGTCGGGGGCGCAGACGCCCATCGCGGCGAAGCCCTCCTCGCGGGCCCGGTCGGCGAGGCGGGCCTTGAGCGCGCTCAGAAGTCCAGATCCGCGTAGTGCGGCGCGGGCCGGAAGCCCGGCACCTGATCGGCCAGGATCGAGCGGAAGGCGGGGCGCGACTTGATCTTGCTGTACCAGTCGCGGACGCCCTCGCTGCGGTTCCAGTCGACGTCGGAGATGTAGTCGAGGCAGGAGACGTGGGCCGCGGCGGCGAAGTCGGCGAGGGTCAGGTCGTCGCCGGCGAGCCATCGGCGCTGGTCGAGGAGCCAGCCCATGTAGTCGATGTGAAAGCGGGCCGCCTTCACCCCCTCCTTCACCGCGCGCCCGTCGGGATAGCCCTCGCGCGTGACCTTCTTCACCACGCGCTCGTGGACGAGCCGGTCCGTCACCTCGCGGGCGAACTTGCGGTCGAACCAGCCGACGAGGCGGCGGACCTCGGCGCGCGCGGCGGGGTCGCCGGGCAGCAGCGCGGGCTCCGGATGGGTCTCCTCGAGCCACTCGCAGATCGCGGCGCTGTCGGAGAGCGTCACGTCGCCGGTCCGCAGCACCGGCACCTCGCCTGCGGGGTTGAGGCGCAGGAACTCGGGATCGCGCTCCCAGTAGGGCTCGTCGACGAGCGTGGCGGCGAGCTTCTTCTCGCCGAGCACGAGCCGGACCTTCCGGCAGAAGGGCGAGAGGACGAAGTGGTGCAGGTGGATCATGGGGCGCCTCGATCCGAGACGGTGTGCCAGCCGTGCGGGCCGGGCTCAAGCCCTCCGGCGGCGGTGGGCGCGCGGGCATCGCGCCTCCGCGGCCTGCCGGACACGCGCGGCGCGGTGCCCCCCGGAGCGTCGGGGTCGCGCGTGCCGCGGAGGCGTTCCCCGACGGCCCCTACTCCTCCTCGAAACAGGCGGCGCGCCCGTCCCGCCGGATGGTCTCGGCGCCGTCCATGACCGCCCCGGCGCGGCGTTCCATGAAGGCCGACGGCCGGTCGGGGCGGCGGTCCTTCGGAGCGGGGAGCGCGGAGGCGATGAGCGCCGACTGGCGGGGCGAGAGCCCGGCCGCGGTGGTGCCGAAACGCGCGCGGGCGGCCGCCTCGACCCCGAACAGCCCCTCTCCGGTCTCTGCGACGTTCAGGTAGATCTCGAGGATGCGCCGCTTGGGCCAGAACAGCTCCACCAGGGGCACGATCGCCGCCTCGAGCGCCTTCCGCGGCCACGACCGCCCGTGCCAGAGGAACACGTTCTTCACCACCTGCTGCGGGATGGTCGAGGCCCCCCGCGCGGCGCCCCCCTCTATCGCCGCCCGGATGGCCGCGACGTCGAAGCCCAGGTGACGGCAGAAGTTCGCGTCCTCCGCGGCCACGGCGGAGCGGGCCATGACGGGGGCGATCTCGTCCCACTCCACCCAGTGCCGCTCGACCCCGCCGAGCCGGGCCGACTCCGACAGGATGTAGGGCGTGACCGGCGGGTCGATCCAGCGGTAGGCGAGCACCCAGAGCACGAGGAGCGCCGCGGCGGCCAGCAGCGCACGCCGCACGAAGCGCCACGCCGCGGTGACGAGGCGCGCGAGCTGGGGCTGGCGCGGTGGTGCCTTGGCCTTGGCGCGGGGCATGCGGCGCTTGAACCGCCGGCGACGGGCCGGGTCAAGCGGCGGTCACGCGTCCAGCGGAACCCGTGTCATCGCCTCCTCGTGGAAGGGGCAGGCGACGCGGTGGCGCGGCTCTGGCTCCAGCACCGGGGGCGGCTCGGCGCAGGCGGGGCGCGCGAGCGGGCAGCGGGTGCGGAAGACGCAGCCCGACGGCGGATCGAGCGGAGAGGGAAGCTCTCCCTCGATGGGCGGTGCGGAGAGGCGCCGGCGGGAGGGGTCGGGCACCGGCACGGAGGCGATCAGGGCGCGGGTGTAGGGATGGCGCGGCGCGGCCATGAGCTGCCGCGACGGCGCCTCCTCCATCTTGCGGCCGAGATACATCACCATCACGCGGTCGGACACGTGGCGCACCACCGAGAGGTCGTGGGCGATGAAGATCATCGCCAGCCCCATCTCCCGCACCAGCCCGCGCAGGAGGTTCACGACCTGCGCCTGGACCGACACGTCGAGCGCCGATACCGGCTCGTCGCAGATCAGCAGCTTCGGCTTGCCGATCAGGGCGCGGGCGATGCCGATGCGCTGGCACTGCCCGCCCGAGAACTCGTGCGGATAGCGGTTGACCAGCGCGGGAAGGAGGCCCACGCGCTCCATCATCTCCTGCGACCGGCGGCGCGCCTCCTTGCCGGTGACGTCCTCGTGGGTGCGCAGCGGCTCGGCGATGATCTGGCCCACGGTGAGACGCGGGTTGAGCGCGGCGAGAGGGTCCTGGAACACCATCTGCATCTCGCGGCGCAGGTGGCGGCGCTCGTGCGGGGGCATGGCGAGGACGTCGTTTCCCTCCCACTCGACCCGGCCGGCGGCGATGGGGTTCAGGCCCACGATGGCGCGCGCGAGCGTGGACTTCCCGGAGCCTGATTCGCCCACGATCCCCAGCGTCTCGCCCTGTTCGAGATCGAGCGAGACGTCGGCCACGGCTCGGAGCTTGTCGGGCGGCGTCCAGGGCATGGCGCCCCGGCGCGGGATGTCGAAGGTGACGTGGAGGTCGTGGACGGAGAGGAGGGTCATGGATGGGCGCGCCCGGGCGAGAGGAGGGGTGAGCCGGGCCGGCGCCGGACCGCGAGCTGGATGCTACCCGGGACCGCGGAACGCTTCGGGACTGCGAGCACCCCACGACCCTGCGGCACGATGCGGGCGCCGGGACGGGGCCGGCCCCTCACGCGACCATCTCCGCGACCACCCGCTCGGGCTCCGCATGGCAGGCCCGGCGCGCCTCGCCGCAGGGCTCCAGCGGCGGCTGCACCCTGCCGCAGACCTCCATCGCCAGAGGGCAGCGCGGCGTGAACGGGCAGCCCTCGGGCAGGCGCGTCATGTCGGGCGGATCGCCCGGGATCACGGGCAGCTCCTCGCCATCGTCGTCGATCCGGGGCACGGCGGCCAGCAGCCCCGCGGTGTAGGGATGCGAGGGCGTGGCGAAGAGCGCCTCAGCCGGCCCCTGCTCCATCACCCGCCCGCCATACATCACGACGACGCGCTCCACCGTCTGCGCGACGAGCCCCATGTCGTGGGTGATGAGGAGGAGGGCCGCGCCCGTCTCCGCCCGGAGCTCGGCGAGCAGCGCCATGATCTGGGCCTGCACGGTGACGTCGAGCGCGGTGGTCGGCTCGTCGGCGATGAGCAGCTTCGGGCGGCAGAGCAGCGCCATCGCGATCATGATCCGCTGCCGCATCCCGCCCGAGAACTCGTGCGGATACTGCGCGAGACGGGCCTTGGCGTCGGGGATGCGCACGAGGTCGAGCATGCGCGCGGACTCGACGTCCGCCTCCCGCCGACCCATCCCCTCGTGGAGCTCCAGCACCTCGGCCATCTGCGAACCGACCCGCATGTAGGGGTTGAGCGCCGTCATCGGATCCTGGAACACCATCGCCACGGACTTGGCCCGCACCCGGTTCAGCTCCGCCTCGGAGAGTTCCAGCAGTTCCCGCCCCTCCAGCCGGACCGAGCCGGTGGCGCGCCCGTTCTTCGCCAGCAGCCCCATCACCGCGAAGGCCATCTGCGACTTGCCGGAGCCGCTCTCGCCGACCACGGCCATCGCCTCGCCCTTGCCGAGCCGGTAGGAGAGCCCGTTGACGGCGCGCACCTCCCCGTCGGGGGTGGAGAAGCGGACCGAGAGGTCGCTGACCTCCAGGAGCGGCTCGGCCCCGAGGAACCTGTCGGAAGCGTCCGGCATGTCAGCGATCCTTCGGATCGAGCGCGTCGCGCAGCCCGTCGCCCACGTAGAACAGGGCGAAGAGCAGCGTGACGAAGAAGGCGAGCGGGATCATGAGCATCCAGGGCGTGCGGTTGCGCAGGTTCTCCGCGCCCTGGTTGATCAGCGCGCCCAGCGAGGTGGAGGGCTCCTGCACGCCGAGGCCGAGGAAGGAGATGAAGCTCTCGAACAGGATCATCGAGGGCACCAGCAGCGTGGCGTAGACCACGACGAGGCCGAGCAGGTTCGGAACGATGTGCCGCCAGATGATGACGGGCGTGCGGACGCCGGTGGCGATGGCGGCCTCCACGAACTCGCGGTTCTTGAGCGTGAGCGTCTGGCCACGGACGATGCGGGCCATGTCGAGCCAGGAGATGAGCCCGACGCCGATGAACAGCATCACCACCGAGCGCTCGAAGACCACCATGATGAGGATGAGCACGAACATGTATGGGATCGCGATCAGCACGTCGACGATGCGCATCATGATCTGGTCGGTGCGCCCGCCGACATAGCCGGCCGTGGCGCCGTAGAGCGTGCCGATCACGACCGCGACGAGCGCGCCCACGATGCCCACGGCGAGCGAGATGCGCAGCCCCTGCACCGTGCGGGCGAAGAGATCGCGCCCCGTCTCGTCGACGCCGAAATAGTGCCCCGTCTCCAGCGAGGGCCCGCCGACCTCGGGCACGTTGCCGAGCATGGCCCAGTCGATCGTCTCGTTGTCCCAGGGCGTCAGCAGCTGGCCGAAGGCGGCGAAGAGGACGAGGAGCGCGAGCACCACGAGCCCCGCGGTGGCCGCCTTGTTGCGCAGGAACCGGGCGCGCGCGTCGGCCCAGAGCGAGCGGCCCTCCACCTCGACGCCCGTCTCCGGCACGCCGTCGGGGAAGGGGTTCGCCGCGGGAGAGATGAACGCCTTGGTGAGCCGCCGCATGTCAATACCGGATCTTCGGGTCGATCCAGGCGTAGAGCAGGTCGACGACGAGGTTCAGCGCCACGACGATCGCCCCGTAGAGGATCGTGACGCCCATGATGACGGAGTAGTCGCGGCCCAACGCGGCGGCGACGAAGAACTGCCCGATCCCGCCCGTCGAGAAGAACACGTCGATCAGCACCGAGCCGGTGAGCAGGAAGGCGAAGGTGGGACCGAGATAGGAGATCACCGGCA
This sequence comes from uncultured Jannaschia sp., assembly GCA_964637265.1. Classification (GTDB taxonomy): domain Bacteria; phylum Pseudomonadota; class Alphaproteobacteria; order Rhodobacterales; family Rhodobacteraceae; genus Jannaschia. Next base: position 8,184 of record CAZWWR010000100.1, read on the forward strand.
GAAGCGCGGGCTTGAGGGCGTGGCGCAGGATCACGCGGCGCATCGGCAGGCCCTTCGCGCGGGCCGTGCGGATGAAGGGCGAGGAGAGCACCTCCAGCATCGAGGACCGCGTGAGCCGGGCGATCGAGGCCATGTACGAGGTCGCCAGCGCGATCACGGGCAGGACGAGGTAGTTCCACTGCCCGCCCTGCCAGCCGCCGCCCGGCAGCCAGCCGAGCCAGAGCGTGAAGACCAGCACGAGGATCGGCGCCATCACGAAGTTGGGCAGCACCGAGGCGCCGATGGAGAAGCCCACGGCCAGGTAGTCGAGCCAGGTGTTCTGCTTGATCGCGGCCATGATGCCGAGCGGCACGCCCACCGCGATGGCGACGATCCCCGACCAGATGCCGTAGGTCAGCGTGACCGGGAAGCCCTGGGCGATGATCTCGTTCACCGTCCGGTCGCGGTAGGTGAAGGACGGGCCGAAGTCGAAGTGGAGCACGTTCCAGATGTAGATGCCCAGCCGCTGCCAGGCGGGCCGGTCGAGCCCGTACTTCGCCTCGAGGTTGACGAGCACGGCCTCGGGGATGCCGCGTTCGCTGTCGAAGGGCGAGCCGGGCGCGAACTCCATCAGGACGAAGGAGAGCACGATCAGCACGAGGAGCGTGGGGATCGCGATGAGCACCCGGCGCAGCGCGTAGCTCAGCATGGCCGGGCGCCGCCGGATGTCCGCGCCGGATGCGGAGCGGCGAGGTGTTCCGGCGCGATGCCGGCGCGCGCGGGGCGGGGCGGCACCCCCGCCACGTGGCCCGGACCCGCCGGGGACGCCGGGCGGCGCGCCGCCCGGAGGGGCCCCGGATCACGTCCGGGGCCGGCGAGGATGCGCGACGGGATCACTCCGCGGCGACCCGGTAGAAGTCCTTCACGTACCAGTTGTTCTCCACGTTCTCGGTGGGGAAACCCCTGATCTCGGGGTTGAGCAGGAACGCCAGGCTGTAGTGATAGATCGGGATCATCGCCATGTCGTCGTAGAGGATCTGCTCGACCTGGGTGTAGTTCTCCTGCGGATCCTCGGCGGTGCGGGCCTCGGACATCAGCTCGTCGACCCTCTCGTTGGAGTACTGGCCGTCGTTGGAGCCGTGCGTCGACGTCATCAGGTCGAGGAAGGTCGAGGCCTCGTTGTAGTCCCCGCACCAGGCCGAGCGGGCGAGGTCGAAGCCACCCTCGCGGCGCTGCTCCAGGTACACGGCCCACTCGCTGTTCGAGAGCTCCGTGTCGACGCCCAGCTTCTGCTTCCACATCTGGCTGACGACGGTGGCGATCTGCCGGTGCTGGTCGGAGGTGTTGTAGATCAGGCGAAGGTCGAGGTCGGGCGAGCCCGCCTCCTCCCAGAGCCGCTGCGCCTCCGCGTCCCGCTCCTCCTGGGTGAGCGAGGCGTAGGGGATGTCGGGCATCTCGAAGCCGGCGGTCGCCCAGTGGGCGAAGTTGTAGGCCGGCTCCTGGCCGCCCTGGAGGATCTGGTCGACGATGATGTCGCGGTCGATGGCATAGGAGAGCGCCTTGCGGACGTTCACGTCCTGCAGCGCCTCGGGCACGTCGTCGCCCTCGCGGAAGTTGAACGGGTAGTAGTAGGAGCAGAGCCGCGGCACCGAGATCGCCTCGTCGGGCCGCTCCTCCTGCAGCCGCGGGAAGGCGCCCGCGGGCAGGGGCTCGAGCATGTCGAACTCGCCCGCCTCGTAGCGGGTCAGCGCCTGGTTCTCGTCGTTGATGACGTAGCCCTCGACGCGCTCGATGATGACGTTCTCGGCGTCCCAGTA
>CAZWWR010000101.1:0-9835 GCA_964637265.1 uncultured Jannaschia sp.
CCGGGAGTGGCCGCCGACCCCTCCAGCGGCGCGGTCCTCGCCCCGGCCCGGCTCACGCGGCCAGCCCCAGCCCCGCGTCGGGACGCCAGGCGCCCGGGGGCACGCGGGCGGGCTCCACGTAGGCGCCCCAGAGCGCATCGAGCTGCGACCAGAGCACGTCCGTCTTGAACTCGAGCGCGGCGGCCGCCCCGTCCTGCTTCTCGGCGGTGTCGGCATGGTCGAGCACCCAGGCAAGCCCGAAGGCCACGTCCTTCGGCGCCTCGGTCAGGCGCTTGCGGAAGTAGGACAGGCTCCGGTCGTCCGCGAAGTCGTAGTTGGCCAGCAGCCCCTCGATCCGGGCGGCGTGGATCGCCGGCGCGAAGAGCTCCGTCAGCGAGGCCGCCACCGCGTCGAGGAGCGTAGCCTCCCGAACGAAGCGGACATAGGCGTCCACTGCGAAGCGCGTCGTCGGCAGCACGCCCTCGCAGGAGGCGACGTAGTCCGGGTCGAGCCCCACGGCGGCGGCGAGCCTGAGCCAGCGGGCGATGCCCCCCTCGCGCTCGGCCGTGCCGTCGTGATCCTCGATCCGCGAGCGCCAGGCGCGGCGGAGTGCAGGGTCGTCCACCCGGCTCAGGAAGGCCGCGTCCTTCATCGGGATGCGGCTCTGATAATAGTACCGGTTGATCACCCAGGCGCGCACCTCCTCGGGCGTGCACTGGCCGCCATGGAGGCGGTGATGGAATGGGTGGAGGTCGTGGTAGCGCTCGGCGCCGATGCGCCTGAGGCGGGCCTCGAACGCCTCACGGGACGGTGCGTCGGTCACAGCTCGATCTCCAGTCCGTCAGCGGCGACGGTCCAGCCCGCCGCCTCCGCCTCCTGCCGCTCGGGCGTGCCGGGCCGCAAGACGGGGTTGGTGTTGTTCATGTGGACGTAGACCTTGCGCGCCGACAGCCCGGCGAGCGCCGCCATCGAGCCCTCGGGCCCGCCGATGGAGACATGGCCCATGCGCCGCCCCGTCTTGTGGCTCAGGCCCGCCCGCACCATCTCGTCGTCGCGCCAGAGCGTGCCGTCGAAGAACAGGCAGTCCGCGTCCGCCACCCTCGCCAGCAGCCTGTCCGTCACCGCGGCGCAGCCGGGCACGTAGCAGGCCACGGAGGCGCCGTCCGTCAGACGCACGCCGACCGTCTGCTCGCCCTCGAGGTCGGTCGCCACGTCTTCGCCCTCCTCCAGATAGAGCGGCACCTTGCCCGGCACCGGGAAGAGCTCGGCCGAGAGCCCGGGCGCAAGCTCGAACCGCGTGCCGACGGCGACCCTGACGCGCTCCACGGCCGAGAGCGCCCCGAAGATCGGGTTCGCGTCGAGCACCTCGTGGATCTCGGACGTCGCGAGCAGGCGGAACGGCTGCATTTCCCGCATCGTCAGGAGCCCGCCGACATGGTCGATGTCGCCGTTGGTCAGCAGCACGCTCGCGATCGGCACCTCCCGCAGCCCCGTGGGGTGCAGGGCGGGCGTGGCCGCCAGCTGGCTCCGGAGGTCGGGCGAGGCGTTCAGGAGCGCCCAGGAGCGTCCGTCGGCGGAGACGGCGAGCGAGGACTGGCTGGCCTCGGGGATCGCCCCCTCACGCGCGAGCCGGCATCCCTCGCAACCGCAATTCCACTGGGGAAGGCCGCCGCCGGCCGCCGCCCCCAGGACGATCGCGCGGAGAGACATCCTGCGTCCCCCCGCTGCGGGCCGTCAGACCCAGACGTCGCCGTCGTCTTCGGCGGGTCCGTACATGTTGATCTCCATGCCGCAGGCGATCTCGCGGATGGTGGGCTTCGTCCAGGCCATGTCAGGTCCTCCCTTTGGGTCCGGCCACATAGGCGGGTCGATGCCCGTTCCGTCAAGTGCCCATCGCCGTGTGCCCCGCGCGGCTACCCGACGCACGACCTTCGTCGGTACCCGCTCCCCGCAACGGGACGCCCCCCTCCCGTGCGGCATGAACTTCGGGCCCTGCAGCGCAGGCAACGCATGTCCCGAGGTCCGATCGACGCGAGCGACGGATGCCGCCGATGGAGAAGCTTGGCCCCGGTCTGGTCTTCGCCCGCCCCACGACGTTTCCCACCGCCCCGAAGGATCCGCGCGGCCGCCGAAGCGCGGTTCGGTCCAGACCTCCTGGAACTCGGAGCCGCGGCCGGCAGGCCCCCGATTTACCATGGGATGACAGGTCAGACGGCTCCGTGCCGCCTCGGGCGCACGCTCGTCCGGCGCCGTGGAACGGCCGGACTGTTGAGAGCTCCGTACACTTTACTGTTGCGGAAAGTCGCCACGGGCCGTGAAATGGCGACATGGGAGGAACCGGGGCCGACGTCGCGCTGGGCTCGCGGACGACAGGAGCCCGTCGCCCGCGACGGATCGCTCTTTCCGCACGGGTCGCACGGGCCTCGGTGGGGAAGAGAGGGAGCCGCACGGCTCCGTCCGCCACCGCGTCAGGCCGCATCGGCACACCTCATGCAGTGCTCCGCCGCCGCGATCCGACAGGGGTCGCGCCGCCCGGAGGACCAACGACATATGGGAGGAGACATAGAATGAGACTGATGGCCCAGCTGACCGCCGGAACGGCGCTCGCCCTCGTGGCAGGCGCCGCGGCGGCCGAGGATCTGCGCTTCTGGACGACGGAGGAGCAGCCGGAGCGCCTCGCCCTCCAGGAGGAGATGGCCGCCGCCTTCTCCGAGGCCTCGGGACATACCGTGGAGGTGATCCCCGTCACCGAGTCCGACCTCGGCACGCGCGCCACGGCGGCCTTCGCGGCGGGCGACCTGCCCGACGTGATCTATCACCCGCTGCAATACGCCTTGCCCTGGGCGGAGGCCGGCATCCTCGACATCGACGCGGCCACGGACGCGATCGAGAACCTCGGCGCGGACACCTTCTCGCAGGGCGCGCTGTCGCTCGCGGAGACGGAGGACGGTTACGCCTCGGTCCCCGTCGACGGCTGGACGCAGATGATCGTCTACCGCAAGGACCTGTTCGACGAGGCGGGGCTGGAACCGCCCGACAGCTACGAGAACGTGCTGGCCGCGGTCGAGGCGCTGCACAACCCGCCCGAGATGTACGGCTTCGTCGCGGCCACCAAGGTGGACGAGAACTTCATGTCCCAGGTGCTCGAGCACGTGTTCCTGGCCAACGGCGTGTCCATCGTCTCCGAGGACGGGGTGGCCACGCTGGAGGAGGGCCCGACGCTCGAGGTGCTGGACTTCTACAAGGCCATCGCCGAGGCCTCGCCCCCGGGCGAGCTCTACTGGGACCAGTCGCGCACGCTCTACTTCTCGGGCAACGCGGCGATGATCATCTGGTCGCCCTTCATCCTCGACGAGCTGGCCGGGCTGCGCGACAGCGCGCCGCCGACGATCACGGACGATCCGACCTCCGCGGAGCTGGCCTCGCGCACGGGCATCGTCACCAACTTCTCGGGCCCGTCCAACCCCGACGGCGCGGCCTGGGGTGACATCCGCTACTTCGGGATCACCAACGACGCGGCCACGGACGCCGCGATGGAGTTCGTGGAGTTCTCGATGGGCGAGGGCTACGAGCAGACGCTGGCCATCGCGCCGGAAGGCAAGTTCCCGGTGCGCCGGGGCACCGCGGACAACCCCTCCGAGTTCACCGACCTATGGGCCACGCTGCCCGTAGGCGTTGATCGCAAGGCGCCGCTGGGCGACCTCTACGAGGCGTCGATGATCGACGAGATCGTGGGCGGGCTCGACGTCGCGCAGCGCTGGGGCGTGGAGGAGGGGCAGCTCGCGCTCGCCTCAAAGATCATCAACGCGCAGGGCATCAACCGCGTGGTGCGTCAGTACATCGACGGCGAGATCGAAGGCTCCGCCGCCGTCGAGGCGCTCAACGAGGCCATCGCCTCCGTGGAGTGAACCCCGGCGGGAGGCGGCGCGCCCGCCTCCCGCCTCGCCCGCCCCGGACCCGATCCGGGGCCTCCCCCGCCCTCGTGCAACGGGAGACGTCCATGACCGACCGCATCGCCTCCGAGGCCCCGGGCCGCGACCCCGTCCCCATCTCGGGCACGCCGGCCGACGTCCCCGCCGCCGTCCCGCCGAAGGGTCGAGGCCCGCTCTCCCGAGGCGAGGCGCGGCTCGCCTGGGGCCTGCTCACGCCCACGGTCGCCATCGTCGCCGCGGTGGTGCTGCTGCCGCTGCTGGCGATCTTCTGGATCAGCGTGAAGCCCGTGCAGCTCTCCGACCTGCGCCCGCCGGAGCTGGTGCTGCGCGAGGATCTCCGCCGCATCGACGCGCCCGGGGACGAGGGCACATGGCGCTTTCGGCTGCGCAACTCCTCGCCCGACCGCGAGATCGGCGGCGTCACCTTCCGCGACGAACTTCCCGCCGGGCTGGAGCTGGGGGCGCTGCCCGAGCCCTGCACGCTCGACGGCGGGATGCTCGCCTGCGACTTCGGCGACGTGCCGGGCGGCTGGCGCGAGCGCGTCGAGATCCCGGCCATCGCCACGGACGCCTTCGACCCCGGGGCCGACGTGTCCGACACGGCCCCCGTCACCACCGCGACCGCCTCCTCGGTGCTGACCGACACGACCTTCACGCTGGAGAACTTCGCGCGCGTCTTCGACGGGGAGGAGTTCTGGGGCGTGATGGGCGTGACGATCTTCTACACCGTCTTCGGCACGATCGGCGCCATCGTGATGGGCCTCTTCGCCGCCCTCCTGCTCGACAAGTCGTTCAGGGGGCAGGGCATCCTGCGGGGCCTCTACCTGTTCCCCTACGTGGCGCCGGTGATCGCGGTGGCCTTCGCCTGGATCATCCTGTTCGACCCCTTCTCGGGCTCGGCGAACGCCCTTTTGCTACAAATGGGGGTAACCGAGGGGGCCATCAACTTCTTCGGGGAGCGGCCGCTCGCGCTGATCATGGTCACGCTGTTCGAGATCTGGCGCTACTTCCCGCTCAGCTTCCTCTTCATCCTGGCCCGGATGCAGTCGATCCCCTCGGACATGTACGAGGCGGCCGACATGGACGGCGCCTCGCCCTTCCAGCAGTTCGCCTGGCTCTCGGTACCGCAGCTCCTCGGCATCCTCAGCGTCCTGTTCCTCCTGCGCTTCATCTGGACGTTCAACAAGTTCGACGACATCTTCCTGCTCACGGGGGGCAACGCCGGCACCCGCACGCTCACGGTGAACGTCTACGAGCAGGCCTTCGCGATCTCGAACATCGGGGCGGGGGCGGCGGTGGCCGTGGTCATCTTCGCCTGCCTGCTCCTCTTCTCGTTCCTCTTCTTCCGCTTCATCTCCAAGGAGGAAGGGCTATGAACGCGCTCCGGCAGGGATACGTCGCCGGCGCGCTCCTGGGAGCGGCCTGGATGGTCACGCTCGCGGTCACGGTCGCCGTGGCGATGTCCTTCGCCACCGGCGAGGCATTCCGCCCCAGCATGCTGCGCAGCCTGCTCTGGGGCGCGGTGCTCGGCGCGGCGGTCCTGGGTGCGCCCGCGGGGGCACGGCTCGTGGCGGCGGTGGTGGCGGGCCTCCTGTTCCTCGTGACGCTGCTCGGCGGGGGGCCGCTCTCGGTGGGCGCGGAGACTGGCACGGGCGCGCGCGTCGCGGCCGCGCTCCTTCTCGGGGCGGGCTACGCCGTGGCGCAGGGCCGGACGATAGAGGGCATGGCCCCCGGCCCCAACGACCGCCACGCCTTCGAGGCGGCCGTCATCCGCTTCCTCACCGGCTTCGGCTACATCTTCTTCACGGCCATCGTCGCAATCCCCTTCTGGGTGATGCTGATGACCTCGTTCAAGAACCGCGCCGAGCTCGTCGCCAACCCGCTCGACTTCTCCATCGACCTCTCCCGCGGCTGGGATCTGTTCCGCTCCTACGAGGAGCTGTTCACCCAGTTCGACTTCGGGCTCTACCTGCTCAACTCGTTCCTGATCTCCGTGATCACGGTCTTCGTGACGCTGCTCTTCGCCATCCCCGGCGCCTACGCGGTGGCCCGGCTGCGCTTTTCGGGGCAGGCGGCGTTCTCCCGGGGCATCCTGCTCATCTACATGGTGCCGATGATCGTGCTGGCGCTGCCGATCTACATCGCCTTCTCGGTCACTGGGCTGAGGAACTCCATTATCGGCATCCTGCTGATCTACCCGGTCACGACGATTCCGGTCGCGCTCTACATGCTGCAGGGCTACTTCCGCGGCCTGCCGGCGGAGGTGGAGGAGGCGGGGCTGATGGACGGGCTCTCGCGGCTGGCGGTGATCTGGAAGATCACGCTGCCGCTCTCGCTGCCCGCGCTGGCCAGCGTCTCGCTCTACGTGTTCATGATCGCCTGGAACGAGTTCCTGCTTGCCTTCATGCTGCTCGACGACCCGTCCAAGTTCACCCTCACCCGCGGCATCGCCGCCCTGAACTCCTCCGAGATTCCGCGCCAGCACCTGATGGCCGGCTCTGTCATCGCCACCGTGCCCATCATGGCGCTGTTCCTCGGACTGGAGAGGTTCATGACCAAGGGGCTGACGGCAGGATCGGTGAAGGGATGAGCAGCGGTCCGGAGAAGCCGGCGGTCGAGCGAGTGGGCGGGCCGGGCCCGGGCGGGGGTGAGCCCGGTATCGTCCCTCGCACACGGACGCTCGGACGGGCTACGAACGGGCTAACATCCACCTCCCTTTCCCCGGCACGGCGTCAAGGTCTGGGAGACCATCAAACCGGCGCAGCACCGGCCAAGGGTGCCGGCGCTATGGCAGCGACAGCTCCGGGCAGGACGCTCGTTCCGGGTTGCAGCCGCGAGCGGCCCCGCCCCCCCGCCGTCGCGCCGTCCTCTGGCCCGGCGCCGGCACGGCTCCGCGCATCGCTCGGGCGATGCCATCGGCGACCGGGTCACGGGCGATGACCTCTCCCGCCGACCTCGACGCCCGGGCCCGAGCCATCCTGCGAGGCAACGACCGGGGCGGCTACACGGTGCCGACGCACGGGCTCTATCCCTTCCAGTGGAACTGGGACTCCGCCTTCGCCGCCTGGGGCTTCTCGGCCTTCGACGTGCCCCGGGCCTGGACCGAGCTGGAGACCCTCCTCTCCGGACAGTGGGACAGCGGGATGGTCCCGCACATCCTCTTCCACAAGGACGACCCTGGCTACTTTCCCGGACCCGCCGTCTGGGCCACGGGGACGACCCCGCCCTCCTCGGGCATCACCCAGCCGCCCGTGGCCGCCTCCATGGCCCGGCTGGTCTGGGAGGCCGACCGCGCGGCTGGCCGACACCGCATCGCCCCGCTCTACCCCAAGCTCCTCGCCTGGCACCGCTGGTTCATGGAGAACCGCGTGGTGGAAGGCGCCGTCTGCGTCACCCACCCGTGGGAATCGGGGCGCGACAACTGCCCGGACTGGGACCGCGGCATGGACCGCGTGGACGGCAGCGGCGTCGCCCCCTACGAGCGGCGCGACACGGGCCATGTCGACGCCTCGATGCGCCCGACCAAGGCCGAGTACGACCGTTACGTCGCCATCGTCGAATGGGGCCGCGCGGCGGGCTGGGACGCGGCGCGCATCGTGGCGGACGGGCCCTTCCTGATGGCCGATCCGGGCAGCCACTTCATCCTGATGCGGGCGAACGCGGACCTCGCCTGGATCGCCTCGGAGCTGGGCGAGGACACGGGCGAGATCGAGGGCTGGGCGCCGGTTCTCCGGGCAGGCTGCGACACGATCTGGAACCCGGATCTGGGCGCCTACGACGCGCGGGAGATGCGCACGGGCGCCTTCGCGGGCACGCTCGGCTCGGGCGCCTTCCTCGCGGACTACGCCGGCGCGGGCCGACCCGAGCTCGACGCGCACCTGTCCCGGTGCTGGGATGCGGTGCGCTACGGCATCCCCTCCTCCGACCCGGCCTCGCTCCGCTTCGAGCCCCGCCGCTACTGGCGCGGGCCGATGTGGCCCTTCCTCAACGCGCTCCTGGCCCGCGGCTTCGCGATGTCGGGCAAGGCGGCGGAGGCCGAGCGGTTGCGCGCCGAGACGGCGGAGGCGATCCGGCGGGGCGGCTTCCACGAGTATTTCGACCCCGTCGACGGCACGCCGTGCGGCGGGGCGGATTTCACCTGGACGGCCGCGATCTGGCTGACCTGGGCGGGGCGGACGAACGAGGAGGGGAGCTGATGGCATCCATCGAGCTGATCGGCGCGGAGAAGTGGTACGGCGACGCCCAGGTGATCAAGGGGGTGGATCTGGCCATCCGCGAGGGCGAGCTGGTGATCTTCGTCGGCCCCTCCGGCTGCGGGAAGTCGACGCTCCTGCGCATGATCGCCGGGCTGGAGGAGACGTCGCGCGGCACCATCATGGTGGGTGACCGCGACGCGACGGCCGAGCCGCCCTCGAAGCGCGGGCTCGCGATGGTGTTCCAGTCCTACGCGCTCTACCCGCATCTGAGCGTGCGCGAGAACGTGGGCTTCCCCCTGCGCGCCGCGGGTCTGCCCCGGGAGGAGATCGACGCGCGCGTCGACGAGGCCGCGCGCATCCTCAAGCTCGACGACTATCTCGACCGGCGCCCGAAGGACCTCTCCGGCGGGCAGCGGCAGCGGGTGGCCATCGGCCGCTCCATCGTGCGCGAGCCCGCGGCCTTCCTGTTCGACGAGCCGCTCTCGAACCTCGACGCGGCGCTGCGCGTGGAGATGCGCTACGAGATCGCCAAGCTGCACCAGAGCCTCGCGGCGACGATGATCTACGTTACGCACGACCAGATCGAGGCGATGACGCTCGCCGACCGGATCGTGGTGCTGGACGCGGGCCGCATCGCGCAGGTGGGCACCCCGCGCGAGCTCTACGAGCGGCCGGAGAACCTCTTCGTCGCGCAGTTCATCGGATCGCCCAAGATGAACGTCTTTCCCGCCTCCGCCGCGCCGCGCGCGGAGGCACCGGCGGGTGCGGCCCAGCTCGGCGTCCGGCCCGAGGACCTGCGCATCGAGCCGCCGGGCGCGGGGCCGATCGATGGCACGGTCGACGTGCTGGAGTACCTCGGCGCCGACACCTACGTGATCGTCGACGGAGGCGAGGCCGGGCGGATCACGGTCCGCGTCGTGGGCGGCGTCTCCCTCAGCCCAGGCGAGCGGGTGAGCCTGTCCTACGCGGCGGACGCGCTCCACGCGTTCGGCGCGGACGGGCAGGTCGTGCGGGTGCCCGAGCCCGCCTGAGGGGCGGGGATCTGTAACCTCCCTCACGTTTCCGTCAGGGCCGCGTCTTGCGAGCCCATAGGCCCCTCCTTATATCGCCTCCGAGCCGCGGAACCGGACCCGCAGAGGGCCGGGCCGCACCTTTCAGGGATAGGGGACGGGGGGCCTGAAGGGACCTCGGACCCGCCACATCGCCAGGAAATGAGGACAGACATGGCCAAAGTCATCGGCATCGACCTCGGCACCACCAACAGCTGCGTCGCCATCATGGACGGCTCGCAGCCGCGCGTGATCGAGAACAGCGAGGGCGCCCGGACGACGCCCTCGATCGTGGCCTACACGGAGTCGGAGCGGCTCGTCGGCCAGCCGGCCAAGCGGCAGGCGGTCACGAACCCCGAGAACACCATCTTCGGCATCAAGCGCCTGATCGGCCGCCGCCGCAGCGACGAGGCGCTGTCGAAGGATCTGAAGAACCTCCCCTACAACGTGGTCGACGGCGGCAACGGCGACGCGTGGGTCGAGGCCCGCGGCGAGACCTACTCCCCCGCCCAGGTCTCCGCGCTGATCCTCCAGAAGATGAAGGAGACCGCCGAGGCCTATCTCGGCGAGGAGGTCACGCAGGCCGTGATCACGGTGCCCGCCTACTTCAACGACGCCCAGCGGCAGGCCACCAAGGACGCCGGCAAGATCGCCGGCCTCGAGGTGCTGCGCATCATCA
>CAZWWR010000102.1:0-9521 GCA_964637265.1 uncultured Jannaschia sp.
CTCCCGCAGGCCACCGACGGGCGCGGCCGGGTTCCGCCGCCCTCCCGTTCCGGCGCCCGGCCCCCCGCCCCGCGTCAGTCGCCGACCCCTTCGTGGAAGGTCCGGGCCAGCACCTCCTCCTGCTGCTCGCGGGTGAGCTTGATGAAGTTCACCGCATAGCCCGACACGCGGATCGTGAGCTGCGGATAGCGCTCGGGATGGTCCATCGCGTCGCGCAGCGTCTCGCGGTCGAGGACGTTGACGTTGATGTGGTGCCCGCCGTCGTCGGTGAACTTGCCCAGGATCGTGCGCAGGTTCGCCACCCTGTCCTCCGGCGCCCGGCCGAGCCCGCCGGGCACGATGGAGAAGGTGTAGGAGATGCCGTCCTGCGCGTCCTCGTAGGGGAGCTTGGCCACGGAAGCCGCGGAGGCGATGGCACCCATCCGGTCGCGCCCGTGCATCGGGTTGGCGCCCGGCGCGAAGGGCTCCCCGGCGCGGCGGCCGTCGGGCGTGGCCCCCGTCTTCTTGCCGTAGACGACGTTCGACGTGATCGTCAGCACAGACTGCGTGTGCTCGGCGCCGCGGTAGGTCGGATGCTCGCGCACGTGCGCCATGAAGCCGCGCACCACGTCCACGGCCAGCTCGTCCGCCCGGGGATCGTTGTTGCCGTAGGTCGGCACGTCGTCGCCCTCGACGGCGTAGTCCACCGCCAGCCCCCGCGCGTCCCGGATCACGCGCACCGTCCCGTGGCGGATCGCGGCGAGGCTGTCGGCCACCACGGAGAGCCCCGCGATCCCGCAGGCCATCGTCCGGTGCACGTCACGGTCGTGGAGCGCCATCTCCAGGCGCTCGTAGTTGTACTTGTCGTGCATGTAGTGGATGACGTTGAGCGCCTGGACGTAGACCTTGGCGAGCCAGCCCACCACCTCGTCGTACTTCGCGCGCACCTCGTCGTAGTCGAGCACGTCGCCGGTGACGGGCGCGCTCTCGGGCGCGACCTGATCGCCCGTGATCTCATCGCGCCCGCCGTTGATGGCGTAGAGCAGCGCCTTGGCGAGGTTCACCCGGGCGCCGAAGAACTGCATCTGCTTGCCGATCCGCATGGCCGACACGCAGCAGGCGATGCCGTAGTCGTCGCCCCAGTAGGGGCGCATCAGGTCGTCGTTCTCGTACTGGATCGAGGAGGTGGCGATCGAGGCCTCGGCGCAGAACTCCTGGAACGCCACGGGCAGGTCCTTCGACCAGAGCACCGTGAGGTTCGGCTCCGGCGCGGGGCCGAGATTGCCGAGCGAGTGCAGGATGCGGAAGCTCGTCCGCGTCACCAGCGTGCGGCCGTCCTCGCCCATGCCGCCGATGCATTCCGTCGCCCAGACCGGATCGCCGGTGAAGAGCGCGTTGTAGTCCGGCGTGCGCAGGAACCGCACGAGGCGCAGCTTGATCACGAGGTCGTCGATCAGCTCCTGCGCGGCGGTCTCGTCGAGGACGCCCGCCGCCAGGTCCCGCTCGACGTAGACGTCGAGGAAGGTCGAGATCCGGCCGACCGACATGGCCGCGCCGTTCTGGTCCTTGATGGCGCCGAGATAGCCGAAATACGTCCACTGGATCGCCTCGCGCGCCGTCTCCGCCGGGCGGGCGATGTCGTGGCCGTAGGCGGCCGCCATCGACAGCAGGTCGCGCAGCGCGCGGATCTGGTCGCTGATCTCCTCGCGCAGGCGGATCGTCGCCTCGTCCATCACGTCCGGTTCCAGCGAGGCGAGCTGAGCCTGCTTGTCCTCGATCAGCGCGTCCACCCCGTAGATCGCCACGCGGCGGTAGTCGCCGATGATCCGGCCCCGCCCGTAGGCGTCGGGCAGCCCGGTCACGATGCCCGAGCGGCGGGCCCGCTTGATCTCGGAGGTGTAGGCGTCGAACACGCCCTGATTGTGGGTCTTGCAGTGATGCGTGAAGGTTTCGGTCACGCCCGGGTCGGGGGTGAAGCCGTAGGCCTCCAGCGCGGCGTCCACCATGCGGATGCCCCCGTTGGGGAAGATCGCCCGCTTGAGCGGCGCGTCCGTCTGGAGCCCCACGATCCGTTCCGCGGCCTCGTCGATATAGCCCGGACCGAAGGCCTTGAGCGTGGAGGGGACGGCGGGGTCGACGTCGAGCACGCCCCGCTCGCGCTCCGCCGCGCAGAGCGCCATCGCCTTCTCCCAGAGGGCCGTCGTGCGTGCGGTGGGCCCCGCGAGGAACGATCCGTCGCCTTCGTAGGGCGCGTAGTTGGCCTGGATGAAGTCGCGGACGTCGATGCGCGCCTGCCAGTCCCCATCGACGAAACCGGTCCAGGGCCCCGTGGCGATCCGGCCGCCGTCTCCGCCCCGCTCGTCCCGCTTCAGCATGTCGTCGCCCTCCCTGGCGGCCCCTCGCCGGCGGCATCGGCCCGCCCGGCACGCCCGATTGTCCCCGATCGGGCGCGGGCCGCATTGACGAGCGTCAACAGGTTGTCGTCCCGGCGGCCCCGGGGGAGGGGATGGGGGTGGCGCGCGCATCCCGCCTTCTCCGATGCCCCGTTCGAAGGCGCCACGTGCGGTGCGATCCGGTTCGGGGCGGCCTCGACCTGCAGGGTGCGTCCGGGCTCCGCACCGCGGCAGCCGTCGACAGTGCGGCGATACCCGTGATCTGCTCCGGCCGTGGCCGCCCCGTCGAAATGCGACCGCGTCAGTCTGGAAGGGATTGCCCCGGAGGTGCGCGCCCCCCTTCGGTGCCAGGTGTGGAAACAGGCTGCAGGGCATCGAGGTCGGCCGGTCCTGCTCGCGACGCCCGGTCCGCGGCACGGGAGTGAGACCCATCCTCCACGCCGGCCTTCCGGTCCCCGGCCCCCTCGTAAAGGGATGGGGTGGTCGTGGAGGCAGTGGCGGCTGGCATGCAGGGCGGGGCGACAGGGCGGCACATCCGGTACGCTCCCGTCCGCCGCATCCCCAAGACACGGGACACGCACTCGAACCCCGGCCGCGCTGTGGTCGGGGCTGCGGAAGGGCCGACCTCAAGCGGGACCGTCCTCCGGCGATGCGGAGATCGGGCGGAACCCTGCCGCCGACGGTGCCACCGGAAACCGGGGCTGCCCGTCGTCAGAGGCCCCGGGCGTGGGATGTCGGGCGAACGGACGTGATCCCGCGTCCGTCCCCTCCTCCGATCACCATGCCTTGCGATCCACCGCCGCTCCTCCGACCCGATCCCCACATGCGCCATCGTCGTGAGCGGAACGAAGAACCGTCGCGGCGGAGACCGGAACGGGACCACGCGTGCCGAGCGGCCGGTCTCCCTCGCGACGAGTAAACCACCGTCTAGCGCGCGATGCCCGCCGCCTCCGCGGCCTCGAACAGACGGTCCAGGGCCGGGTTCGTCGGCACCTCGTAGTCGCCCGACAGCGTGTAGTCCGGATAGGCCGACCTCAGGCGCCCGGCGGCGACCTCCGCGCGCGCGGGCGATCCGTCGAGCAGGTGGGCCGCCGCCAGGAAGACGTACTTCTTGTGGTGGGCCGGCGCGTCCTCCATCGCCGCGATGGCGGCCGGGTAGTCCTCCGCCAGGAACGCCGCGATCCCCAGCCCGAGGCGGTGCCAGGGCGGCCCCTTGGGATTGAGCGCGATCGCCCGGCGCGCCCATTCGAGCGGCTCCTCCCCCGCGAGCCCGACAGAGAGCGCCTGCCACGCCGTCAAAGCGAGCACGTCCGCGTCGTTGGGCGCGAGATCCAGCGCGCGCAGCACCGCACGGCGCGCCGCGGCCGGGCTGCCCTCCTCGAGATGCACGATCGACACGGTCAGCTGCACGATGGCGTCGTTCGGCGCGTGCAGGTAGGCCGTCCTGAAGGCCTCGTGGCTCTGTGCGTGCAGCGCGCGGCGCTCCGGCTCGGGGCTCACGTCGCCGATCCATTGCAGCATCGATCCGATCATCATCCAGGCGCGCGCGTAGCCCGGCTCGAGCTCCACGGCACGGCGGAAATGTCCGAGCGCCTCGGCACAGTCTCCGGCCGTCCAGCGGATTTTCTCGATGCCCAGCAGATACTCCTCGTAGGAGTCGAGCCGGTAGCGCGGCTTGGCCCGGGCCCGCTCGTGGAGCGCCAGGTTGATCGCGCCGAACCAGAAATGCCCCATGATGCTTGCGCCCACGCGGGCCCCGATCTCGTCGCGCAGCGTGACGTAGTCGGCCGCCGGCCGCGTCCAGCGCTCGCTCCACAGAAGCTCGCCCCGCGCCCCGTCGGTCAGGCGCGCCGAGATCGACAGCGCCTCGCCCTCCGCCTCGATGCTCCCGTCGAGCACGAAGGCCGTGTCGAGCCAGTCCACCACCTCGGCAAGCGGCATGCCCGACGCCCGGAACGCGCTCTCCGCCCCGATCACGCCAAGCCCGGGCGTCCCCGCCAGCCCGCCGGCGATATCGACCGAAAGCCCCCGTCCGAGACGCACGAGCCGCGGATCCCCCTCCGGATCGACGAAGGGGAGCACGACGATCCGCGGGTCCTCCGGCGCGCGGCGCAGCGCGGGCGGCACCAGGACCGCCGCGACCAGCAGCACGAGCACGAGACCCGCCGCAACGAGACGGACCGCAGGCCCGCGCTCCGCCGTCCTCGCCTGCCCGACCGGCTCGCCCACCACCTCGGCGTTGAGCCGGTAGCCCTTCTTCGGGAAGGTCTGGAGCGCCTCGCGCGCGCCCTCGCCGATCGCACGGCGGATGTCGGCGATGCACTGGACCAGACTGTCGTCGGTCACCGCCACGTCGGGCCAGACCGCCTGCATGAGATCGTGCCGTGAGACGGTCCGCCCCCGGCGGATCGCGAGATGGTGCAGGACCTCCACCGCCTGCGGCCGCAGCGCGACGGCGGTGCCCGCCTCGTCGGTCAGCCTGCGGGACGCAGGATCGTATCGGACGCCGTTGATCGCCAGCACGCCGCCGCCCGGCAGGGGCCCGAACCTCTTTGCAACACCTTCTTCCTTAACTGAATTACCCTCCTTTCGGGAATCTTCGGGCCGTTTCGTGCCACATGGGGGCAAGGAGAAGCTTACGCTACGGCAGTGCAGATCGCCAGTTTCGTCTGACCGCAGGGCCGCAGGACCCGTCCGAAGGGGGATGCATGGACGATCACGGAAGACGCCTGTCGGAGCCGCCGGTGGATGTGAAGCCGGGGTACGCCGTCACGGCCACGCGCGGTGCTCGGGGGTGGCGCGCGAAGTCCTCCGCACAGGCCAGATCGTCCTGCGCCGGGTCCCCCGATCCCATCCTGCCTTGCGACCTCGCGCGCCGCGCGGGGCCCCGAGCGATCTCCGCCCTGACGCCTTCGTGCGCGCCGGGGGCTGGGAGGAGCCGGATCCCGACGAGGCGGATGGCGCCCTCCGCTCGCTCGGCCGGTCCGACCCCGACGCCTCCCGCCGCCGGATCGGCGAGGGCCGAGCCCCCGCGCGACGCGTTCACGCCCTCCGGGGCACCCTGCCGGCCCGCCGGCCCATTCGAAGAGGTTCCAGATGTCCTTTGCCGCCTACACCATGATTACCGTCGGCAGCGTGCCCATCGCCGCGCAGAAGCCGTTCCTCGAGGGCCTCGGCACGCTCGCCGAGGAGCTGCGCACGGAGGCGGGCTCCGTCTCGACCCGCTACGGCATCGTCGCGACCGGCGAGCATAGCGGCCGCGTCATCCTCTATCAGAGCTACGCCGAGCTGAGCGGGATCGAGGCCGCCTTCGCCCATTACACGCGCTCGCAGACCTATGCGGACCTCGTCGCGACCGAGGGCTTCGAGGTCAAACTTCGGAACATCGTCAGGAACGAGCATGTCGGCCTGTCCGACCCGTCGGGCGACGCCCCCGCCTATGCCGTCATCGCGCGCTGGCGCTCGGACGGCCCGATGCTCGACGAGCTGCGTGCCGAGATCCCGCATTTCGAGAAGGCCGGCGCGATGATCCTGCGCTACGGCACGCTGATGACGGGATCGGACGCGGGCAAGCGGCTGCTCACGGTCGGATACCCGTCGATGGACTCGATCGAGAAGGCATATGACGGTCTCCGGGGAAGCGCCGGCTACCATGATTTCCTCTTGAGGGTGACGTTCGACTGGCGCAACATCGTGCGCGTCGTGGGATGAGCACCGGCGCATACCCTATGGTCCGCTAGGGGGGACGCCGGCCCCCCGCGCCGCCCCCCGAGCCCGCGCACGGCGGTCCCTTGAGCGGGTTCCGTCCGTGGCGAGGCGGCGGTCCAGGCGTTATTCGACGCGGGCAAGGAGGGCGCCTGCTTCCCCCGGATCCGCGGCGCCGGGGACGCCGCCCGCGCCGTCGCCTCCATGCCCCACCCGGCCCCGGGCGCGCGCGGGTTGGGCCGCGTGCCGGAGCGGGCGAGGGCGGACACCGCCGCCTCCGGCCGCGTGATCGCCCGCTGCGGGCCCGTCCGGCATCCCCGATCAGGCGACCTAAGTGGTGAACCTGTCGGGCGGGTTGGTGACCCGGTGAGCGCGGCCGACTCCCGCCGCTCGCGCGCCGGAGTCTTTCGAGCCGTCGGGCAGGTCGGCCCGTTCGGCGGGACCTGCGCTAGAGCCGGAGGCGTGGCGCCGAGCGACGCCAGGGGGCATCCGGACGACCCCCGATAGCGGGGTCGGAGTCGGGGGCGACGGAGGTCGTGACCGTGGTCGTGACGGACGTCGTGACGTTGGTCGTGACGTTCGGCCCGGGGGGCGGGCGCGCCGCCCGGCAGGGACTGCAGGGCGGACACCCGGCCCCCGGATGGGGGTAGCCGAAGAGTGTCGTGGATCGGATCGACACGCGGAGGACCGAGGGCGGTCATGGACCGCGCGGTGGCCGACAGGACGGAGACGGTCGTCGCCCGGTCGGGGCAGGAGGCGGTGGTCGTCGTCGGCAAGGCGGAGTGGGACGCGATCCAGGAGACGCTGCACCTGCTCCCGTCGCCGGCCAACGCGGCGCGGCTGCGGACGGCGGTGGCGCAGCTCGGCGCGGGCGGGGGGACGGCGCGGGACCTGATCGACGATGAAGCCGCTCTCCGCTGACGGGGCGTGGGAGGTCGACCTTCACTGGCGCCGCACCGACCCGAAGACGTTCCGGCGCATCAACGAGCTGATCAAGGAGGCCCGGCGGACGCCGTTCGAGGGGATCGGCAGGCCCGAGCCGCCGCGCGGCGACCTCTCCGGCTGGGGGTCCCGCCGGATCACGCCGGAGCATCGGACGGTGTGGTGGGTGACGGGGTCGGGGGAGGGGCAGGCACTGGAGGTGGCGCAGGTGCGGTATCGCTACTAACGAAGCGGTAAGGTGTCGCCCACCCTGCGCATGCTAATCTTCGCCGTCCCTATTCGCCATTCTTCCAGAAATCAGCTCTTCCAATTTGGCCACATTGCCCATGATGGAAAGACTATGCTTTAGACCCATGTCGGCAGAAGCTAGCAGACCTAAACCTGCTAATGCAAAGCCCGCTAACTTTCTGTATGCGGTTCCGGTCTTTGAGCCCTCCGGCTGTGGATGAACAATCATAGCCCCGACTAGGCCTTCTAGCTCCTCCTTTAACATTTCCGATCCAAAAATGCTAAAGTGCTCAAGGATCGAAGCGATCTTCAAAACTCTTCTAAGCAGGGCCCTTTGCAGATCAGAGGGAAACTCACAATGGGAGATCTCCTGAGCGATGTCTCGAAAATTCTGTGCAAGGCGAGACGCCTGTTTAGATTCGACGTTCTGTTCAGTTACGTGCCCCTTAAGAGCTAGATGGATGGTTCTAAACCCCTTGATATGTCCATCCTGGAGAAATTGTTTCTTGGCGCCCCCGATAGTCATGTGAACATGAGCCAGTGACTTTACATGACGGAACGGCGCCAGGAAGCTCAACAAGTGGTTTTTATCGTCTTCCTCAATTGGCAAATCAGCTATGTCAGATTCTATATCTTCAAACTTTCTTAGGATATAACCAACGCTTTCGCGATGTGTTCCCGAGTCTTCCAATCCTGCCACTTCCGCCACTCCAGTTAAAAACTGCTTATCGTCGGCACCGCTGCGTAGGATTCCGTCGAACACAAAGTAGAGGGAGTATGCAGATGTTGTCATCAGGATTCCCGCTCCAAGCTGAAAAATGAGATGCATGGACCGCGTTTTGGATCAATCGATTCTGCAAGTTAGTTCTGCGGAGTGATCGTCAACTTCAGTTCCCCACTATTGGTCCAGACGCCAAGAGGGCCCCGCCGTTTCCAGCAGGGCCCCCAAACTTACGCGATCCGGACCCCTCAGAGCCCCGTCGTCACGTCGATGGTGTTCCCTTCCTCCAACGTCACGTAGGCCTTCTTCACGTCGGCCCTACGCCCGCGGATGCCGCGGAAGCGCTTGGTCTTGCCCTTGGCGAGGACCGTGTTCACCGCCTTCACCTTGACGCCGAACAGCGCCTCGACGGCGGCCTTGACCTGGGGCTTGGTGGCGTCGGTGGCGACCTCGAAGACGACGGCGCCGGTCTCGGAGGCCATGGTGGCCTTCTCGGTGATCACCGGGCGGCGGATGGTGTCGTAGTGCTGCGGGGTGGCGCTCATTTCAGACGCTCCTGCAAGGCTTCGACACCCGCGCGCGTGATCACCAGGGTGTCGCGCTTGAGGATGTCCATGACGTTGGCGCCCTGGGAGGGCAGGACGTCGAGCGTGCCGAGGTTGGCCGCGGCGCGGCGGAAGCCCTCGTTCACCTCGGGCCCGTCGATCACCAGCGCGCGCTTCCAGCCGAGGCCGGCGAGCTGACGCGCGAGCGCGCCGGTCTTGCCCTCGGAGGTGGCCGCGTCGAGGATCACGAGCTGGCCGCCCTG
This sequence comes from uncultured Jannaschia sp., assembly GCA_964637265.1. Taxonomy (GTDB): domain Bacteria; phylum Pseudomonadota; class Alphaproteobacteria; order Rhodobacterales; family Rhodobacteraceae; genus Jannaschia. Next base: position 8,777 of record CAZWWR010000102.1, read on the forward strand.
GGCCTTCGCCGACAGCGCATGCTTGAGGCCCAGCTTGCGGACCTTCTTGGGCAGGTCGTGGGCGTGGGAGCGGGGCGTCGGGCCCTTGTAGATGCCGCCGCCGCGGAAGATGGGCGCGTTGCGCGAGCCGTGGCGCGCGCCGCCCGATCCCTTCTGGCGGACGATCTTCTTGGTCGAGTAGCTCGTCTCCGAGCGCGTCTTGACCTTGTGCGTGCCCGCTTGGGCCTTGTTGCGCTGCCAGCGGACGACGCGGTGGAGGATGTCGCGGCGGGGCTCGAGGCCGAAGAGCTCGTCCGAGAGCTCCACCTCGCCCGCGCTGGCGCCATCCAGGGTGATGACGTCGAGCTTCATTCCTTGTCCCCTTCGGGCTTGGCGTCGGAGTTGTCCGTGTCGGCCTTCTCCTCGGCGATCTCGGCCTCGGCCTCCTTGAGGGCGGCCTCCTGTGCGGCGGCCTCCTCGGCGAGACGCGCCTCCTCGGCGGCCTTCGCCTCGGCCTCGGCCTGGGCCGCGGCCTCCTCGGCGAGGCGCTGGGCCTCGCGGCGGGCGGAGGCCAGCGCCGCGGGAAGGATCACGTTCTCGGGCACGGGCTTCTTGACCGCGTCCTTGATCGTGACCCAGGCGCCCTTGGAGCCGGGCACCGAGCCGCGGACCATGATGAGGCCGCGGTCGCTGTCGGTGCGGACGACGACGAGGTTCTGCGTGGTCACGCGGGCGGCGCCCATGTGGCCGGCCATCTTCTTGCCCT
>CAZWWR010000103.1:0-1584 GCA_964637265.1 uncultured Jannaschia sp.
CACGTCGAGCGGCCGGTCGGTGATCAGCTCGATGTTGTTCAGCCCCAGCACCCGCCGGTCTGGCCCGTGCACGACGCCGTAGCGGGGTCCGTTCACGTTGACGATGGGCGGGTCCATCCCCAGCGTCTTCCACACCACGCCGCCCCAGCCCGCCTCGAAGGCGCGCCGGACGTTGTATTCCTTGTCGGTCGGCGGCGCGGAGGCCAGCCAGAACGGGTTGGGGGACTTGATCCCCACGAAGTCGGTCGAAAGGTCGGCCATCGTCTCTCCCTGGAACGCTGCCCTCACGGGGTGGTGGTGCCGTCCGGCGCTTCGAGCCGCTCCCGCGCGCGTGCGACGGCGTCATCGCTGAACGAGTCGGAGAAGCGCAGGACGACGGCCTCCGCCGTCAGTTCGGGCAGACCCCGCGCCATAAGGTCGTCGTAGCGCTCGCTCGGGCCGGGCTTCGAGACGAGCTTGTCGAGCGCGGCCACGACGCCGAGCTTCTCGATGTCGCGGCGGAGATAGCTCAGGCGGATCGTCTTCCCGGCGTCCTCGCTCCGGATCTCCTCGATCGCGTGCACCGCCTGCCAGAGGGCCTCCTCGACGCTGTCGGGCTCGGCGGCGTCCGGGCGATCCTGCGCCAGCACGAGGCTGAGCCGCCGACGTGCGGCGGTCTCGACGTCGGGCGCCCCTCGCGTCCGGGCGTTCTTCATGAGTGCGCGCAGCTTGCGCGGATCCTCGAGGATGGCGATCTGATCGAGCGCGACCCTGACTTGCTTGTCGGTTACTGTCATGCCCGCTTCCTCACACGAGAGACAGCAGCGCGTCGAGCACCGTCCCGCCCAGCGCCCCCGCGGTGGGGATCGCCCAGGCCCAGACCACGGCACCCAGCATCGTCATCGGCAGGAAGAGCCGGAGCGGCATGGCGGCCAACCCCGCGAGCGCGAAGGAGATCGAGCGCAGCGGCCCCGTCACATGCCCCGCGGCCACCATGGGCGCCCCCCAGCGCCGCATCAGGCGCTGGGCGCGCAGGATGGTGGACGTGCCGATGCGCGCCCGCACCCGGCGGCGGCGCAGCAGCGCCGGTCCGAAGCACCGTCCGATCGCCCACGAGGCGAGCGAGCCCGCTATGGAGCCGAGCCAGCCGCCCCAGAAGAGGGGCCAGAAATCCACGACACCGGCCACCGTCAGCGCGCCCGCACCGAGTATCACGCCGGTGGCCGGAACCACGGCGGAGACGAGGACGAGCGTCTCCCCGAAGGCGCAGAGGAACGCCACCGGGGCGGCCCAGTAGCGGTTCTCCGAGACGAACTCGAGCACGGCGTCGATCATGCGGCCCCCGGCGAGGGCCGCCGCGGAATGCAGCCCCGGCCCGACAGGGGGCAGATATGGCGCCGGGCCCCCTCCCGCCAGCGGACGTCACGTGCGCGCCGCCTCGCCCGTCTCGGCGCCCGTGGGCGCGGGGGTGCCGCCCGTGAGCGCGGCATGGATGTCCTCGGCCGCGTCGCGGCCCTCGGCCACGGCAGTCACGGTGAGGTCCTCGCCGCCCGCGGCGCAGTCGCCGCCGGCCCAGACCCCGTCGAGCGAGGTGCGGCCCGCGCC
>CAZWWR010000103.1:1594-9412 GCA_964637265.1 uncultured Jannaschia sp.
GGCGATCTTGCCGCCCTCGGTCCGCAGCCCCTCGACGACCTCCAGCTTCTGGCCGATGGCGCGGAAGAGCTGGTCCGCGGGCAGGCGCACCGTCTCGCCCGTCGGCTCGAGCCCCGCAACGAGATAGTCCAGCTCGACCTCGCGCAGCCGCCCCTCGCCGTGGAGTGCCCGGGGGGCCACGCCGAACATCAGCCGCACGCCCCGGGAGGCGGCCAGATCCTGCTCCCAGCGCGAGGCGGGCATGGCGGCGCGGTCGCGGCGATAGGCGATCGTGACGGTCTCCGCGCCGAGCAGCTTCGACTGCACGGCTGCGTCCACGGCCGTCATGCCGCCGCCGATGACGACGACATGCCGCCCGATGGGCAGCTGCGTCAGATCTTCCTGCTGGCGCAGGGCGGCGATGAAGTCGACGGCGTTCTCGGTGCCCGCGAGCCCCTCGCCCTCGATCCCCAGCGCGCCCACGCCCGTGAGCCCGAGCCCCAGGAACACCGCGTCGAACTCCTCCCGGAGCGTGGAGAGCGGAAGGTCCGGCCCGACGGCGCGGCCCTGCTCGACGGTGATCCCGCCGATGCCGAGCAGCCAGTCGACTTCCGCCTGCGCATAGCCCTCGGGCGTCTTGTAGGCGGCGATCCCGTACTCGTTGAGACCGCCGGGCTTGGGCCGTGCGTCGAAGATCGTCACGTCGTGGCCGTGCATGGCAAGGCGGTGCGCGCAGGCGAGACCGGCCGGCCCCGCGCCTACGACGGCGACGCGCCTGCCGGTGGAGGGCGCCCGCGCGTAGGGGTGCCCCTCCTCCATCAGCGCGTCCGTCGCGTAGCGCTGCAGCCGCCCGATCTCGACGGGCTTGCCCTCCGCCGACTCGCGCACGCAGGCTTCCTGGCAGAGTGTCTCGACGGGGCAGACGCGGGCGCACATGCCGCCCAGGATGTTCTGATCGAAGATCGTCCTCGCCGCGCTCTCCGGCTGCCCCGCCTGGATCTGGCGGATGAAGAGCGGGATGTCGATCTCGGTCGGGCAGGCCGCGACGCAGGGCGCGTCGTAGCAGAAGTAGCACCGATCCGCCGCGACGACCGCCTCGTGCGGCTCGAAACGCGGGTGGAGGTCGCCGAAGTTCTCGGCCAGCTGCTCCGGCCCGAGCCGGCCCGCCCGCACCCCGTCAAGCCGCATCGCCTCGGTCATGTGGTTCCCCCCTGTAAGGTCCGCAGCACCGTGCCACAGGGGAAGGATTTGTCCAGACGGTTAAATTTTTTCGCAATGGCGTGTCGGGCCGGAGCGGCGAAACGACGATCAAGGTTTGTGCAGGGATCGCTCATCCGGTGATGCGCGCGGATGGCCTAGGAAGCCGGCTACCGGGGCAATCCTGACGAGACGGCATGCCGCCCCATCGTGGATCAGGAGACCTCGGGAGAGCGAGACCCACACCGCACGGCGATGCAGGCGTCATACACCGCTGGAACGTGGATAAGCTTTTAAGATCCTTGGGGGTTCGGTCTTCGGAAGCAATTCCCGGGCACATCACGCGCGCGCCCATACGTGACCTGACCGGCCCGATCGACGACCTGCACCATCGCAGGCCAGCTTCTGGATCACTTCAGGCAAGCGTTGGCTCTACTCACGAGCCAAGACACAGGCGTCAGTGGACGCTGACCGGGTTGAGGTCGTTCTGCCTGGCGAGGTTGAAGGCAAGCTTGCGGTCGCCAACCAGCGCGACCTGCTCGCCGTCCGGGCGATGCAGCGCGTACAGCTCGTCGAGCCCCCCCTCGCGGGCCTCGTCCTGCACGGCCTGGGGAAGGTCGGACACCTGCACCTTGCGCACGTAGACGAGGGAGCGGGCCATGCTGTCGATGTCGGTCATATGGGCCATGACAAAGCCTCCTTGCTCTGGTGCTTCAACGCCCCCCACCGGTCGCGTCACGGCCCGGTTCGGATCGGCCCGTATCGATGCGGATCGTCTGGACAACGTTCTCGGGGACGGATCGGTTCAGGTCGACGTGGAGCAGGCCGTTCTCGAGCCGTGCGCCGCCCACCTCCACTCCGTCCGCAAGGACGAAGGCGCGCTGGAACTGACGGGCCGCTATGCCCCGGTGCAGATAGACGCGGGTGGGGTCGTCCTTCGACTTGCCACGGACCACGAGCTGCCTGTCCTCGAGGGTGATCGTGAGATCCTCCTCGGCGAACCCGGCCACGGCCAGGGTGATGCGGAACCCCGCCTCGCCGGTCTGCTCGATGTTGTAGGGCGGATAGCCCTCGGAGGAGGTGCGCGCGGTGCGCTCCACCAGCCGCTCGAGCTCGTCGAAGCCCAGGAGGAAGGGATGCGTCCCGAAGGATAGCTTGGTCATGTCTGCCGGGTCCTGTCTGCAGCGATCCGTCCGCGCCGGCCCGGTTCCGGCACCGGCGCTTGGTTGAGGATATGGGAAGCCCCGCCCGCCCGGACAAGTTGCGGGCCGCGCCGCCCCCCGTGTATCAGGGGTTCGAACGTGCGCGAGCGCACGGGCCTCCGGTCCGTGGCGAAGCGGGCGACCGAGGGAGATGAGCGTGTCCGAGCCGCCCGCCGAGATGAGCCACGAGGAGGTCCTCCGCGTTAAGCTCGACATCCTCCGCAGGGAGCACCGCGACCTCGACGAGGCGATCTCCGCGCTGCAGTCGGAGGCGCGGGCCGACATGCTGACGATCCGTCGCCTGAAGAAGCAGAAGCTGCAGCTCAAGGACCGCATCGCCCGGATCGAGGACGAGCTGACCCCGGACATCATCGCATGAGCGCCCCTCCGTCCCCGGCAGCGGGGATCGTCATGGGCTCGCGCTCGGACTGGCCCACGATGGAGGCCGCGGCCGCGATCCTCGGGGAGCTGGACGTCCCCCACGAGACGCGGATCGTCTCGGCGCACCGCACGCCCGACCGGCTCTGGTCCTATCCGGCGGAGGCGGCCGCCCGGGGCGTGCGCGTGATCGTGGCGGGGGCCGGAGGGGCGGCGCACCTGCCGGGGATGCTCGCTTCCAAGACGCGGCTTCCGGTGATCGGCGTGCCGGTCGAGACCCGCGCGCTCAAGGGCATGGATTCGCTCCTCTCCATCGTGCAGATGCCGCGCGGCTACCCCGTGGCCACCATGGCCATCGGCGGGGCCGCCAATGCCGGGCTCATGGCCGCCTCGATCCTCGCCCTCTCGGACCCGGCCCTCGCCGAACGGCTCGACGCCTGGCGCGCGGCCCTGTCTGCCTCGATCCCGGACGCCCCGGAATGACGGCGCTGGCGCCCGGGGCGACGCTGGGCATCCTCGGCGGCGGCCAGCTCGGGCGGATGCTGGCCATGGCGGCCGCACGGCTGGGCTACCGGACGCATGTCTTCGAGCCGGGGCCGGCCCCCGCGGCGGACGTGTCGCATGCCTGGACGCGGGCGTCCTACGGGGACGAGGCCGCGCTGACCCGCTTCGCCGACGCGGTCGACGCCGTGACCTACGAGTTCGAGAACATACCGCCATCGGCCCTCGACCTGCTCGAGGCCCGCCGCCCCGTCCGCCCAGGGCGACGCGCGCTGGAGACGAGTGGCGACCGGCTCACGGAGAAACGCTTCCTCATCGGGCTGGGCCTCGCCACCGCGCCCTTCGCCCCCGTGGACGACACCGCCTCGCTCGCCGCCGCACTGGAGGAGATCGGGACGCCCGCCCGCCTGAAGACGCGCCGGCTTGGCTACGATGGCAAGGGGCAGGCCCGGCTGGACGCCCCGGAGGACGCCGACGCGGCCCTCGCCGCGATGGAAGGCGCGCCAGCGCTCCTCGAGGGCCACGTCGCCTTCTCGGCGGAGATCAGCGTGATCGTGGCGCGCAGCCTCTCCGGTGAGGTCGTGGCCTACGACCCGGGACTGAACCGGCACGAGGCGGGCATTCTCCGCGAAACGCGCGTGCCCGCCCCCCTCGCCGCCCGCGTGCTGCAGGACGCCGTGCTGGTCGCCGGGCGCATCGCCACGGCCCTCGACTACGTGGGCGTGATGGGAGTGGAGCTCTTCGTGGCGCCGGAAGGGCTTCTGGTGAACGAGATTGCCCCCCGGGTCCACAATTCGGGCCACTGGACGCAGCTCGGCTGTGCGGTGGACCAGTTCGAGACTCACGTCCGCGCGGTGACCGGCCACCCACTGGGAGACGGGAGCCGCCATGCGGACGTGGTGATGGAGAACCTGATCGGTGGGGACGTCGATCGCGTTCCGGCCCTGCTGGGCGAACCGGGCGCGCAGGTCCACCTCTACGGGAAGGGCGAGGCCCGCCCCGGCCGGAAGATGGGTCACGTCAACCGGATCGTCCGCCGGCCGTAGGAGCCGCCCCAAGTAGCAATGCGGCCGTCCAGCAGGGTTGAGCCCCGGGCCTTCGGGCGGATGGGCTTGTCTTCCCACCCATCGATTGGGGGATCGCTGGTGCGAGTCCGGTCGGACCATGCTCTTTCCGGCTCCCGATCGACGCATCGCGACCCGCCGCTGGGCGGAGGGAAACCGGGACGCAGGGCCTTCCTAGGCTCGGCAGACTATCCCGGTCAGGTTCTCTCCGATGGGTACAGGCGAACCAGCGGTCTCCGAATCCTCCCGCGCGATGGTTGGTACAGAACCCCTAGCACCCGCAATGCCAACCCGGCGGTCGCACGCCGCGCAGTCACGCGTTCCGGGACAGGGGGCCGCGGCACCGGCGCATGGCCCCCTGTGCATCCGCGAGCGTCGACCCCGCTCCCGCCCGCTTCGCTCACCTTTGGACGCTCTCCAATGGCACGGCGAGACGGACGCGCAGGCCCTGCGGCGTCCATTCGCGCTCGATCGTGCCGCGCATCTGCGCCTCGACACTCATCTCGATCAGACGGGAGCCGAACCCCGGTGCCGCGGCGGACGGTGCGTCTGCGCGACCAACCGTCTCGTTCCATAGGACCTCGAGCCGCTCGTCCCGGACGACCCAGGTGACCGAGAGCGCACCGTCCGGGACGGAAAGGGCTCCGTACTTGGCGGCGTTCGTGGCGAGCTCGTGGACGACGAGCGAGACGCTCGTCATGCCGCCCGCGCCGAGCGTCACCGCCGGGCCCCTGAACTCCACGAGATCGGATGCATGGCTCAGATGAGGCTCTAAGATCGCCGAGAGCAGGGCCTGCAGCGTCGCTCTCGGGCGGCTCTGGTCCTCCCGCGCGACCGCCGGGCGGATCAGGTCGTGGGCCCGGGCGAGCGCCGCGATCCTCCCGCGCAGGGCCTCGGCCATCTGCTCGGAGGTGCTCGTCGCGCGCGCCGTCATCCCGACCATTCCGGAGACCACGGCGAACAGGTTCTTCACCCTGTGGTTCAGTTCCTGCACGAGGATCTGACGTGCATCCTCGGCCCGCCGCTGCTCGGTGACGTCGCGGAAGTAGACGGTGAGCCCCTCCTCGTCCGGGTAGGAGCGGGCCTCGAACCAGGCGTCGAGCGGCGCGTAGTGCTGCTCCGCCCGACGTGGCTCGCCCAGCGTCATCGCCTCCCGGTAGGAGGTCCAGAGCGGGCCGCCCACCGCCTCGGGGAACACGTCCCAGATGACGAGGCCCTCGAGATCCCGCCCTCCGGCAATCATCTTCCGCGCCGCATCGTTGAGGAAGGTGAAGCGCCACTCCCGGTCGAGCACGAAGATCCCGTCGGCCGATGCCTCGAGCGCATGCCGCAGCTTGGCCTCGCTTGCCGCGGCGGCTGCGCGCGCGCGGTTGCGCTCGGCCACGTCGACGAACGTCGCGACGGCGCTCGGTGGAACCGTGGGGATGCGTCGGGAACTGACCTCGAGGTCGATGAGCTCCCCGTCCCCGCGCCGGTAGATCAGCGGCTCGTTCTCGATCGCCTCCCCGGAGACCGCGGTGCGCACGAGAGGATAATCCTCGGGGCGGTAGCGTCTCCCGTCGGAATGCTGCGCGCCGAGGCGCGCGTAGTCGCGCTGGTTCTCGACGTCGATCTCGTCGGCGAGGAGCCGTTCGCCGGTCGAGTTGACCAGTTCGATCCGCCCGTCGGGGACGGAAGCGACGGCCACGCCGACCGGAAGCTCGTCGAGAACGGTTCTCAACCGCTCCCGCTCGTCGGCGACGTCGCGCAGCGCGAGCCGCAGCGCGATCTCGCTCTCGATGCCGCGGGCGATGGTCTGCAGCGTCTCGCGATCCTCGTCGCTCCACCCGCGCGGCCTGCCGTCGATGGCGCAGAAGGAGCCGAGCACCGCGCCGCCCGGCGCCCGCACCGGGACGCCCAGATAGGCGATCACGTCGAGATCGCGCACCGCGAGGTTGCCTCGCACCCGCCGGTCGCTGCGTGCGTCCTCGACCCGGAGCGCCTCGCCGCTGGAGACGACATGCTGGCAGAAGGAGTGGGTGAGGGGCGTCCCCCCTTCCTCCGCCGCCCAGCCAGTGAGGCCATGCTGCGCCTTGAACACCTGCCGGTCCTTCGTGACCAGCGAGAGCAGACCGACGGGAACCTGCAGCAGACGCGAGGCGAGGCGAACCGCATCGTCGAAGACCGCCTCGGGCACGCCGTCGAGGAGGCCCGAGCGGCCTAGGTCGCCTAGGCGGCCCGTGTCCCGGATGACGGCGTCCGACTCCCGGTCGCCTTGCGACGGTGCCTCGCCCGCGGCCGCGCACCGGGTATCCTCCCCGTGATCGACCTGCATGACCAAACCTCCAGCCGCGACGCGCCGCACCGACCGAAATCGCGATTCCGGAGCGTGTGATCAATCATTTAGACGCCACGGCGCATCGGAGCAAACCTTATCGGAGGCCCCGCACGCCTCCCGTGCGCCGACAACCCCGGGCGGACGCATCGGCGCGGTTCGGCGCGCACATGTGGCATCGGCGCGGGAGAGGGACCTGCAGGCCCCCTTCCCGGGCGAGGGCAGTTCAAGCGGGCCGCATCATGGGCGGTCCCCCCGCCCGCGTCACCGCTCCGTCAGCTTGAGCTCGATCCTCCGGTTGCGGGCACGGGCCTCGGGCGTGGGCGACGGGTCGATGGGCCGGAACTCGCCGAAACCCGTGGCGGCGAGGCGCCGGGGCGGCACGCCGAGCTCGTCGACCATGTAGCGCACGACCGAGAGCGCGCGGCCCTGGCTGAGCTCCCAGTTGTCGCGGAAGCGCCCCGTGCCCGAGAGGGGCTGGTCGTCCGTGTGCCCGTCCACCCGCAGCACCCAGTCCACCTCGGCGGGGATCTCGGCTGCGATGTCGAGGATGAGCTGGGCCACCGCGGCGATCTGCTCGCGCCCCTCGGGCTGCAGCGTCGCCTCGCCGGTGTCGAACAGGACCTCCGAGGAGAATACGAAGCGGTCGCCGACCACCTCGACCCCCTCCCGCCCGGCGAGGAGCCGGCTCAGCCGGCCGAAGAACTCCGAACGGTAGGCCCGCAGCTCGCGCGCCTCCTCTTCCAGGCGCACGCGCTCGGCCGCTTCGAGGTCGGCGCGCCGGCGCTCCTCGAGAGCCACGCGGGCCAGCGCGTCGTCGAGCGCGCCGCCGAGCTCCGCGGCCTCCTCCCGTGCGGCCTCGCCCCGGGCCTCGCTGTCGGCCAGAAGCGCACGCACGTCGGCGAGCTGATCGCGCAGGGCCCTGAGCTGACGGTTGAGCAGCGCCGCGTCGCGCAGCGACTCCTCGCGCTCCTCCTCGACCGTGGCCAGCTCCGCGCGGGCCCGCTCGAGGAGCGCCGCCCGCCGCGCCGCCTCGTCCTCGGCCTCGCCCCGGAGGGTGAGGAGCCTGCCGCGCAGATCCGCCTCGCCGGCGCGCGCGGAGGCCAGGGCATCGCGGAGCCTTGCGACCTCCTCCTCGAGATCCGCCCGCTCCCCCGCCGCGGCGCGGGCCTCCGCGAGGTCG
>CAZWWR010000104.1:0-9405 GCA_964637265.1 uncultured Jannaschia sp.
CCCGCGCGCGCCCCGCGGCCGCGAAGGCGAAGTTGACGAAGTAGTCGCCCACCTTCGACGCCTGCAGGAAGGCGGCGAAGATGATGAAGAGGATGATGTAGGTCGACGAGACGGCCGTGGTCGGCCCGAGCACGCCCGCGTCCGTGTAGACGAAGCCGAAGAAGCGGTGCCAGTCGTAGGGGTTCTGCACCGCGAGGATGCCGGGCAGGAGGTGCGCGGTGAAGGTGTAGACGAGGAAGACGCCGGTGATGATCACGAGCGCCAGCCCCGCGACGCGGCGCGTGAGTTCGAGGATGAGCGCGCAGCTCGCGGTGGCCGCGAAGGCCACGCCGATGGGCACGAAGGGCGTGCCGACGGAGTTGCGCGCGCCGGTGCCGTAGATCGCCACGAGGTAGACCGCCGGGATCACGGCGCAGACGGCCATGACGATGTCGGAGCCCGCGAAGCGCCCCCGCTCCCGCTTCTCCAGCCATCCGAGCACGATGGCCCCGAAGGTGGCCACGAGCAGCGGCACGCCGAACCACCAGATCTCCTGCGCGTAGAGATCGGTTCCGGCGAAGGAGGCCCAGCTGATCAGCCCGCCCATCTCCGGCAGCTCGCCCGAGCCGATCATGCCGATGAACTGGAAGGCGGTGCCCAGCGACACGAGCGCCGGCACGAGGAGCGCCAGCGCCCCCCAGCGCAGCCAGCCCGGCCCGTCGCCGGCGTCGTCCCGGAAGGGGGTGGCCGCGAAGAGGAGGAAGCCCAGCGCCAGCGCGCCGGCGACGTGGACGATGCGGAAGTTCCAGGTCTCGATGGGGAAGCGGGGCAGGAAGCCGATGTCGATGCCCGTGAGGCCGGAGAGCGACAGGCCGTTCAGCGCGGCCATGTGGAAGGCGGCGTAGAGCGTGGCGAAGCCGGCGACCAGCAGGTAGCGCCAGCCCTCGAAGAGCCGCCGGTTGCCCTCGACCGCCTCCTCGTCGACGCCCTCCGCGAGGACGGGCCCCTCGCCGGAGGCGCCCGCCGCCTCGCGCTCGGCAGGGCCGACCGCCGCGTCCGCCTCCAGCCGCGGGTCGAGCCCTCCCGGCTCCCCCCGATCCGTGATGCCTTCGCCGGGCCGTCGCTGATCAGCCATGTGCCGTTCCCTCGCGCCTCTGCTCCCCTGATACACGAAGGCCGCGCCCCTTGGGACCGGGCGCGGCCTGGAGGTGAGGCGCCGTGACGCCGCAGGTGTCAGACACCCGCGACACGCGCCGACCCGCGGGCCGTCAGGATCCGTGGATCATGTCGGCCGGGATCTCCGCGCCGGCGTTCTCGGTGAACCACTCGGCCGCGCCGGGGTGCCACTTGAGCACCTCGTTCTTGTCCCAGTGCTCCGGCAGGGTCTGGCGGGAGGCCTGGTGGATGCCCATCATGCGCTCGTTGTCGGACATGACCGTGTCGACCACGGCCTTCACGAAGGAGGCGGGCAGCTCGCAGTTGGCCACCGCGAAGTTCCACATGGAGACGGCGTTCGCGTCCTCCTCCAGCGTGGTGTAGGTGTCGGACGGAATCATGAAGGCGGCCACGGGGAACGCCTCCAGCACCTGCGCCTTCTCCTCGTCGCTGAACTCGATGATGTTGACGTCCGTCTGCACCTCGAGCTGGCTCACCGCCGGGACGGGGATGCCCGCGGCGAAGGCGATCACGTCGAGCAGGCCGTCCTGGAGCTGGCCGCCGAGATCGGACCAGCCGCCGTTGCGGCGCTCGAAGTTCACGCCGAGCGTCTCGAGCATCTGGGGGAAGTAGGTGTCCGAGGTCGAGCCCGCCGGCCCGAAGCCGATGCGCGCGCCGTCGGGGATGTCCGAGATGCTGCCGATGCCCGAGGAGGCCAGCGTGGTGATCGAGAACGGCGTCTCGTACATCGGGAACATGGCGCAGGCGTTGGTCATCTGCATGCCCGGCGCGATCGGGTTGTTGCCCGAGAGCGCCTCGGCCGCGGGGCCCATCGTGGTCATCCCGAACTGGACCTCGCCGGTATGCACGAGGGCCATGTTCTGGATCGGCCCGCCGGTCACCTCGGCGCCGCCGGACACGCCAAGCTCCTCGGCCACGAGGTTGGCCCAGCCCGAGCCGTAGGCGAAGTAGGTGCCGCCCTGGCTGGCCGTGGCGAGGGTGAAGCTCTCGGGCCAGCCCTCGCGATCCTCCTGTGCGGTGGCGATGGTCGCGGATGCCAGCGCCGTCGTGGCGGCCAGCGTGATCGTCAGGAACTTCATTCGGTGCCTCCCTTGGCATGGCCCGGATCGGTGGCGGCGGGGCCGCTCTTCTGCGTCCGGGTGTGCGGCGATAGAGCACGGATGCGGCCGGAAAGGCAATTCGGAGGAAGACCATGTTCGACGGATTCGAGGAGCGCACCCTGCCCGGCGCGGGTGCCGGGGTCTTCGCGCGGCTCGGCGGGCGGCGGGGGGCGCCGCCGCTGCTGCTCCTGCACGGCTACCCCCAGACCGGGGCGATGTGGCATCGGGTGGCCCCCCGGCTCGCCGACTGCTTCGAGCTCGTGGTGCCCGACCTGCGCGGCTACGGGCGCTCGGGGCAGGCCCCGGACGAGGCGGACCACGCGCAGATGTCGAAGCGCGCCATGGCGGGCGATCTCCTGGCGGCGATGGACGCGCTCGGGCACGGGCGGTTCCTAGTGGCGGCGCACGACCGCGGCGCGCGGGTGGCGCACCGGCTCGCGATGGACGCGCCGGACCGGGTGGGGGCCCTGCTGGTCCTCGACATCGCGCCCACCCGCGAGATGCTGCAGGGCACCAACCGGGCCTTCGCGGAGACCTACTGGCACTGGTTCTTCCTCACCCGCCCCGCGCCCCTGCCCGAGCGCATGATCGGCGCCGATCCGGAGGGCTACTGGCGCGCGAAATGCATCGCCCAGGCCGGGGGCGACCCCTTCGCGCCCGAGGCGATGGCGGAGTACCTCGCCCGGTGGACGCCCGAGGCGATCCACGCCTCCTGCGAGGACTACCGCGCCGCGGCGTCGATCGACGTCGCGCATGACGACGCCGACGGGGCGGCCCGCCTGCCCATGCCGCTCCGGGTGCTCTGGGCCGAGCGGGGCGCGGTCGGGCGCTGCTTCGACCCGCTGGCGCTCTGGCGGCTCCGGGCAGAGCGCGTCGAGGGACGCGCGGTCGCCGCGAGCCACTTCATGGCGGAGGAGATCCCGGAGGAGGTGGCCGGCGAGATCGCCCGGTTCCTCCTGCCGCAGGCCTGACGCGCGCAGGAGAGGGACACTAGCAATCTCCCCGGAGGCCCCCGGGCCCCTGGATCGTCCGGCCGGCCGAGCCCGATGACGCTGCGGGCGCCGGCATGCGCCCGACCGTCCGGGACCCTCGCCCGCGCACGGCCCCGCGACATGCCCGCCCGCCGGACGCTCTCCGGTCCCCGCCCACACCGCGTTCCACGAGGCCGGTGCCGGCTCGGGTCCGTGGGCCGGCACCGGGCGGGATCGCCTAAGGCAGGCCGTCTGTAGCTGCAGCCGACACCGCCGCGCCGGTTAGGCCGCCGTCCGCGAGGCGCGTCAGCCGCCCCGTTCGGCCCATCCGGCGAAGGTCCGCTCCAGCCAGACGACCACGTAGTAGAGGACGATCCCGAGGAAGGCCAAGGCGATGAGGACGGCGAACATCAGCGGGTAGTCGCTGTTCGTCCGCCCCGAATCGAACAGCGCGCCGAGCCCGCGGCCGTGGGGGGAGACGATCTCCATCAGGTTGGTGCCGATGAAGGCGAGGGTGACGGCCACCTTCAGCGCGCCGAAGAACTCGGGCAGCGTCTTGGGCAGGGCGATCTTCCAGAAGATCGTGGCCTGCGAGGCGCCAAGCGCGCGGAGGATGTCGCGGTACTCCGGCTCCAGCGTGGACAGGCCGATCGAGACCGAGACGGCGATCGGGAAGAAGGAGATCATGAAGGCGATGAGCACGGTGTTGAAGTCGTGCTGGCCCACGAAGAGCAGCGCCACGATGGGCACGACGGTGGCCTTGGGGATGGCGTTGAAGCCCACCAGCAGCGGGTAGAGAGCGTCGCGCATGGTGCGCGAGAAGCCCATCACCATGCCCAGCCCGACGCCCACCACCACCGCGAGCAGCAGGCCCACCACCGTGCGCCAGAGCGTCTGCCAGCCCATCACGAGGAACAGATCCCAGTAGCGGGCGTAGGCGGGCAGCAGGTCCGACGGGGAGGCCATCACGAAGTCGGGCCAGCCGTTGACCCAGACGAGCGCCTCCCACAGCGCGAGGAACACGATCACGGCGACTAGCGGCGCCACCACCCCGCGGGAAAGCCACGGCGCGCGGCGCCGGGCGCCCTGCGCCTCGGCGGGGGCGCTCACGGGCTTGGGCACGAAGGTCTCGGTCACGGGCGCCCCTCTCTCATGCGGTGGCCTGCGCGGCGGAGCCGGGCGGCGGCGGCGCGGCGGGGGCTGGGCCGGGCGCTGGCTCGGGCAGCCGCCCCTGCGCACGCTCGATCTCGTGGCGCAGCACGTTGAGCCGCTCGGCCGCCTCCGCGGTGTAGAGATCGTCGAGCGTGGGCGCGCCGCTTCGGGGGATGTCCATCACGTGCTGCGTCCGCGCCGGGCGCCCGGAGAGCACGACGACCTGATCCGCGAGGAAGATCGCCTCGCGCAGGTCGTGGGTGATGAGCACGCCGGTAAAGGGCTCGCGGGCCTTCACGTCGTGCATCGTCTGCCAGAGATCCTCGCGGGTGAAGGCGTCGAGCGCGCCGAAGGGCTCGTCGAGGATCAGCACCTCGGGCCTGTGCGCCAGCGCCCGGCAGAGCGAGGCGCGCTGGCGCATCCCGCCCGAGAGCTCCGAGGGGCGCTTGTCCTCGAAGCCCTCGAGGCCCACGAGCGACAGCAGGTAGCGCGCGCGCTCCTCCTTCTGGGCGCGGGTGGTGCGCGTCGGCACGATCTCGAGCGGCAGGATCACGTTGTCGAGGATGGTGCGCCATTCGAGGAGCACGGGGTTCTGGAACGCCATGCCGACCGTGGGGCGCGGCCCGCGGACCCGCTCGCCGTGAAGCCAGACCTCGCCCTCGTCGGGCTTCATCAGCCCCGCCACGAGCCGGGTCAGCGTGGACTTGCCGCAGCCCGACGGCCCGACGACGGCGACGAAGCCGCCTTCGGGGACGGAGATCTCGAGCCCGTCGAGCACGGGGAGCGGCCCGGCGGCGGTCTCGTAGGCGTGGCGGACGCCGCGGATGGCGATGAGCTCGATCATGGGGCGGGGCCTCCGTTTCCCGACATCTTCACATTCCGGGGCAACTCTCGGAGGGCCCGTTCCCGGATTGCACGAAACGGGGCAACCCGGGCAGGCGCCCTCCCGATGCCGGAAGCGGGGCTCAGCCGCCCAGCTCGAACCCGCCCTCGGGCAGGTAGGAGCCGTCGAAGTAGAGCGAGGCGTCGGGCTCCCCCTGCCACTCGTAGACGAGCCCCGTCTGCTCGATGGCGCGGGCCATGCGCTCGGGGTCGACCGTGCCGAAGCCGTTCGCGGCCACCGCCTCCGTCATCACGTTGCCCTCCACGGCGAGCTCCAGCCGGCGCTTCTCGAGCTCGGCATCGGCGGCCGGGTTGCGCTCGACCAGCGCGGCGATGGCCGCGTCGGGATCGGCGATCGCGCCCCGCCAGCCCTCGGCCACGGCGGCGAGGAAGGCGCGCAGCAGGTCGGGGTTCTCGGCCGCCCAGTCGGTGTTGGCGATGATCGCGTTGCCGTAGAGCTCGACCCCGTGATCGGCCATCAGGATCACCGAGATGTCGTCCTCGGGCACGCCGAGCCGCGAGAGGTTGAGGAAGGACGAGAAGGAGAAGCCCGTCACCGCGTCGACCTCGCCCTGCGCCAGCATCGGCTCGCGGGTGGGGAAGCCCACCGGCTCCACGGTGATCGCCTCGGTGTCGAGCCCCGTCTCGGCGGCGAAGATCGGGAACTGCGCCCAGGCGCCGTCGGGCGGCGGGGCGCCGAGCACCTTGCCCTCGAGATCCGCGGGCCCGGACACGCCCCGGCTCACCCGGCCGACCACCGCGAAGGGCGGCTTGTCGTAGACCATCATCACCGCCGTCACCGGCGCGCCGGGGTTCTGGTCGAGGAACTTCATCAGGCTGTTGATGTCGGCGAAGCCCACCGGGAAGGCGCCCGTCGCCACCTTCGGGATCGCGTCGAGCGAGCCCTGGCCGGCGGCGATCTCCACCTCCATCCCGGCCTCGGCGAAATGCCCCTCGTCGATGGCGAGGAAGTAGGGCGCCGACGGTCCCTCGAACTTCCAGTCGAGCGCGAAGGGCACCTCCGCCGCGTCGTCCTGGGAGAGCGCCGGCCCGGCGAGCGCGACGGCCAGCGCCGCGGACACCGCGAGGGCGGCCAGGCGGAGCGCGGAGGGTCGGGGGCCGGACGGGCGGATGTCGGTCGGGCCGAGGTCGGCCTCGCCGAGGAGGGACGGGCCGAGAACGGGCGAGTGGAGGACGGGCGGGTGGAGGACGGGCGGGCGATGGAACATGGGGCTCCCCTGCGGTTGCGGCCCTCTGGCGGGGCGCGTCATCGATCCGGCACTGCGTGGACGAAGGGCACCGGAGGGGGCCAGACGGGCCTCCGGGGCGGAAGGCTGCACCGGCCGCGAATGCCGCGCAAGTAGGCACCCGCCCCGCCGTTGCCCGTTCCTTGGGCAGGCGGCCCCGCGTGCAGGGCCGCTTGCAGGCCCGCCACAGGGCCGCTATCTGGAAGGCGAGGGACCGGCGCGGGCAGGCGCTTCGCCAACCTGGTCAGGGCCGGAAGGCAGCAGCCACAACGAATTCCGCCTGGGTCGCTGTCCGGTCCCTCACCCGTTTCCCGGATCGGTCACGCGGTTTACTGCAGGGATGTCTTCGGTCGCGGAGGCCCCCTCGGCCTGAAGAGCCCGTCGCGCGATAAGGCGAGCCCGAGCCGCCGGGGGCGTGGTCCCGCGGCAAATGCCTGCCTGTAGACCGAAAATCTGGATGCAGCGCTTTCTGCAGATGTAGTAGCTTAAGAAGGATGCTCCCTACTATAGTTTCCGCTTTACTTGAATAGAGGGCTTATCGTTGCCCAGAGCAATCTTAGTCGGCTTCTCTCGCCCCAGCCACTTTCTGCAAAGCTTCGTTATGCCCGGGTCTCTTTTTGAAGCATACACAAAACGCTCGGCCTGCGCCGCCCTGATCCCATTAAATCTCCGAGCCATTGCTCTTGGTACTTCGACGACCCGCTCTCTTTCCTCCCCTCGCCATGTCAATTCAATTAGTCGAGTCGGTGTAAGTGGGAAGCTAATCCTTACTGTCCTGTTGACGAAAGCACCGTCTCCGTACACTGTATGGTATGTCGTTGGGTCGGAAATCCGTGTAACCGGGCTATCCGATGTGATCAAATGTTGATCCTTACTGCGTCCAACCACCCACTTCATACTCAAGAAGATATCTGCGAGATTCCCCATGCCGCCCAGCACCGGCAGCCCAGCCGAACGCTGGACGTCTACTGAAAAGTTGTTTGGATTCTTCATAAATTCCCGCATCCTCTCGCGTTCTTCGGGCGGAACTTTTTCGCCGATCTCTAATTCGTATTCATTGATAGACTGATTGTGGGCGTGTTTATTGGTAGCGATGAGCCGAGCCATTTGATGCGCGAGTAAACCCATCATCTCAGCACCAGCTCGAACGCTAGAGGGCGAGCGCAACTATTGAGCAGCGAGAAACAGAGCAATGCGTCCACGATCCTCGCCGACTAGTACTTTTCCTGCGCATAGATCGCCCCAGAGTGGCGCTGCATCGCCCTCAATTCTTGCGAGAAACTCTTCAGCTTCATCAAATCTCTTACCGTCCACACCAATAGGGCTGTAAAAGTTTGTCTCGACGGCAGTGGCCTCAGGGTTACCCCTGCGCGGTTCAGTTTCGCCTCCATAAGTCCAGATAATCCCCTCTTGATCACAAAATTTGCTCAGATAGAATCGCGGCACAATATGCTGCCTCTTAGTTCTGCCAGACAGTTGGAGCACCCTTAGAGGAGAAATCCCTACACGTCGTTTATTTCTTGTAACGGTTGCATCCCGCAGTTGGCGTTAGCTAGCAGACAACAAGACAACTTCAAAGAATACTTGACCCGCACAGTGTAAAGCATCCTGCGGCTTTTTTCGCTCGGGCGCTTGTTAGTAGGGAGCTTGGCGACCTCCCATTCCGTTCACCGAGCGACGACACGTCCGCCCGGACCTCGCCGGCGCTGCCTCAACCGTCGCGCATGCGGCGGGCGTCGTCCGTGGTGAGCACCTCGCCGCCGTAGCCCCAGGCGCCGCTGGCGACCTCGACGATCCGCACGGAGGTGCCGGCGGCGATCCCGGGCCCGGCGACCTCGCCGAAGGCGGCGGTGACGCCGCGGATGATGCGGCCCTTCTCCTCGTCGTCGAACACGTCCCGGAGCACCTGGATTTCGATCGATGGCATGGCCGGGCTTCCCCTTGGTTGACGCTAGGTCATCGTAGATAGCGCGGCCGGGCGATGCGGGTAGGACGCGCGCAACCAAGTGGCGGCTGCCGCGTTGGGGGCTTCATGAAGGATCACAGCGCCGATCAGGACAAGAAGACCGACTGGGCCGAGGCGCGCACGGACTGGGCCGAGGACCGCACGGTCATGGCCAACGAGCGCACCTTCGCCGGCTGGCTGCGCACCGGCATGGCCGCCATCGCCGTGGCGGTCGGCCTGCGGGCGGTGTTCGACGAGGCCGACCTCGCCTGGATCGCCAAGTCGGTGGCCACGCTGTTCATCCTGGGCGCGCTGCTGATCTTCTGGTCGGCCCGGCGGCAGGCCTGCAAGGCGCAGGTGCGGCTCGATTCCCACGCCGCGGAGCCGCAGGACAGCCGCACCTTCACGGTCATGTCGATCCTGTTCTCCGTCTGCGCCGTCGCGGTGGGGGCCATCCTCTGGGCGATCTGATCGCGGTGGATTCCGGCCGTCGCGGGGCATAGCCTGCGCCGGTGAGCAGCGAATCCGACACCGCCTACCAGGTGCTTGCCCGCAAGTACCGGCCCCGCACCTTCGCCGACCTCAAGGGTCAGGAGGCGATGGTCCGGGCGCTGCGCAATGCGTTCCGCATGGACCGCATCGCGCAGGCGTTCATCCTCACGGGCATCCGCGGCACCGGCAAGACGACGACCGCCCGGATTGTCGCCAAGGGGCTCAACTGCGTCGGGCCGGACGGCACCGGGAGGCCGACCACGGAGCCCTGCGGCGTGTGCGAGCCCTGCCGGGCGATCGCGGCGGGGCGGCACGTGGACGTGCTGGAGATGGACGCGGCCTCGAACACCGGCGTCGACGACGTGCGCGAGATCATCGACGGCGTGCGCTACCGCGCCGCCTCGGCGCGCTACAAGGTCTACATCGTGGACGAGGTCCACATGCTCTCCACCAACGCGTTC
>CAZWWR010000105.1:0-9343 GCA_964637265.1 uncultured Jannaschia sp.
CGGGGTGGGCGGGCCGCACCCCTCGGGGGAGGACTACGTGTTCGTGGCCGACGCGCTGGCCGCCGGGCTGCGGGCCCGCGGCCTGCCGGTGGTGACGGGCCGCCACGAGGGGCCGTCGACCGGCGACGACTGGTCGGATCCGCGGATCCTCGCGGCCCGGCGCGCGGTGCTCGGGCGGGTCTTCGGGCCCTGGGCCGGGCCGGTCTCGCTGCTCTACGCGGCACGACACCGCCGCCGCCTCGGGGGGGCGGCGGCGGCGCTGCGCTTCCTGCGGGGACGGCCCTGACAGGGGCCGTCCCTTTGGCTCCTCGGGCCGTCCGGCCGGCTCAGATCACCTCGTCGAGGAAGAGCACCTGAGCCATGTGATCGGCCACGGGCACGTCGTTGACGCTCTCGCCGACGTATCCGGGCTCCTCCGCGGAGAAGACCATGTCGTCCGCGACGAAGAACGGCGCGTCCGGATCGACCACGCCGCCCCAGGGGTCCATGCCCTCGGACTGGCCATCCGAGACGTCGGTGCCCCACTTCACGGCGAGGTGGTCGCCCAGCCCCGCCATCTCCGCGTCGTCGAGCGCACGGTCGTAGGCGGCGAGCTCGAGCAGGGTGCCGGTGAACGTGCCGGACAGGTCGTTGCCCTGCGCGTCCCGCGAGGCGCCGTTCACGGCGCCGATGCCGATGCCGTCGGCGTGGCGCGGCAGGCGGCCGGCCTCGGAGCTCTCGTCGACCACCACGCCGTCCTTCGCGAGGGTGAGCGTGCCCGCCTCGCCGTCGAGCCGCAGGACCAGCGCCGCGCGCTCGCCCGGCGCCAGGTCGGCCGAGAGCGCCACCGGGCCCCAGACGTCGATCTTGTAGAGGCTCCAGCCTACGGCGTGGACCTGTCCGCCCTCGGTGTAGATCGACAGGCCGCGGCCCGTGCCGCCCTGCTCGTAGATCACCTCGCGCCCGGAGCCCGCGCCCGCCTCCACGGTGAGGGCGATGGTCTTGCCCTCGTAGAGCTGGTCGCTGTCGAGTTCCGGCGCGTTGGCGATCGCGTAGGCGTCGGTGCCGTCGAAGGCCCAGCCCGAGTCGGCGCCGATCCCCGTGAGCTCGGCCGAGCCGGTCACCGCGACCGCGTCGTTGCCCTGGCCGCTCAGGTCGACCAAGCGCGGCGTGGCGGTGCCCCCGGTCAGGCCGTCGGCCCCGGTCCCGGAGACGCCGCCGGCGCCCACGTCGAACCAGGCCACCAGCCCGTCGAGTTCCGAGGCGCTGCCCACCTCCGGCGCGGGCGGCAGGGGCGGCTCGGGGTCCGGCGGCAGGATCACGGGGGCCTCCCCCGTCCATTTCCCGGCCAGGTGCGCGCCGACGTCCTCCATCTCGCCGTCGTCGAGGGCGCGGTCGTAGGCCGCGAACTCGAGCAGGGTGCCGGTGAACGTACCGGACAGGTCGTTGCCCTGCGCGTCCAGCGAGGCGCCGTTGACGGCGCCGATGCCGATGCCGTCGGCATGACGCGGCAGGTGGCCGGCCTGGTCGGACTGGTCGACCACAACGCCGTCCTTCGCGAGGGTGAGCGTGCCGGCCACGCCGTCGAGACGCAGCACGAAGGCCGCCAGTTCGCCGGGGGCGAGATCGGCCGTCAGACCGATCGGACCCCAGAGGTCGAACTTGTGCAGGCTCCAGCCCGCGACGTGGAGCTGGCCGCCCTCGGTGTAGACCGACAGGCCGCGGCCCGTGCCGCCCTGCTCGTAGATCACCTCGCGTCCGGTGCCCGCGCCCGCCTCCACGGTGAGGGCGATGGTCTTGCCCGTATAGAGGGAGCCGCTGTCGAGCGCGTCGGAGTTGGCGATGGCGTAGGCGTCGATGCCGTCGAAGCGCCAGCCGTCCGCGCCGTGCTCGGCGCTGTCGCCGGCGGCGAGCGTGGCGTCGTTGCCCTGGCCCGAGAGGTCCACCAGCCGACCCCCGACGGTCCCGCCCGCGGCGGAGGCGTCGAGCCAGGCGACGAGCCCGTCGAGCTCGGAGACGTCCGAGATCGTGGTGCCGCCCACATCGTCGGGCGGCGTGTCGGAGACGTCCACGTCGTCGTCCGGATTGTCCAGGTCGCTCACCAGGACGTAGCCGTCGGTGAACTCGAGCGCCTCCACCTCGCGCAGCCGGTCGGCCGCGCCGGTGAGCAGATCCGAGATCACCAGCCAGCCGGAGGAGAAGGCCCAGCTCACGTCGTCCCAGAGCGCCTCGAACACGGCCGTGTCCCAGCCGGCGCCGCCGTCGATCGTGTCGGAGCCCGCGCCGCCGACCAGCATGTCGTCGCCCGCGCCGCCGACCAGCGTGTCGTCGCCGGCCCGGCCCGAGATCTCGTCGTCGCCCCGCCCGCCGGCCAGGCCGTTGGCGTCCGCCGTGCCCATGAGGCGGTCGTCGCCGTCCCCGCCCACCGCGTCGCGCAGCACGGCGCTCGCCGCATAGGTCACGATGTGACCGGCGATGGTGCTTCCGCTCTCGAGGTCGATCCGGCTGTCGGAGGTGACAGCGGCGGCGTTCACGGTGACGGGGGCGTTTCCGGCCGGCCCGTCGCCCGCCTCGATCACCCGCCGCCCGGCCGTGGCGCCGAGCTCGGCGAACGCGTCGGTGTAGACGAAGCGCCGTCCCTCGGGAGCCGCGTCGCCGTGGAGCGTGAGGTTCCAGGAGACCAGCTCCCCGCTGAAGCCCTCCTCGGGATCCTCGACCCGGATCGTCCACTCGCCTTCCGCGGACTCGCCCCAGAACTCGTTCGACGTCACCATGAAGTCGATGTCGCTGTAGGTGTTGGTGCGGCCCAGCATGCCGGGGCCGCGGCCGGGCGTGCTGATGAGCTCGCTCTCGGTGCCGTCCGGGCTGACGAGGATCACGGTGATCTGCTCGCGGTCGCCGTGGCGCACGTGCAGGTCGACCGAGATCTGCTCGACGCGCATCACCTCGTCGACCTCGATGCTGTCGGAGGCCGAGCCCATGTCGGGCACCGCGAGGGACGGCGAGGAGCTGCCCGCGAGCACGGTGGTCATGTTGGCGCTGGTCTTCTGGTCCGACCAGCTCTCGGCCAGGCGGATCGCGGCATGCGCGTCGACGGACCCGAAGCCGAAGGCCCGGCTGGTGTGCAGCCCGCCGCCGTTGGCGCCCTCGGCGCCGTTGACCTGGAACTCCGCCTCCACGGCCTCGGTGTCGACGCGGCGCGCGCTGAAGGCCAGGATCTCCTGCACGTCGCGCCAGCCGAGGTCGGGGTTGACCTCGAGCATCCGCGCCACGAGGCCGGACACGGCCGGCGCCGAGAAGGACGTCCCGCTCATCACGGCGGTGTCGCCCGAGGCGTAGCCGGAACTTCCCGTCAGGTCCGAGGTGACGATCTTCTCGCCCGGCGCGCTCACGAGCACCGCCGCGCCCGGGGTGGAGAAGCGGGCGATCTCGTCGCCGTCGACGGCGAGCGCGCCGACGGCGATCGTCTCGATCGCGTTCTGGATGTTGTGGTGGTTGACGTCGTTGCCGGACCGCCCCGAATTGCCCGCCGCGAAGACGTAGACGGTGCCCAGCCCGTCGCGCCCCACGGTCGTGCCGTGCTCCAGCGCGGCGTCGATCGGCGCGAACTCGGCGCTGCGGAAGTTGTCGGAGAAGTAGCCGCCGTAGCCCCAGGAGTTGTTGGCCACGTCGAAGCGCGCGGCGTCCTCGAGGGCGCGGGCGTATTGCGACGGGCCGCCGTTCGAGCTGTAGCCGATGCGCAGGCCGGTCAGCGTGGCGCCCGGGGCCCAGTCGTGGGCGACGCCCATAACGGCGGTGCCGTGCCTGTCGTTGTTGCCGCCCGACGCATCGCTGTCGCGGCCGCGCCAGTCGTAGTCGATGCCGGTGTCGTACTGGCTGCCGTAGTAGGGATGGTCGATGTCGAACCCGTCGTCGACGACGCCGATCACGACGCCCGAGCCATCGGGATCGCCGGTCATGGAGGTGCGGAACAACCAGTCGAAGATCGTTTCACCGCCGGATGGGCCGGAGGGGGATCCAATGCTTGTCAAGGGGAATCTCGCTTAGGTTAGATGCACGCGTGCAGGCTTCGGCGCCATTCGTAAACGAACGGTTAACGGGAGACTTGCCTGCGCGTGGTGGGCGAGCTCCGACGCGGCCGGTAAGGGTATGCACCAAATACGATACTGACGGACAGTATTTCCCCCCAGTTAACGAAGGGTTCACTCCTGCCCGGACGGTATCGGTCGAGGGCGCCCCGCACGGCCCGGGGCCTCTAGAGGCGTGCGACGTCAACGTCTTGCGCCGCGTGCCCGAGGGCTGTCCCGGAACGGTCCTCCGACCCGGGAGCCCATCGCCGCGGAGGCTCGACCGGCCGTTTCCAAGCGCGTACCGAACACGCCCGACCGCCCCCTCCGGCGGTCGCACGGTCCCGAAACGTTAAACTATCATTTCGAAAGTATGGTGCGGAGGACCCTGCGCGGAGCCGCGGGACGACCGCGCCGCACGCATGTCGGCACAGTCGATTCGCAAGTTTCCGCCGATCCGCCTCGTCTCGGTGGGGTCTCGGGACGCTTCCTGAGCGTGGTCGCGACCCTCCGGGGGGTCCAGACGAATCGCTGCTAGCCGAAGGAGGCGGTCGGGGACCGATTCATCCCCCCCGCCCTTGCGGGATCGGCCGGGGCCAAGGTCGTCACCCGGCCGTCTTCCCCCGGCCGGAGGCGTTCAGGCCGCGGCTCCGCCCGTCGCCTCCGATCCGCCGTCCGAGCGTGCGGTCGATGTGGCCGTCGGGCCCGTGACCGGATCGGAGACGGCTTCCGGAGCCGCTGCGGGCGTCTCGCCCGGGCAGCCCGGGCGGTCGCCGGAGGTGATGATCTCGGCCACCTCGTACTGCTTCAGGCGGCGTGCATTCGAGAACACGATGATCTCGCCGACGAGCCCGATGGCGATGATCTGCACGCCCAGGACCGCCAGCATCACCGCGAAGATGAGCGCCGGCCGGTCGGCGAGCGCCGTGTCGCCGAAGAGGCGCGTCGCGACGAGCCAGACCGTGATCAGTGCCCCCGCCGCGAAGAGCGGCAGGCCGATCGCCCCGAAGAAGCGCAGCGGGCGGCGCAGGAAGGTGAGCACGACGTAGAGCGTGAGCGCGTCGAGCAGGGCGCGCAGATGGCCCAGCGGCTTGAACACGTAAGGAGCCTCGCCGGCCTGCTCCGACGGGGCGGGGCGCATCGGCGCCTCGGCCACGTCGTGCCCGCGCTGCGCGGCGATCACCGGCAGGAAGTGCTGCCGCGTGCCGAAGGCGGCCACGTCCTCGACCGTGTCGCGCTGGCCCAGATGGACGCGGCAGAACGGGTCGGAGGGCGCCCGTCCGAAGAGCCGGCGCAGCAGCCGGGCGAAGAGACCCTGGCGTAGCGACTGGAGCCTGCCCCGGGCGCCGTCGTCGCCCTCCTCCACGCGCATCGCCGAGACCATGTCGTGGGGACCGAGCGCCTCGAGCAGGCGGGGCAGATCGGCGGGGTCGACCTGCGGCCAGCCCGGCAGGATCAGCACGCGTCCGCCCGAGCTGCGCCGGAGCGCGGTGGAGAGCGCCGCGTCCTCGCCATTCCAGGGGCGGAAGCCGATCACCGAGAGTTCCGGCCAGTCCTCGGCGAGCGCGGTCAGCTCGGCGATCTGCGCGGCCCGCGCGGCGTCGGCGACCACGACCACCTCGTAGGGGGCATCCTGCGCGTCGAGGGGTCCGCGGAAGCGGCCGATCGCCTGGGCGACGCCGCCCCTCGCATCGGTGGCGACGACCACCGACAGCTCGGGCGCGCCCGATCCGCGCTCCGCCCGCGCCGGCCCATCGTCCGCCCGCCGTTCGGCGGGAGGGGCGTGGGCGGCGCTGGCGGGACCGGATCGGACATCGGGCGCGGTGGCGGTCTGGGTCATCAATCGGAACTCCGGGAAATGCGTCACGTCACGGTCGAAAGCGGGCCGGCGGCCGGCGGGGCGGCCGGACGTTCGGGGCGACGGGGCGCGGGATCGTCAGGCCCCGGGTCCTCGGGCAGAGGAACAGGAACGGCACGGGCGCGGGGGAGCGCCCGCGGAGCCTCTCCGGGCGCCCGCGCCGTGGCCGTCTGGAAGATCGCGCCCGTCACGAGCCCCAGCAGCAGCAGGAAGGCCGCCGTCGAGCCCAGCAGCCCCGCCACCGTCATCGGCACCACCATCGCCTCGTCCCCGCCCATCGCGGCGAGCGTCACGATGGCGAGGAGGAGCGCGATGCCGGCGAGCGCCGAGAAGCGGGCCAGCGGCCGGCGGGCAAAGGTCAGCAGGGTGCGGATCACCATCAGGTCGAGCATGACCTTGAAGATCCGCGACAGCCCGTACTTCGACTCGCCGTAGAGCCGGGCGTGGTGGCGCACGCCCACCTCGGCCACCCGCGCGCCCATCGGGATCGACATGGCCGGGATGAAGCGGTGCATGTCGGAATAGAGCGGCACCCGCCGGATCACCTCGGCCCGGTACACCTTCAGCGAGCAGCCGTTGTCGCGGATCGGCAGGCCGGTGACCTTGCCGATCAGCCAGTTCGCGATGCGCGAGGGGACCTTGCGGGTGAGGAGCTTGTCCTGCCGCTTGACCCGCCAGCCGACCACGATGTCGTGGCCGCGCTCCAGCTCGGCGATCATCATCGGGATGTCGGCCGGATCGTTCTGCAGATCCCCGTCCATCGTCACGACGTAGCGGCCGCGGGCGTGGTCGATCCCGGCCTGCATGGCCGAGGTCTGGCCGAAGTTGCGCCGGAAGCGCACCACCACGACGCGCGGATCCCGCGCCGAGATCGCCCGCAGCCGCGGAATCGTCGCGTCCCGGCTGCCATCGTCCACCAGCACCATCTCGAAGGGCCGCCCCGTCGGCTCCAGCGCCCCCACGATCGCCGCATGCAGCGGACCCACGCTCTCTTCCTCGTTGAAGACGGGGACGCAGACGGAGATCTCCGGCGGGGCCGTGGATGGGCTCATGGCATCGCGTCGGCCGCCTCGGCGGCCGCCTCCCCTGATGAGTATGGACGTCCCGGCACCGGGCCGGGCTGGAAATCGGTGGGCAATATGCCCCGCCTCTATCGCAGACCCGAGGCGATCCGGCAAACGTTCCTCCCGCCCGTCGTCCCGGAACAGGCGCCGGAGACGGCCCGGACGCCCGAATCCGGGCCTCGGGGACACAGTTCGAGAGCCGGGAGCCGTGCCGGCGGAGCGTCAGCCGCCGAGGCCGGGCGCAGGCATGCGCGACCGGCCGCGCCGTATACGGGTGGCTCCCTCCCTGCCCGAGGGGGCCGGGACGCCGGGGAGAGCCCGGGGATCGCGGGCTGTCGCAGGCGCTTCCGTCCGGGCCGCCCCGCGCGCCTGCCCCTGCCGGCCCCGTATGTCGGGGACTGGAACAGGACGGGTCCGATGGGGGAGTGTCGGCGGGACGCGCAGCGAAGCGGAGCCGCGAGGATGGCAAGAGGGACCGCAGGAGGCCCCCGCCGGGCGCCCCCCCGCCCCGCCCTCGGCACGCGGAGGGCGGGAGCCGCGCTCCTCGTCCTCTCGCACGTGGTCACGACGCTCGGCCTTTGGCCGTTCGACGTGCAGACCCGCTGCACGCTCTGCCCGAACGGGGCCGGGATCGTCCGAGACCTGCCCGGGTTCGCCTTCCCGCGGGAGGGGATGGTGCTCGATCCGGAGGCAGGGCCGGCGCTCGCCCGGGCGCTGGCGGGCGCCGACGGGCTCACGCTCGCGGTGCTGGCGCGCCCGGACAGGCTCTTCCAGGAGGGGCCGGCGCGGATCGTCTCGGTCTCGGAGGGACCCGCCTCCCGCAACCTCACCCTGGGCCAGGAACGCGCCCGGCTCGAGCTGCGTCTGCGCACGCCGGCCACCGGAGCCAACGGCTCCGCCCCCGCCACGCGGAGCGGGCGCGTCGTCCGTCCGGGGCGCGCGCAGCTCTACGTCGCCACCTACGACCGCGAGGCGTTCCGCCTCTACGTGGACGGCACGCCCGCCGGGGAGCGGCGGCTCGCTGCGGGCGGCTTCGCGGGCTGGGCGCCGGACATGCCCATGGTGTTCGGCAACGAGACCACCGGCAACCGCCCCTGGCGCGGCCACCTCCTCGACGCGGCGATCTACGCCCGGGCGCTCTCCGCCGAGGAGGTGGCCGGGCTAGGCATGCAGTGGGCCGGGAGCGATCTCCTCGCGGATGCGGGGGACGGCCCCGTCTATCACCTCGCCCGACGATGCCCCGCCGCCTCGGCCCGGGAGGTGGAGCAGGGGCTCGCCGTGGGAAGCTGCCTGATCCCCGCGACCTACCGCAACGACCACGTGCTGGCGGTGCTGGGCACGGGCCATCGGCAGGCCACCGATTACCTGCAGGGGGCGCTCCTGTGGCTGCCCTTGGGAATGCTCGCCCTGGCCACGGCCGGAGCACGGCGCCGGATGGCGGCCGCGCTGCTCCTGGGCCTCCTCGCCCTGGCCGCGGGAATCGAGGTCGCGCAGGCCTGGCTCTTCTCGCGCAGCTCGTCGCTCCAGGATCTCCTCGCGGCGCTCGCCGGCCTCGCGGCGGGGGCCGCGCTGTCCGTCGCGGCTGCCCGTCGCGGCCGGTGAGGCCCCACGGTCGCGATGTGCCCCGCCCGCGCGGGGGCCGCTCGCGCAGTCGTCCGATCGGCCCTAGGGTGCCGCCGGCGCCGCGCAGGCGTCGCGGGGCGGCGAGAATGCGATGACGAACGCGGCGGCTGGCGGTGGAGACGGGCGGGCGGGCGAACGGTTCCCGGTCGATGCCCACGTGCATCTCTATCCCGGCATGGAGCCCGCCCGCGTCCTGGAGGCGGCGGCGCGGCACATGGCGCCGCATTGGGGGCCGGGGCGCGCGGGAATCCTGTGTCTCACCGAGACAGCGGGCCTGGACGCCTTCTCCGCCCTGCCCGCCCGCGCCGGCGGCTGGACGCTCTCGCCCACCGCCGAGCCGGAGAGCCGCCTCGCCCGACGGGCGGACGGCGCCCGGATCGCCGTCGTGGCCGGACGACAGGTGGTGACGGCGGAGGGCCTCGAGCTGCACGCACTCGGTCTCGCGGCCGCTCCGCCCGACGGTCGCCCGCTCGGAGCCACCCTCGAGGAGATCCGCGCCGCCGGCGCGCTCGCCGTGCTGCCCTGGGGCGTGGGCAAGTGGACGGGCGCGAGAGGGCGGCTCGTCGATGCGACGGTCGTGCGCGAGGCGGGGGCCCGCGACGTCTTCCTCGCCGACAGCGGCGTGCCCGCAATCTTCGCGGAGACGAGCGTCTCCGACCGGGCCGTCAGGGCGGTGGTGGAGAGAAGGAGGGCGGCCAAAGCCGCGGCGTTGAAAGGCTGTCTGCGCATGAAAAACTCCTCGAAGCGAGGTT
>CAZWWR010000106.1:0-9282 GCA_964637265.1 uncultured Jannaschia sp.
CTCTGCCCGCCGCCCGCGCCGCCAGCTCGGCGTCGAACGCCTCCCGGTCGAGCGCCGCGCCCCGCATCAGCATCGTGTGCTCGGAGCCCACCGTCATCATCGTGGCCCCGGCGGCGAACAGGGGGCCCAGGTCCTCGCCCGGCGCGGCGTAGAGCCCCGTCGCGCAGCCCCGCGCGCCCAGAACGTGGCGCGTCCGCTCCGCCGCCTCCTCGTCGAAGAAGCTGCGCCCGCCGGCCCCCACCGCGAGGTCGGCGCGGCCCACGAAGAGGCCGTCCACGCCGTCGACCCCGGCAATGGCGTGGGCCTCGGGCACGGCTTCCGGATCCTCGATCTGGCAGATCAGCGCCGTCTCGTCCGCGGTGCGGTCGAGATGCTCGCCCATCGGCCGCGTGCCGTAGCCGGCCGCCCGCGTGGTGCCGGCGTATCCGCGTCCGCCGGGGCCGTAGCGCATGGCCCGCGCCAGCCCCTCGGCCTCCGCCGCGCTGCGCACGTGCGGCACGAGGACCCCGGCCGCCCCCGCGTCGAGCGCGCCGAGGATCGCCTCCGCGCCCGGCACCCGGACGAGCAGCGCGAGCCCCGCGGCGCGGCCCGCCAGCATCATCGCGTCGACCTCGTGCCGGCCGAACGGGGCGTGCTCGCAGTCGACGATGGCGTAGTCGAGCCCCGCCAGCCCCAGCACCTCCACCAGGATGGGGTGCGGCGTCTTGAGGAACGCCCCCAGCAGGGGCTCCCGCGCGCGCAGGCGGCGGACGAACTCGGCGTTGGCGGCTGTCATCTTCGGTCCTCCCCCGCCGGGCCTTACCGCAACCGCGGCCGATGTCGAGCGCCTCCCGCCCCGTTCCGTCGCCCGCCGCGGGACGTGGCCGTCCGAACCGGCCCCCCACCCGCTCTCCAGCGCCCCCGTCGACCGGCCCTCGTGTCAACCGAAGGCCCCGTCAGGAGCTGACATGTTTCGCCGGGCTCCACCCCGCCGCCTCGACCCGCGTCCCGCGGGCACCTTCCTCCTTCCCCGCCCCACCCGTCCCCGCATGCGCCTCCGGATCGGACAGCCTACCACTTGTCCCCGGCCGAAAACGGGCCTAGGGACGCCCCGTCGGAGTGTAGCTCAGCCTGGTAGAGCACTGTCTTCGGGAGGCAGGGGCCGGAGGTTCGAATCCTCTCACTCCGACCATCACATCCCTGATGAGTGTTGTTAGAGTTGGTCCTGCTTGTCCTGTGGGGGGTGAAAGAACCCATTGTACGTAGTACCTGCTGTGACCGCCCTCCTCGTGGATCACTGCTGACCCACCCTGGCAAACCAGATGCCGTAGGGGCGGCGATCACGCCATCAGAGCCGACCGAGGGGGCGAAAGACGAGGGCGCAGGCGACTTCTGAGCTCCGCGCCCTGGCCGGCGGGGGCCGCGATCGCCCGCCCGCCCGGGGCGGCATCCTCAAGAAGCCCCTCCCGGTCGGACGGCTCCGAACCCTGCGGGGTCTCCTTATAGATCGCCGCTGCGAAGGTCGCCCCCGCGCGCGCATCGATCGCCGGCCCCATCCCGTCGTGATCACCCCCACCACCATCGTCTGACCTCGCTGCGTCGCCGGAAGCGGCCCTCGGGGGACCGCTTGGCGACCCGGCCAAGAACCGCGTAGCCATTGAACTCGCGTCCCAGGGGCAAAGTGCCGTGACTAAAGGGCAAGAATGGGGGGCCCAGAGGAAAAAGTGCCGTGATGGACACAAGCAGCCGCCAGGCGGTCCCGAGCCAATAAGCTGTGGATGATCCGTCGGCCCCGCTTTACAGCGGCCAAACTCGGCACCACCATATCTTGTAGGGCGCGGATGGCGTCCCGCCACGCCTCGGCGCGGCAGCCAGATTTTGGGGTCCCGGTGGGAAATTCGCGTCCGGGACCGACGGGAGGGACGCACCATGCACCAGCGCGAGCGCTTCTCGGAGACGGGCGACCTGCATCCCATCGACCTCGTCGAGACCGTGGCGAGTTCGCAGGACTGGGCCTTCGACCGCGTCGGCGACGATCAGATCGCGATGACGGTCGAGGGACAGTGGCGGACGTACTCGGTGACGCTGGCGTGGTCGGAGCACGACGAGGTGCTCCGGCTGGTGTGCTGCTTCAAGATGGAGCCCCCGGCCGAGAGCGAGCCCCGGCTGGCCGAGCTGCTGAACCTGATCAACGGGGACTGCTGGACCGGGGCCTTCGTCTGGTGGGGCGCGGAGAAGACGATGGCGTGGCGCGCCGGGCTGCCGCTGTCCGGCGGCGCCTGCGCCCAGCCGGAGCAGGTCAACGCGATGATCGCGGAAGCGGTGCTGACGGCCGAGAGGTTCTACCCGGCCGTCCAGCTCGTCTGCTGGGGCGGCCGGGAGGCGGCGCCGGCGATGGAGGTGGCGATCGGCGAGGCCTACGGCACGGCGTGAGCCTTGCGGCGGGGGCGCCCCCGTCTATGCTCCCGGCGTGCGCGGAGGAGGCCGGGTTGGATGAGCTGAACGAGGGCGGCGTGCTGCTGCTGGGCTGCGGACGCATGGGCTCGGCCCTTCTGGCGGGCTGGCTCGACCGGGGCCTCGCCGCGTCCGCCGTCACGGTTCTCGAGCCCGCGCCGAGCGCCTGGCTCAGGGAAACGGGAGTGACGATCGGCGGGCCGGTGCCGGCGCGCGCGGCCCTCGCGCTGCTCGCGGTGAAGCCGCAGCTCATGGGGGAGGCGCTGCCCGCGCTCCGGGGGCTGGACGCGCTCTTCGTCTCGATCGCCGCAGGCACGACGCTCGGCGCGCTCGGGAAGGCGCTGGGCGGGGAGGCCGGGGCGAGGATCGTGCGGGCGATGCCCAACACGCCCGCCGCCGTGGGCCGCGGGGTGACGGCCCTGATCGGCAACGCGGCGGCGACGGAGGCCGACCTCGCCCTCGCGGAGACGGCGCTCGGCGCGGTGGGCGAGGTCGTCAGGCTCGAGGACGAGGCGCAGATGGATGCCGTCACCGGCCTGTCGGGCTCGGGCCCGGCCTACGTGTTCCACATGATCGAGGCGCTCGCCGAGGCGGGCGAGGCGGAGGGGCTGCCCCGGGAGATGGCGCTGCGGCTCGCCCGCGCCACGGTGGCGGGCGCCGGCGCGCTGGCGGAGGGCGGGGAGGATCCGGCGGCCCTCCGGCGGAACGTGACCTCGCCGGGCGGCACGACGGAGGCCGGGCTGGCGGAGCTGATGGGCGGGCTGGGGCCGCTCGTGCGCCGCACGGTCGCGGCGGCGGCGGCGCGCAGCAGGGAACTCCGGGGATGAGCGAGATCGGCTTCGACGACTTCCTGAAGGTCGACATCCGGACGGGGCGCGTCCTGCGGGCGGAGCCCTTCCCGGAGGCGCGGAAGCCGGCGATCAAGCTCTGGATCGACTTCGGCCCCGGCATCGGCGAACGGCGCAGCTCCGCCCAGATCACGCGCCACTACACGCCGGAGAGCCTCGTCGGGCGCCGGGTCCTCGCCGTGGTCAACTTCCCCCCGCGCCAGATCGGGCCGTTCATGTCGGAGGTCCTCGTCCTCGGCGTGCCCGACGCGGACGGGGAGGTCGTGCTGATCGAACCCGACGCCGCGGTCTGCGACGGAACCGAGGTGCCGCTCGGCGGGAGGATGCATTGAAGCTGCTGATCTCCCGCGCCCTGCCCGACAGAGTGATGGAGGAGGCCCGCCGGGCCTTCGACGTGGACCTGCGCGCGAGCCACGAGCCGATGGGGCATGCCGAATGCGTCGGGGCGCTGCGCGAGGCGGACGTGATCCTCCCCACGCTGGGCGACGCCTTCTCCGCGCGGGCCTTCGCCGAGGCCGGGACGATCCGCTGCAGGGGGCTGGCGAATTTCGGCGTCGGCTACAACCATATCGACGTCGCGGCGGCGTCGGAGGCGGGCCTCGTCGTCACCAACACGCCGGGGGCCGTGACCGACGCCACCGCCGACATCGCCCTCACCCTCATCCTTATGACGGCCCGGCGGGCCGGCGCCGGCGAGCGGCTCGTGCGGTCGGGCGGGTGGGAAGGCTGGACGCCGACGCAGATGCTCGGCCTGCACGTGACGGGAAAGACGGTGGGCATCCTCGGGATGGGCCGCATCGGGCAGGCCGTCGCGCGCCGCTGCCGGGACGGGTTCTGCATGGAAGTCGTGTTCTGGAACCGCTCGGAGCGGGACGTCGACGGCGCGCGGCAGCTCGGATCCGTCTCGGAGGTCTGCGGGGCGGCCGACATCGTGGTCGTGACCGTGGCCGCGACACCGGAGACGCGCCACCTCGTCGGCGAGGCCGAACTGGGGGCGATGCGCCCGCACGGGATCCTCGTCAACGTCGCGCGCGGGGACGTCGTGGACGAGGCCGCCCTCGTCGCGGCCCTCGAGGCGGGGCGGATCGGCGGGGCCGGCCTCGACGTCTACGAGCGCGAGCCGGAGGTGCCGGATGCGCTGCGGGCGCTCGACACGGCGACGCTGCTGCCGCATCTCGGGACGGCGGCGCTCGAAGTCCGGGAAGCGATGGGTCGGATGGCCCTCGACAACGCGAAGGCCATCGCCGCGGGCGAGCCTCCCCCCAACCCCGTGGGCGCATAGGCGTGGCGCGGCGGAGCCGGGCCGGCCCACCCCCCGCGGCGCGGGCCGGGAGCGATCCGTCGCCTCCGTGCGGCATCGCCCCCGCGACGGCGGCGGGCCGCGCTGGCGGTCGGGCGGTCAAGGGGGCACGGCGCCCGCGCGGCCGCCTGCGGGTGGAGCCTGCGCCGTGCTCCTGAACCCCGACATGGCCGCGACCTTCCAGCCGCCCGTGATGGAGGCGCGGCGCTGGGTCGAGGGAGCCGTCTTCCCGACCGGGCGGCCGCTCCTCAACCTGTCCCAGGCCGCGCCCGCCGATCCGCCGCCCGAGCCGATGCGCCGGGCGATGGCCGAGATCGTCATGGAGGACGCCCAGGCCCATCTCTACGGCCCCGTGCTCGGCCTGCCGGCGCTCCGAGAGCGGGTCGCGGCCGAGTGGACGTCGGCCTACGGCGGAGAGGTGCGGCCAGCGCAGGTGGCCATCACCTCGGGCTGCAACCAGGCCTTCGCCGGCGTGATGGCGACGCTCGCACGTCGGGGCGACAACGCGATCCTTCCGCTGCCCTACTACTTCAACCACAAGATGTGGCTCGACATGGGGGGCATCGAGGCGCGCTGCTGCGCGACCGCCGACGATCTTCTGCCCGACCCGGAGGCCGCAGCCCGGCTGATCGACGACCGCACCCGCGCCATCGTCCTCGTCTCGCCGAACAACCCCGGAGGCGTCGAGTACCCGGCCCCCCTCCTCGCGGCCTTCCGCGACCTCGCCCGCTCCAGGGGGATCGCGCTCGTCCTCGACGAGACCTACCGCGACTTCCACGCGCAGGACGGACCGCCCCACGACCTCTTCGCCGATCCCGACTGGGACGAGGTGGTGATCCAGCTCTACAGCTTCTCGAAGGCCTATCGCCTCACGGGCCACCGGGTCGGCGCGGCCGTCTCCTCGCCCGCGCGCCTCGCGGAGCTCGAGAAGTGGCTCGACACGGTGGCGATCTGCCCGACCGGGCTCGGGCAGCGGGCCGCGCTCTGGGGAATGGTGAACCTCGGGGGATGGCTCTCGGAAGAGCGGGCCGAGATCCTCCGCCGCCGGGACGCGATGCGCCAGGGCTTCGCGCGGCTGCCGGGCTGGCGGCTGCTGGGCTGCGGCGCCTACTTCGCCTATGCCGAGCACCCGTTCCGCGAGGCGAGCGACGCGCTGGCCCGGCGCCTCGTCGAGGAGGCCTCGGTGCTCCTCCTGCCCGGAACGATGTTCGGCCCCCGGCGAGAGGAGGGCGGCGACGGCCGCGCCGAGCGGACCCTCCGCATCGCTTTCGCCAACGCGGACCGCGACGGCCTCGCGATCCTGTTCGACAGGCTGGCGGCGGTCGGCGAGGCGCGCGGCTAGGCATTTCCGGCAAACCTCCATGACGGTGCGCCGACGCCTCCACGGTGGCAGGGCGGCTGCTCCGGACGGGTGTGCCTGTCCCGTGGTCTCGCAGGCTCATGCGCATGTGCCCCCGGGGTCTGGACGGCGAGGCGACGCGCGTCTGCGACCTCGTCCCGCTTGGCCCGCGCGGGCCGATGGCGCCGCGTTGGTGCGGCGCCGCGGTCTATGCCACTGGCCGGTCGTGCCCCGACCCGGCCGCCATCCGGATCGCCGTGGATGCGGGGGCGGATTTGGGAGGGCTAGCTCTCCGCCACCCATTCAGCGCGAGGACCTGCCCGGGGCGGAAGCGGATGTGCCGGAGTTCCCGGTCCTGAGGGGGCAGACGAAAGAGGCGTAGGGTCCTTCGCGATCGAACCGCTCGCCAGGGTCAGGCTCCGACCCGGCGAGGCCGTCCTCCCTTGCCCCCTGCCGGGCCAGCGGCGACGGTGGGCGGTCTGCCGGGCAAATCCGCAGGAAACGCGCCCACGTCCGGACCTTCCCGTAGCCCCCGATGACGGGCGGCCCCGCCAGTCGGCTCCTCCTGTTCCCCGGCATCGGCCGCCGGATCGTGCGCAGGAACCGGTGCACGCACCCGAACTACCCCGGGGTGGGCGCACGGCCCGGCTCCGCGTGTCGGCGCCCACAGGTCCCGGTTGCCCTCGACGCGGGAAAGCGATCGAAGCGGCCGCACCTCACCGGCCCGGCGGATCTCGCGCCGACGTTGTGCCTCAGCGGGGGCAGCGATTGTACTCGAGATACGCCGGATCGAAGTTGCAGTACGCCGCCAGCGCCTCCGGGTCGGGCAGGTGCACGCGGCCCTGATCCCAGTGCAGCAGCCCTTCGCCCCGCAACGTCTGCACCGCCTTGTTGGTGTGGACGACCGAGTAGCCCAGCACCTCCGCCAGCCCGCGCTGGTCGAGCGGGAGGGCGAACCGATCGTCCTCGACGAGCCCGACGATCGAGAGCCTCGCGTGGAGCTCGCACATCAGGTGGCCGATCCGCTTGTGCGCGAGCAGGCCGCTCCGCAGGACGATCCACATCCGGTGGAGCTTCGCGTCGATCAGGGTGCTGAGCCAGAGCAGACGCGTGAGGTGCGGGTGCTCCCTCGTGATGCTCTCGATCTCCGTGCCGTCGATGAACTCCACGATGCAGCTCCCGACCGCGACGATGTCATGGTCGAGGTGATCGAGGAACGTGGCGTGCAGATCGATGAAATCGCCCGCGACGTGCACGGCGCTCACGACCCTCTGGGAGCCGCCGAGACGGTGGGCGCGCATGGCCATTCCCGAGATGAGGAGGCAGCTGCCCTCCGGCGCCTTTCCCTCGGCCACGATCTGCGCCCCGTGCCCGAAGGCGCGTCGCTCGGCAGGAAGGGCCCGGAGGATGCTGCGTTCCTCCTCGGAGAGCACGTCGCGCCGCCCGAGGAAGAGTTCCAGATAGGATGTCGTCGCCACCGCACTCCTCGGCCTTGTCCCGGCCGCGTCCGCTCTCGCGTGCGGGTCCACCCGCCACTGGCCTCCGGGGTCAGGATGGGGCGTCCGCGCCAGAAGTCGAGGGGGCCGCGGGTCGGCACGTCGCGTCGGCCCTCTCGCGGCATTCGTTCCGCCTGGCGCCGGCCCGGAGAGCGGACACTCGTGCCGACGCCGCGTGAGGCAGCATGGCGTCGGGGGGCGTCGGATGCGGCGTGCGTCCGCGTTCGGGGCGACGCTGCTCGAGGTCCCGCGCGGGGGGTCCGCACCGTCCGGCGCCCCGCCCAGCACCCCCCGGCGCACGCGGGAGCCTGACGGCCGACGCGCCGACATGTTCCTCCCTCGCCGAACGAAGGCGCAGCGTCGAGGCCGTGCGCACCGCGTCCGCCCCCGGACGGCGTCAGGTGATCGGGGCGCACACCCGCGGGAGGACCGAACCGCCGCGCCCCGCCCGCCTCGCGGCCCGGTCCCGGGGCCGACGGGGCGCTATCCCGCCCGGGCCGGCTCGACGCGCCACTCCAGGGGGCGGCCGGGATCGAACACCGTGACCGAGCAGTCCCCCGAGCCGACCTCGCTCGGCGGCTCCCAGGGCGCGCCCTTCGTCAGCGTGATCCGCTCCTCGTTCGGGGCGAGCCCGTAGCGCGCGGGGCCGTGGAGGGACGCGAAGCCCTCGAGCCGGTCGAGCGCCCCGGCCTCCTCGAACAGGTGGGCGAGGCAGGGCAGGGCGATCGGGGCGGTGAAGCACCCCGCCGCGCAGCAGGCCGCCTCCTTGGCGTGGCGCGGGTGGGGCGCGCTGTCGGTGCCGAGGAAGAAGCACGCCTTCCCCCCCGTCGCCGCGGCCACGAGCGCCTCGCGATGCTCGCGCCGCTTGAGGACGGGCAGGCAGTAGAGATGCGGCCGCATCCCGCCGACGAGCATGTCGTTCCGGTCCATCATCAGGTGCTGGACGGTGATCGTGCCGCCGAGGCCGTTGGCGCGGACGTACTCCACCCCCTCGCGCGTGGTCACGTGCTCCAGCGTGATCCGCAGGCCCGGATGCGCCCGCCGGATGGGCTCGAGCCGCCGCTCAAGGAACGCCGCCTCGCGGTCGAACACGTCGACCTCCGGGTCCGTCACCTCGCCGTGGACGAGGAGCGGAACGCCCGCCTCCTCCATCGCCCCGAGCACGCCGCGGACGCGGTCGAAGTCGCGCACGCCGGAGGCGGAGTTGGTCGTGGCCCCGGCCGGGTAGAGCTTCACCGCGAAGACCGTCCCCTCCGCGTGCCCGCCGACCACGTCCGCCGGGTCGGTCTCCTCGGTGAGGTAGAGGGTCAGAAGCGGCTCCGGACCGCCCGCCGCGCGCACCCGCTCGCCGTAGAGCCGCGCCTGCCCGGTGGTCGCCACGGGGGGCACGAGGTTCGGCATGATCACCGCGCGCGCGAAGTCCCGGCTCTCCGGCGCCACCGTGCGCAGCATCTCGCCGTCGCGCAGGTGGAGATGCCAGTCGTCCGGGCGGCGGAGGGTGATCTGCATGGACCGGCGATACGCAAGCGGTGGAGATTTGGCAACGCGCGCGCTATGCCCACCGGGATGAGCCCGACGCCCCGCCTCCAGCGCGCGGCCGGCGCCGCAGCGGTCGAGCTGGTGCGCGCCGGCGGGGCGACCGTCCTGAGGGATCTCCGACAGGCCGGCTGCGGGAAGGCGATGATCCCGCGGGTCCAGGGGCCGCCCGAGATCGTGTTCCTGAACACCGCCGGCGGCGTCACCGGCGGCGACCGGCTCGACTACGCGCTGACGGTCGGCGACGGGGCGCGCGCGACGGGCGGGACGCAGACGGCGGAGCGCGCCTACCGCGCGGCCGGACCCGCGCCGGGGGAGGTGGTCACGCGC
>CAZWWR010000107.1:0-9187 GCA_964637265.1 uncultured Jannaschia sp.
GCGAGGCCCTCCGAGGCATCGACCAGCGCCTGCGCGTCGTCCCGGAGCCCGGCGGGCGTCTCCAGGCCCAGATCCGCGGCGAGGCCGAGGAGCATCGCGGCCCGGTCGGCATCCTCCGCGGCGACGGCCTCCGCCAGCGCGGCCTCGATCCAGGCCGGGGTCGCCCGGCGGGCCACCTCCCGCTCGAGCGCGAGGCGGATGCCCTCGGCGCTCCGCTCCGCCAGCGGCGCGGCGAGGGGGTTCGCCTGGAGGATCCATACGAGGCCCGCCAGCGTGGCGAGGAGGGGCAGCGCGGACAGTGCCCGCCGCCACGGCAGGCGGCCGCCCGGTCGGGAGATCGCCTCAGCCGGAATGCGCCCAGTCCCAGTACAGCTCCCGCGCGCGCCGGGCGACGGGGCCGACCTGGTACTGACGGTCGTCGAAGGCCGTGACGGGGGTGATCTTCGCGAGGTTGCCCGTGAGGAACACCTCGTCCGCCGCCTCGAAGTCGGCGAAGGTGAGCACCCGCTCCTCGACGGCGACGCCGTCCGCGCGCAGCAGCTCGATGTGCCGGGCCCGCGTGATGCCCGACAGGAAGGTGCCGTTGGCGATCGGGGTCATCGCCACGCCGTCGCGGACCATGAACACGTTCGACGTCGCGGACTCGGCGACGTTGCCCATCGCGTCCGCCACGAGCGCGTTGCCGAAGCCCTTCGAGCGCGCCTCGACCAGCATCCGGGCGTTGTTCGGGTAGAGGCAGCCCGCCTTCGCGTCGCAGACCGCGTCCTCCAGCACGGGCCGGCGGAAGCGGGTGCGCGTGAGCGTCGTGGCGGCCTCCGGCCCCGGCATCCTCACCTCCTCCAGGCAGAGCGCGAAGCCCGTCTCCTCCGGCGAGGGCGCCACGCCCACGTCCGAGCCGTGGATGGCCCAGTACATCGGGCGGATGTAGACGGCGGCCGGGCCAAAGGGCTTCAACCCCTCCTCGACGATCCCAAGCATCTCCTCCACGGACATGGTCGGGCGGATCATCAGCGCCTCGGCCGAGCGGTTCACCCGCGCGAGATGCCGCTCGAGGTCGGGGGTCACGCCGTCGAAGGCCCGCGCCCCGTCGAACACGCTCGAGCCCTGCCACATGCCGTGGTCCGCGGCGCGCATCACCGGCACGTCGCCGTCGTGCCACCGGCCGTCGAACCAGGTGCGGATGTTGCTGCCGAATGCCATGCGTGCCTCCCCCTCCGCCCCAAGCTATGCGCCCGCCCGGACGGGATCCAGCCGGGCCGCTTCACGGGGCGGGGGCGGCGTGCCATCCTCGCCGCCATGAAGACGCCCGATCCCGTCCGCCCGACCGACGACGAGGCCCGCGCGCTGGCCGCGGAACTCCTGGGCGCGGCGCGCTTCGCCGCGCTCGGCACGTTGAGGGACGGGGCGCCGATGGTGACGCGGGTGGCCTGCCTCTGGCTGCCGGGGCTCGGCCCGGCGACGCTCGTCTCCGACCTGTCGGAGCACGCGCGGATGCTGGCCTCCGACCCGCGCTGCTCGCTGCTCGTGGGAGAGCCCGGGCCGCGGGGCGATCCGCTCACGCATCCGCGCATCACGTTGCTCGGCCGCGCGGAGCGGGCGGACAAGGCGGCCCATCGGGAGGGCTGGCTCGCCGCGATCCCCAAGGCGGGGCTCTACTACGACTTCACGGATTTCCGCCTCTGGAGCGTCGCGGTGGGCGAGGCGCATCTCAACGGGGGGTTCGGACGGGCCTACCGGCTCGGGCCGGAGGACCTTCCGCCGCCGCTCGGGAAGGGATGAGCGGCCCGCGGGTGGCGGTCGTGCTCGGGGCGGCCGTATGGCCCGGGGGGCGCCCGTCGCCCACGCTGCGCCTCCGGGTGGAGCATGCGGTGCGGTTGCGCGCCGAGGGCCGGGCGGACCTGATCCTGCTGACCGGGGGCACCGGGCGGAACCCGCCCTCGGAGGCCCGCGTCGCTGCGGCGCTCGCGCGGGAGGCGGGCGTGCCGGAGGCGGCGCTGATCCTCGAGCGCCGCTCGCGCTCCACGGTCGAGAACCTGCTCTTCGCGCGGCGCCTCCTCCCCCCGGGCGCGCGGGTGACGATCGTCACGAACCGCTGGCACCTGCCGCGCGCGCTGC
This sequence comes from uncultured Jannaschia sp., assembly GCA_964637265.1. Lineage (GTDB taxonomy): Bacteria > Pseudomonadota > Alphaproteobacteria > Rhodobacterales > Rhodobacteraceae > Jannaschia. Next base: position 2,116 of record CAZWWR010000107.1, read on the forward strand.
TCGCGGCGCGGATGCTCGGGATGGCGGCGGCGGGGAGCGGACCGCGCGGCGCGCTGCCGCCTGCGAAGCTGATGAAGGCCTATGGGCGGGAGGTCGTCGCGGTCCCCAAGACGGCCTGCCTCGTGCACCGCCTCGTCCGCCGCGAGTCCTCCCGCCCCCGACTCATCGTTCGGCCCTGCCCAAGGCCGCGGGATCCCTGAGGATCCGCGGTGGAAGGCTGCCTTTGACTCACTGGTAACACGGAACCCCTGAACCTCGGGCAACCCCCACCCGATGTCACCCGGCCCCATCTTTCGTGGTTACCGGGTTGAGCGAATCATTGCCTTTCGAAAGGTTGAAGAAAAGTTAACCTTGACGCGAAATGACTAGACACGAGGACGTGCCCGTGGCGTGGATCCTTCCCTCGGGCGATTCGAGACGGCCCTCGCAGACCACGATCCGGCGTCCGCGCGAGATCACGCGCCCGGTCGCCCGGAACAGGTTTTCCCCCTCGCCGGTCCCCTCGCCGTGCCCGCCGTCCGAAGCCCGGATGGCGCGGACGAAGCGGACGGAGGTGTCGACGGAGGTGTAGGATTCGCCCGCCGCGAGCGTGCCGTGGCAGGCACAGCCCATCGCGGAGTCGAGCAGCGTCATCGCCCATCCGCCGTGCACGGTGCCCATCGGGTTGAGCACCTCGCCGCTCGGCGAGCAGAGGAAGGTGACCTCGCCCTCGGCCACGCTCCCGACCCGCATGCCCATGAGGCGCGCCATCGTCGGCATCGGCAGCCGCCCCTCGGCCATCGCCCGCATCGCCTCCAGCCCGGTGAGGCCGGCCACCTCCCCGGGAGAGGCCACGCCATGGCGGGTCATGCGGTGGGCTGCGGCGTCCGCAGGAAGGTGACGCCGTCGATGCGCCAGCCCTCGGGCGTCTCGAGCATGTGGTAGCGCAGCGCGTGGAGGGCACCCGCGGCGTCCTCGATCAGGACGTCCTGGTCCCAGCGCCCCGGCGCCCGTTCCTCCGGCGGCAGGTAGTCGAGCCGCTCCGGCCGCCAGACCATCGGATAGCCGCCGCGCACCATGCGGCCGAAATTGCCCGGATCCCCGAACAGGCGCCGGATGTTCGGGGAGGCGAAGTCGAACGCCGAGGCGAAGTCGTCGGCGCGGAACGCCTCGATCTGCCCGTCGATCACACCGCGGATGGCGCCCGGATCGGCCGTGGCGGGGAGGGGCAGGAGAAGGGCGGCGGCGAGGAGCAGTCGGCGCATGGGGACCTCCGGGTTTCCGCAGAGGGTAGCCGCCGGCCCCGGCCGATCAACTCGCGGCCGCGTCGACCGGCGCCCCGGCCAGCTCGCCCGCGAGCGCCCTGTCGATCAGGTCCGCCGTCTCCGCGACCCCGTAGAGCGCGATGAAGCCGCCGAAGCGCGGGCCCTGATCGGCGCCGAGCAGGACCTGGTAGAGCGCGCGGAACCAGTCCCGCATTGGATCGAACCGCTCGCGGCCGACGTCGTAGACGAGCCCCTGCAGCGCCTCGTCCGTGGCCTCGCCCTCCCAGCCGCGCAGCCCGTCGCGCAGCGCCTCCAGCGCCTCGCGCTCGCGCGCGTCGGGCAGGCGGAACCGACGCGTGGGCGCGACGAAGTCGCGGAAGTAGCGCACCGCCCCCTCCGCCGCCGCGTCGAGCTGGGGGTTGCGCTCGGGGCTGGCCTCGGGCGCGTAGCGACGGATGAAGCCCCAGAGCCGGTCCTTGTCCTCGGCCCCTGCCACGGAGGCGAGGTTGAGGAGCATCGCGAAGGGTACGACCATGTCGGAGGCCGGCACGTTATGCCCGTGGATGTGGAACACCGGATTGGCCAGCCGCTTGGCCGCGTCCTGGTCGGCATAGGCGCGCAGCTGCTGGTGGTACTCGTCCACGGCCCTCGGGATCACGTCGAAGTGCAACCGCTTGGCCGTCCTGGGCTTGCCGAACATGAAGTAGGCGAGGCTCTCCGCGGGCGCATAGGCGAGCCAGTCCTCCATCGAGATCCCGTTGCCCTTCGACTTGGAGATCTTCTCGCCCCGCTCGTCGAGGAAGAGCTCGTAGACAAGGTGCTCGGGCGGGGTGCCGCCGAGGATGGAGCAGATCCGGTCGTAGATCGCCGTGTTGGTGCCGTGCTCCTTGCCGTACATCTCGAAATCCACGCCGAGCGCGGCCCAGCGGGCGCCGAAATCGGGCTTCCACTGCAGCTTCACGTTCCCCCCGGTCACGGGCAGCGTCCATTCCCGCCCCGTCTCGTCGTCGAAGGTCACGGTGCCCTCCCGCCCGTCCACGGCCTTCATCGGCACGTAGAGCACGCGGCCCGTCTCCGGGTGGATCGGCAGGAAGATCGAGTAGGTCTCCGCCCGCTCCTCGCGGAGCGACTTGAGCATGACCTTCATCACGTCGTCGTAGCGCTCCGCGCAGCGCAGCAGCACCTCGTCGAAGCGGCCCGAGCGGTAGAAGTCCCGCGCGGAGATGAACTCGTACTCGAAGCCGAACCGGTCGAGGAAGTCGCATAGGCGGGCGTTGTTGTGATGCCCGAAGCTCTCGTGGGTGCCGAACGGGTCCGGCACGCTGGTCAGCGGCTTGTGCAGGTGCTCGGCCAGCATCTCCCGGTCGGGGACGTTGTCGGGCACCTTCCGCATCCCGTCCATGTCGTCGGAGAAGCACACGAGCCGCGTCGGCACGTCGGAGATCGCCTCGAAGGCGCGGCGCACCATCGTGGTGCGCACCACCTCGCCGAACGTCCCGATATGGGGCAGGCCCGAGGGTCCGTAGCCCGTCTCGAAGAGGACGTGGTCCTTCGGGCTGCGCTCGATCCGCGCGAGCAGCCTGCGCGCCTCCTCGAACGGCCAGGCCTTCGACTGCATGGCGGCGTCGCGCAGGGCGGTCATCTCGCGCTCCTTCAGGGGGCGTGGGGTCGGCGGCACCGGGATCGTGCGGGGGGCCGGACGGAGGCCACCACCTATTGCCGCCCGCCCGCCCCGTCAATAAATCGCGCCCAGCACCGGAGACCCGCATGACCGAAGAACTGGCCCGCAACTTCACCGCCCCCGACGCGCTCGTGGCAATCATGATCACGATGTCGGTCTCCGACGAGGCCATCCGCACCTCCGAGCTGCTCACGATCCAGCAGATCGTGAACCACCTGCCCATCTTCTCCGAGTACGACGCCGAGCGGATCTCCGGGGTGGCCGAGACGGTGTTCGATCTCCTAGAGGAGGAGGAGGGGATCGACGCCATCCTCGGCCTCGTGAAGCACGCGGTGCCCGAGACGCATTACGAGACGGTCTACGCGCTCGCCTGCGACGTCGCCGCGGCCGACGGGCGGCTGCGCCAGACCGAGCTCGAGATGCTGCGCGAGATCCGCTACGAGCTGGAGCTCGACCCCCTCCATGCGGCCGCCATCGAGCGCGGCGCGAGGGCGCGCCACCTCACCCTCTAGGGACCGCCGGGGGGGGCCGCCGGACGGCGCCTCCGCTGCATCCGCCGCGCCGGACCCCGGCACGGCGTCGGGAGGCTTGGCCAGCCGCCCGTCGGGTCCCTCTCGGGTCGAGCGGGTGACGCTGCAATCAGGCGCGCCAACACCCCCCACGCGGGGGGGTGCCCTCCCTGTCACGTCGGGCGTCCGATGGGTCGCGATCGGCCGGAGGCCCCGGGGGATCAGGCCGTCCGAAGCCCCTCCGCGCCCGAGATCCGGACCGGGACCGCGGACACGCTCACGGCTCGATGTCTGCGATCATGTCCACCCGGGTCGCGTGGCGCCCGCCCTCGAACTCCGCGCCGAGGAACGCGCCCACGATCTCGAGCGCCAGACCCTCGCCCACCACGCGCGCGCCGAGGGCCAGCATGTTGGCGTCGTTGTGCTCGCGGATCATCCGCGCCGAGAACGCGTCCGAGCACGCCCCGCAGCGGATCCCGCGCACCTTGTTCGCGGCCATCATGATGCCCTGCCCGGTGCCGCACAGCACGATCCCCAGACGGCAGTCGCCCGAGGCGACACGGCGCGCGGCGGCCTCGCCATGGGTCGGGTAATGCGTGCTCTCTGCCGTGGCCGGCCCGATGTCGACGACCGACCATCCGAGCGCGGCGGCGTGCTCGCCCACCTTGCGGCGCAGGTCGATGGCGGCGTGGTCGCTGCTCAGCACGAGGCGTCGGTTCTCGGTCATGGCCGGAGGGTCCGTTCGGGGGGTGCCGCCCGCGGCGGGCCGGGGCGGCGATCACCGCGCCTCTTGCCGAGCGGCGGGACGCGATGCAACCGCCCCGTGGGCAGGGGGATGGGCACGGGCACAGGCCGGGGCGCGGGCTCAGCCGGCCGCGGGCCGCACCATGCCGACCGTGTCGTAGACCTCCGCAAGGACCGGCACCGCGATCTCCCGCGCGCGCTCCGCCCCGCGCCCGAGGATGCGGTCGATCTCGGCCGGATCGTCCGCGAGGCGGCGCATCTCGCCGGAGATCGGGGCGAGCTTCTCGACCGCCAGCTCGGCCAGCGCCACCTTGAAATGCCCGAACATCGCGCCCGCATGCTCGGCCACGACCGCCTCGGGGCTCGTCCCGGCGAGGCCGGCATAGACGTTGACGAGATTGCGCGCCTCCGGGCGCCCCTCGAGCCCGTCCAGCGTCTCGGGCAGCGGCTCCGGGTCCGTCTTCGCCTTGCGGAACTTGCGCGCGATCGTGTCGGCATCGTCGGCCATGTTGATCCGGCTGGCGTCCACGGGGTCCGACTTCGACATCTTCCGCGATCCGTCCCGCAGGGACATGACCCGCGTCGCCGGACCCTCGATCACGGCTTCCGGCTCCGGGAACAGCTCCACGCCGTAGTCGTGGTTGAACTTCCCCGCGATCTGCCGCGCGAGCTCGATGTGCTGCTTCTGATCCTCGCCCACCGGCACCTGGGTCGCCTTGTAGAGCAGGATGTCGGCCGCCATCAGGGCCGGGTAGGCGAACAGGCCCAGCGAGGCGCGCTCGGCATTCGCCCCGGCCTTGTCCTTCCACTGCGTCATTCGCTCCATCCAGCCCATCCGCGCCACGCAGTTGAACACCCAGCCGAGCTGCGCGTGCTCCGGCACGGCGGACTGGTTGATCAGGATCGAGCGCTCCGGGTCGATCCCCGCGGCGATGTAGAAGGCGCAGAGCTCGCGCGTGTTCCGGCGCAGCGTCTCGGGGTCCTGCGGCACGGTGATCGCGTGGAGGTCGACCATGCAGTAGATCGTCTCGTGGGTGCCGCGCTCCTGCCAGTCCACGTACCGCTTCACCGCGCCGAGGTAGTTGCCGAGCGTCAGCCCGCCCGACGGCTGGGTGCCCGAGAACACCCGCGGTGTGAACTGCGCGGCCATTGGGTCCTCCGGTCTGGCGCGGGAGCGGGGCATCGCTTATCCGCCGGTCCCGTGACCGTCAACGCGCCCGGGGAGGGGCCGCCCATGGCGCGGATGCCGCATCAGGAGAGCCCGTTCAACGCCCTGCCCCCGGCGGTGGTGGCGCTGGCCGCGCTCATCGCCGGGCTGGAGCTGATGTTCCAGCTCGCGGGGACGGGCCTGCTGGGCGGGCTCGCCCGGGACGGCGCGGCGTGGCGGCTGTCCGCGGCGCGGGACTGGGGGGTGTCGGACGCGATCTGGGAGTGGATGCGCACCAACGCGACGTGGCCGCCCGAGCTCCTCGTCCGCTGGGTCACCTATCCGCTGATCCACGGCTCCTTCACCCACGCCGCCTTCGTCACCGTGTTCGCGCTCGCCATCGGCAACGCCATCGGCGGGGCGTTCGGCGGCTGGCGCCTCCTCGCGCTGTTCTGGCTGTCGGCGGTCGGCGGGGCGATGGGCTACGTTCTGATCCTCGACTCCGGCGGGCTGCTGATTGGCGGGTTTCCGGGGGTGTACGGCCTGATCGGGGGGTTCACCTTCCTGCTCTATGTCGGGGCGGCGCGGATCGGGGCCAACCGGCTGACGGCGTTCCGCCTCATCGCGGTGCTGCTGGGGATCCAGCTCGTGGTCGGGCTCCTGTTCGGGGCGAGCGGCGACTGGGTCGCCGACGCCTCGGGTTTCGCCACCGGCTTCGCGCTGTCGCCGCTGCTGCTGCCCGGCGGCGTGACCCGGCTGCGGGACAAGCTGCGGCAGAGGTGAGGTCGGAGACGGGGCTGCCGCCCCTCGATGCCATTCCTCGGCAACTACCGGTGGCGGTCTGGCCGCGCTCGGCGGGAACGCGGCCGCCCCCCGAACGCCGCGTCGACCGCCGGACAGGGCGGGGCCCGTGCCGATGCCCCGAGGGCGATGCAGTCGCCCGCGCCGTCAGGTGCTCCGCCGGAAGGCGCTGCGCAGCTCGATCAGGCGGGTCGCGCCGAAGAGCTGCGCGAGCACGAAGTAGGCCGCCATGCCGAACCCGACGAGGAGCGCGAGCCCGAGCGGGCGCAGCGGCCCCGTCAGGACGGGCCCCATCAGCAGGGCGGCGAGCCAGAGCAGCACCCCCATGCCCAGCGCGGCGAGCACGATGCGCCAGCTCCGGCTCCGGGCCCGGCCGTCGAGCTCGGCCCCGGCGCCGAGACGGCGCGAGCCGCGCCAGAGCAGCACCGCCATGGCCCAGGCGGCGGCGGTGGTGCCCAGCGCCGCCGCGACGTAGCCGATCACCGGGGCGAGGCCGATGGCCACCGCGGCGTTCACCACGAGGCTCCATCCCGCGTAGCGCAGCGGCGTCGCCGTGTCCTCGCGGGCGAAGAACAGCGGCTGCAGCACCTTCTGCAGGACGAAGGCGGGCAGGCCGAGCGCGTAGATCATCAGCGCGAGCGCCGTGAAGGCCGTGTCGTCGGCGTCGAAGGCCCCCCGCTCGAACAGGACCGAGACGAGCGGCACGGGGATCGCGAGGAGCGCCACGGAGGCCGGCACCGTGAGCAGCAGCGCGAACTCGGTCGCCCGGGAGTAGGCCGCGCCGCCCGCCGCGTCGTCGCCCGAGCGGACGTGGCGGCTCAGCTCCGGCAGGAGCACCACGCCAATGGCGATGCCCACGACGCCGAGGGGGAGCTGGTAGAGCCTGTCGGCATAGGAGAGCCACGCGATCGCCCCGTCGAAGAAGCTCGCCACCTGGCGCCCGACC
>CAZWWR010000108.1:0-9165 GCA_964637265.1 uncultured Jannaschia sp.
CCGCCTCCTGCGCGATGCGCGGGGGGGCCTCTCCCGGGCGCGGAACCTCGGGCTGCGGGAGGCCCGGGCGCCGCTCCTGCTCTTCACGGACGACGATTGTCGCGCCCGGCCCGACCTGTTCGTCGCGCTGCGCCGCCACGCGGCCGCGCTCGACCCGCCCTACGCGCTCGGCGGGCGCGTCCTGCAGGGCGACCCGCTCGACCGGCCCTTCACCCTCCGCCTCGCCGACACGCCGGAGGCTTTCCACCGCGACCGCCCGCCCGGCGGGTTCCTCCAGGGGTGCAACCTCGCCCTGCATCGCGACGCCGTCGACGCGGTCGGCCTGTTCGACGAGGTTCTCGGCGCGGGCGCGCCGCTCCGCTCCGGCGAGGACACCGACTACCTCGTGCGCTGCCACCTCGCCGGCGTCCCCATCCTCTACGAGCCGGACCTCGTGGTCTGGCACGAGCACGGGCGGCGGACGACCGATTGCGTGCGCGCCGTCGGCCGCGACTACGCCGTGGGCAACGGCGCCGTCTACCTGCGGCACTGGCGGCAGCCCTGGCTCTGGCGGCAGTTCTACTGGGTTCTGCGCGGGGCGCTGCGTGAAGCCTCGGGCGGGCCGGGCTTCGATCACGCGAACGGCCTGCTCTGGCGGGACATCCTGCTCGGCAACCTCGCGGGGATGGCCCGGCTCGCGAGGATCAGGCTCGGCGGGGGCGGGCGGGCGCCGTCCGTGCCGCGCGGGCCGGACGGGGACGCGGAGGGAGGCCCGTGACGCTCCGGACGCCCGTTGCGGCAGGCTACCACCCGGCGCTCGACGGGCTCCGCGGCGTGGCGGTGCTCCTCGTTCTAGTGGACCACTACGTGATCCATCCGCCGCTGCAGGCTTGGAACCTGGGCGCGACTGGGGTGCGGATCTTCTTCGTGCTCTCCGGCTTCCTCATCATGGGGAACCTGCTGCGCGACCGAGACCGCCTGCCGCCCGGGCGCATCCTGCCGCGCTTCTTACTGGGCCGGGCGCTGCGGCTGCTGCCGGCGCTCTACATCGCGATCGCGGCCGCCGCCCTCCTCGGGATCAACAACATGCGGGACGACTGGTGGGTGCACGGGCTCTACCTGTCGAACCTGCTCGTCCACCGGCATGAGGACTGGAACCTCGCCGGCCATCTGTGGACGCTTGCGGTGGAGATGCAGTTCTACGCGCTGTGCTTCCCGCTCGCGGTGCTCCTGCCGCGGCGGTGGCTCGCGCCGGCCATCGGGCTCCTCGTGGCGGCGGGACTGATCTGGCGGGCGCGCATCCCCCTCGGAGCGTCGAGCTATGAGGAGCTCCTCGTGATCGGCCAGTTCGACGCGTTCGGGATCGGCATGGCGCTGGCGCTGCTCGTGGGCCGGGGGCCGATCGTGCATGGGGGCTGGGCCGGGCGGCTCGACCGCTGGCTCGCGGGCGGGTGGACGGCGCCCGCGCTCTGCGCCGTCGCGATGTCCGCGCTCGCCCTCCAGGAGGTCTCCGCCATCCGCTGGATCGTGGCGCCGCTGCTCGTGGCGCTCGCGACGGCGGCGACGATCCGCGCGACCCTCGGCCGGCGGGACGTGCCCGTGCTCACGGACCCTCGGCTCGTGCATGTCGGGGTGATCTCCTACGGCCTGTACGTCTACCACTACTTCGTGGGCTACGCGCTCCACGCCCACGTTCCCGCGGCCACCGCGCTCGACGATCACGTGCTCCTGCGCGCGCTGGTCTGGACGGCGATCAGCTTCGCGCTCGCCCAGGCCTCCTGGTCCCTCGTGGAGCGCCCCGCGCTCCGGCTGAAGGCGGCGCTCGCGTCCCGCCCGGCCGGCACCCGCCCCGCGCCTGCGGGCCGAGCGAGCGACGGAGGGCGCGCGCGCGGCTAGGACGAGGGGCGCCGCTACCGAGCCGCCTCCTGCCATTGCGCCCTGCCAAAGGGAGGCCGGTCTTCCCGGAACGCCTTCAGTCGGCCGGCGCGTCGGGCACGACACCTCCCACGTCGCGCCGACGCCCGTGCAGGGCGAGAGGCAGGATCGGCGAGGATCATGGCCCGGCAACCTGCATGGGGCCGTCCGGCGCCTCCACCCGTGAGAGCGTCCCTCGCGAACCGCTTGCCGCTCGGCCCTCCCGGAACGGCATACCGCTGGTGGTGCAGTTCGGTTCGGCTGCCCGGCGCGTGCGGCGCGTTCAGTCCAGCGTGTTCTTGTAGATCACACCGTCCTTCATGATGAGGTCGAAGGTCTCGCCGGGATCCGCGACGAGTTCGATGTCCTCCAGCGGGTTGCCGTCGACCAGGATCAGATCGGCGAGGGCCCCTTCGGCGATGACGCCGTTCTCGCCGGGATAGGGATCGCGCGGGCCGACCATCTTGATCATCTCGTAATTGTCGTGGGTGGCCATCTTCAGCACCTCCCAGGGCTCGTACCAGCGCGCCAGCTTGGCGAGTTGCGCGCCGCGCCGCTTGGCGAGCGCGGGGCTGAACAGCGTGTCGGTCCCGAAGGCCGTCTTGATGCCGTACTCCTTCGCGAGGGCGTAGGCGTCCTCGGTGCCCTCGGTGACTTCCAGCTGTTTGGCGCGGTTGGGCGAGCCTTCGGGAAAGGGAATGGCGTCCTCGTCGTCGAGGAACGGCTGGAGGGACCACCAGATGCCGCGCTCCGCCATCAGCTGTGCGGTCTCCGCGTCGATCAGTTGCCCGTGGTCGATCGACCTGACCCCGGCCTCGATCGCGTTGCGGACCGCGTCGGTGGTGTAGGCATGGACCGTGACGTAGGTGTTCCATGCCTCGGCGGCGTCGACGGCGGCGGCGATCTCCTCGAGGGAGAACTCGCGCACGTCGAGCGGATCGAAATCCGACGAGACGCCGCCGCCCGCCATCACCTTGAGCTGCGTGGCCCCGGCGCGCAGCGCCTCTCGCGCGCGCTTGCGCATCTCGGGCACACCGTCGGCGATGGCGGTCGCGCCCATGCGCTCGAGGGGCGTCAGCACCCCGCTCTCGGCCGGGATCTCGTTCGGGCTGCGGAAATCCCCATGGCCCGAGGTCTGGGAGATGGTGGGGCCGGAGGGGTAGATGCGGGGGCCGGGGATCAGGCCCTCGTCGATCGCCCGCTTCACCCCGTGGACCGGCCCGCCGAGGTCTCGCGCCGTGGTGAAGCCGAGCATCAGCATCTCCTCGGCCGCATAGGCGGCGACGACGGCGATGTAGTCCACGTTGCTCGACACCATCGTCGGCACCGAGATGTTCTGCATCGCGATGTGGGTGTGCGCATCCACGAGCCCCGGGATCATCGTCCGCCCGCCGCCATCGATCACCGTGGCCCCGTCGGCCTCGATGGCATCCTCCGAGATCGTGGCGATCGTGTTGCCCTCGACGAGCACGTTGCGCGACGGGGTCAGGCTGTCGGACGTGCCATCGAAGATCCGCACGTCCTCGATGAGGACACGGGACGGCGGCGCGTCGGACTGCGCATGCACCCCTGCCCCGGCAAGCGACATCGCCACGGTCAGCGACAGGGCGGCGGGTCTGAACATGGTCGGTCTCCTTCGGGGGCCGGGCATTCGGGTCGTGGAGGCGGCGCGCCGATGCGCCTGCATCCTCCGCGCCCGATCGCGTCGATCGGCTAGTCCAGCGTGTTCTTGAAGATCACGCCGTCCTTCATGATGATCTTCAGGTTCTCCTGGTCTCCCAGCATCGCGACGCCGTCCAGCGGGTTGCCGTCCACCAGGAGCATGTCGGCATAGGCGCCCTCCTCGATCACGCCGATCGGGCCTTCGGGATACGGGTTCTTGTCGCCGCTCATGGCCAGGAGCCGCGTGGCGTTCCCGGTGGCCATCTGCAGGATGTCCACCGGCTCGAACCACTGCGAGAGGCGGTCGAGCTGCTGGACCTGATCATCGGCGCTGGGCACGTTGAAGAGGTCGGTCCCCCAGGTGACCAGCAGATCCGGGATCTCGGCGGCCATCCGGTACATGTTCGCGGTCCCCTCGCAGACCTGCGCCAGCTTCGCGTTCGAGAAGTCGTCGAGCTGCGGTTCGTTGCAGATCGTGAACGGCTGGGTGCTGAGATGCACGCCCTCGGCCGCCATCCTCTCGAGCGTTTCCCTGTCGAGGAGCTGGCCGTGCCCCACGTCCTTGATGCCGGCATCGATGGCACGGTTCACGGCCTTCGGCGTGTAGGCATGCATCGTCACGTAGGTCCCGAAGTCGGACGCCGCGTCCGCCACGGCCTTCATCTCCTCGAAGGTGAACTGCGTCGAGAGGAGCGGATCGGTCGGCGAGGAATACCCGCCGCCCGCCGCGATCTTCAGCTGCGAGGCGCCGAGGCGGAGGTTCTCCCGCGCGGCAGCCAGCATCTCCGGGACTCCGTCCACCGTATAGGTCCAACGCAGCCGGTCCGGCGTCGGCTCTATGCCGCTGAACGTGCGATGCGTCTCCGACTGGGTGCGGAAGTCGAAATGGCCCGAGGTCTGGCTGATGAACCGGCCCGAGGGGTAGATCCGGGGGCCGGCGACGATCCCCTCGTCGATCGCGCGCTTCAGGCCGAAGATGTTGCCGCCCATGTCCCGGCCCGTGGTGACGCCGCGCATCAGCATCTCCTCCGCGTCGCGCGTGGCCCTGACGAGCGTGTAGCTGGGCTCGCCGAAGAGGAGATCGGCCACGGGCACCGTGACCATCGAGAGATGCACGTGGTTGTCGATCAGCCCGGGCATCAGGGTGCCGCCGCCGCCATCGATCACCGTCGCGCCGTCCGCGTCGATGGGGTCGGTCGAGACCGCCGCGATCATGTTGCCCTCGACCAGCACGTCGGCGTTCTCGCTCCGGTCGTCGCTCGTCCCGTCGAAGACATGGACGTTGGTGAACAGGATCGGACTGCCGTCCTCCTGGGCGAAGGCGGCCGCCGCGAAGGATGCGGCGAGAATGGCGGCGGCTGATACAGTGGTGTTCATTTCGGGGGTACTGTCTTCTCGTCTTCCGCGAATTGCCGGGTCTGGGTCTCGACGCGCGCCGGCCTAGGGCGCCACCTCGATCAGGGTCGGCGGGGCGTCGAGGCGCATGGGCGTGGTGGTGAACCCGCCGATGCCGCTCCAGTCGAGGGCGTTCATGTCGACCACGCGCAGGGTGCGGTCGTCGTCGGTGTGGTAGTACATGCGCAGGTTCGCGGTATCGAAGGACACGGTGTACTGCGTCGCCCCGTACTCGAGCGGCTCCCGCCCCTCGGGCAGCTCGCCGGCGCCCTCGAGGGGCAGGTTGAAGTTGTCGAGGATGCGGAACTGCTCGCGGGTCGTGTCGAAGCCGCCCGCGGTCTCGCGGGAGGTCGAGCGCCAGACCGCGGCGCGGACGAACCGGGACGGCGGCGTGTAGTCGCCGGGCAGCCCCAACAGCCCGCTGCCGACACCCAGTTGCGGCAAGCTGATCCCGTCGGCCTCGAGCGGCGGCAGGTCGGTCTGCTGCAGGTCGATGTAGTTGCGCGGGTTCGTCAGGTGCCAGTCGTAGCTCGGGGCGTTCGTCATCACCCCGATGGGGTCCTCGTGGACGACCAGGGCGCCGTCGAGGTATTCGACGACGATCTCGTCGCCCGAGGCATCGGAGATCGCGTAATGCACCGGTGCGGGAATGCCGAGCGCCGGCTCGACCACGGGAACGACGCGGATCTCGCTCAGGCTCTCGCGCACCTCGTCGACGGTGGCGAAGCTCCCCGCGAGATAGGGCACGAGGTCAGTTGGGGCTGAGCGAGCGCTCCGCGGCGTCCGGGTCGTACTCCTGGTAGTCCGCGAAGCCCGGCAGGTAGAGCAGGTTGACGACCAGTCCCTCGCTGTTCATCGCGTCGCCGAAGATCTGCTTGTCCAGCAGGCTCACGCCGATGAAGTCGTGTTCCGTCGTCCAGGACAGGCCGGCCCGGCCGTCCGGCATCTCCATCGACTGCATCTCCAGCTCGGCCGGCACGAAGGCCGCGGCCATCTGCAGGTCGAAGGGCCCCCATTCCATCGTTCGGCCCGGGTGGCTCGAGCCGTCGGCCCCGAAGAGACGGACATAGGTGCAGGCCTGCGCCGGGCTGGGCGCGGCGAGCATGCAGGCCGCGAGCCCGAAGGCGGCATACCGTGCCGCCGCCGCCGGATCGGGCCGCCCCGGGAGCCCTGCGCCGGACCGATTGACGCGCTTCTCGAACATGCATGCCCCCGTGACGGAACGCGGCCGCCCGCTGCGGGGAGGTGTTCCCCGGCCGTGGCGGACCCAAGACATCCGCAGCGTAGCACAGCCGAGGCGATCTCCGGCAGGCAAACTCCGTCCGGCTTCCTCGGCGCGCCCCGGGGAGGCCCTCCGGCCGTGGCACGGACGCGCGGAGCCGGGCGCGGATCGGTCCGCGCCGGTCGGATCACGCGGGCCGGAGCCGTGGGCGCCCGGCCCCGGGTCGATGCCGCGGCCCGAGCATCGATCCCGCCCGGTCGGTTCGTCGGCCACAGCCCCCGGACCGAGGGAACCGGCCGGGAGGTCGCACTGGCCGCCCCCATGCCGCCCGCCGGCACCGGGCCGGCCGCCCTAGCGCGGGCGGTGTCCTCCCGCTCGAACCGGACCGTGGCCGCACCGGTGCGGTCCGGCTCGTGCGGCATGCACGCGGCCACCTCGCCCTCAGCGCGGGAGGGCGGTGGGCGCCGTCGAAGATCCCGGCGGCGTCACCGAAGGTTGCGAGGGCCCGGTCGTCGATGTGGATGTCGCCGCCCGCCGCGATGATGGCAACGTCGTCGCAGGTGCTGACGAAGAAGCTTTGCCCCGTGTCCCGTCCACCGATGGACGAGGGCTTCATCGCCAGGGCGGCGGAACTGCTCGGGAAGACCCGTCCGCCGTTGGCCATAGGCTCGTTCGGATGCGCGAGCGGATGGGCGATCCGCTCATGGTGAAGGTCGGCGAGCGCATGCAGGCCAGCCCGTTCGCCGGGGCGCCGATCGCCGACATGCCCCCGATCCTCCGCGACATCCGTCGGGTCGTCGCGCCGCCCCGGCCCTCCGACCCCGCCACGAGCATGCGCAGCTTCCGCATCGCCGTGCGCGCGATCACCGAGCTTATCGCCGGGATGTTCGGCGGTGTGAACGAGGCGGCCCCGGACATTTTTGCTCGCATGGGTGAACCTCGGCCCGCATCCCTACGGCGCCGTCGCGGGCGAGCAGACCGGCCTCGCGCCGTTCGGCGCCGACAAGCCGCTGCCCGAGGGATCGACCGAGCAAGTGATGCCCACGCTGGAGTGCTTTGCCTGCATGCGCCGGGGCCATCCGGCGGCCGACGACTGGACGCGGCAGACCGGGACCCGTTGACGGCACATGATGGTTGGCGCGTCGGGGACAGCGCGCCGGACCGTCGAGGGCAGGGTCGCGAGGGACGGGCTCGACCGCCGCATCGGGGCGTACCGGCCCGAGTTCCTCGGGGTCGCGCCGCCGTTCTTGCGGACGCCCATGCCGGGCACGACGGTGCCACTGTCCATGGTCGACGACGAGCGCATCTATGGCCTGATTGCCGAGCGCCTACCGGTCGATCCGCCCGACATGACCTTCCGTTTCTTCCGGGCGACACGGCCGTCATAGGATCCGGGCGGGATCTGGCTGCGCTCGGTCGTCACCGACGCCTACGACGCGGTCCTCGGCCCTGCCCCGGCGCAGGCATCGGATGCGTGCCGAACGCCCCCACGGAGGCCGAGTGTCCCATCCGTTCGGGGGACGCGGTCTCATGGGCACGGCCGGCGGTTTCGGGTAGGACACCCGGAGCCCGGGAGACGACGATGCCATCCTTCACGATCGAGAGAACGGACGGGATCGCCCGTCTGGAACTGACCCGTCCGGAAGCCTCGAACGCCCTGGACAGGGAGTTCTGGTCGCGCCTCGCCCCGGAGCTGCGCGCGCTGGATGCGGATGGCGGCACGCGCGTGCTCGTCATCTCGGGGCAGGGCCGGAACTTCTGCGCGGGCTTGGACCTCGCGGCCTTCGCCGGCGCGGGCGTCGGCGATACCGCGACCCCCGCGGGACGCGAGGCGTTCGCGCACATGGCGCGGGATCTCCAGCAGGCCATCGGCACGCTCGAGGAGGTCCGCTTCCCGACCATCGCCGCGGTGCAGGGGGCCTGTGTCGGCGCGGGCCTCGAACTGATCGCCGCCTGCGACGTCCGGGTCGCGTCCGCCTGCGCCTACTTCCGCATCGAGGAGATCAACATCGGCATGATGGCCGACCTCGGGAGCCTCCAGCGCCTGCCGCGCCTGCTTCCCGACGGGATCGTCCGGCAGATGGCCTTCCTCGGCACAACGCTCGGCGCCGAGGCGGCCGGCCTCCACGGCTTCGTCACGTCGGTCGAGGCCGACACGGACGCGCTGATGGCCGAGGCGCGCGCGATGGCGCAGCGCGTCGCGTCGAAGTCTCCCCTCGCCATCGCGGCGTCGAAGCAGGCCCTCAACTACGCCCGCGACCACACGGTCGAGGACGGCCTCCGATGGGCGGCCCTGGCGCAGTCGGCCTACTGGAACATGGACGACATCATGAAGGCCCTGCAGGCGCGCGCAACGAAGGGAACCGCGGACTTCGCACCGCCGGCGCCCTTCAAGAGCTTCTCGGAGTGAGGCGATCGGACGATAGCCGTGGTCGTGTTTCCGGACGGCTGGGAATCGCAAGAGCTATTGCGTGAGAAAGGCCTCCACCGACGTGACCGCTTGGTAGAACCGCCAGCAAGACCTCTCCAAGATACTGGAATTGTGAGCTGAATTTCCGGATGGCGGGCCCAGAAGGACTCGAACCCTCAACCTGCCGATTAGAAGTCGGCTGCTCTATCCAGTTGAGCTATGGGCCCCGCTGCCTCCCTGTCGCCCCTCTGCGCCGAGGGGTCAAGCGGGCCTGACTCGGGACGACCCAACCTCGCGGAGCCTCGACCGTACCGCCCCTGCCGACGGTCGGGCCGGAAGCGTGCCCCCGCGGCCCGCAGGGGCACGACGGCCACGCCGCCCGGGGCGCGCGCCGGCCTTCGCCGCGGCGGCCTTCCATTCCCGGGCGGGGCGCGGCAAGGATCGCGGCCGAACGGTTCGTCCACCCTCACGGAGGATCCGCCCATGCGCAGACGCGGCTTCCTTGCGGGCGCGCTCGGTCTGGCCGCGCTGCCGGCCTGCGGCGCGCCGCCGGATCGCAGCACCCGCCCCGGCCTCCGTCCGC
>CAZWWR010000109.1:0-8964 GCA_964637265.1 uncultured Jannaschia sp.
TACAACCACCACCGCCCGCATCCGAGCCTCGACGGGCTCACCCCGCGGGAATACAAGAACCGGTCAAAAGAGGACCAAACACGGAACAGGCCTAACCCCTGAGCGAGGACAAACAGGGGAACAGGCCACCAAGTCCGCATCGCCGTCCTCAACCACTTCACCGCCCTCGGCATTCCAGTCACCGAGCCCATTGGCTGACGTCAGCGTGAAAAGGGAGTGCCGTCCTCACGCCGCTTCATGCAACAGTGCCCGGTCAGGGGTCAATTGGACCCGGGCGCAGGAGGGCAGTCGCCGCCTGCCGCCCAACTTCCACGCACATTTGTGCAGGATGACCTCTAACTGCCGCCAAAAGAGCGTTCGATACAATATGGTATCTAGTTCCTTCGTGTCGCGCGATGCTGAGCAGCCGCGTTGCGACAGGCCCGACAAGTCCATAGGCTAGGAATACGCCCAAGAAGGTTCCGACAAGAGCGCCGCCGATAAGGGCGCCGAGAATTTCCGGTGGCTGATCGATCGAGCTCATCGTCTTGATCACACCCAATACAGCTGCGACAATGCCGAGTGCAGGTAGGCCATCTGCCATCGCTTGGAGTGCATGGCCTGGATGTTCGTCATGCTCGATGATATCTTCGACACGGCCCGTCAGCAGCTCCTCCAATTCATCGGGGGCATTGTAGTTCATCAGCATTGCTCTCAGGGCATCGCAAACGAGTCCCACAAGGGCTCCGTCCTCTAGGAGCTTCTTGTTAGAGCTGAATATCTCCGATGAATGCGGGTCATCGAGGTGCGCTTCGAGGGAAACAGGATCTTCGCGATAGAGTTCGATCAGGGCACGCACGGTGCCCAAGAGGGCTTCATTGTCGACGGATGACCAATGCTTGCCGCCAAACGCTTTCGGAATAGCCTTCAACGCCTGCTGGCTGATAGCCGCACCATTCGCAAGAATGAATGCCCCCACCGCTGCGCCACCTATCATGGCCATCTCGTAGGGCAGCGATTTAAGTATGACGTCGAGCTTGCCTCCTGCCATGAGGTAGCCGCCGAAGACCATCACGAACACGCAAACTACGCCTGCGATTCCGATCATTGGCCCTCTCCTGCGGGGATCGTAGAGGGAGAACCGGAATGTCCGAGGCTCAGCGCCACCAAATTCGCCATATCGGGGGGCAGTTCAGCGAAGACTTCGGCAGCGGCCCGCACATCCATTCGGGAGAGCAGTTCTGCAGTGAATGCTGGATCGAAGCGGCTCAGCAGTTCCGCAGAATGCTTCGGTTCCAGAGTACCGTAGAGCGCAACCATGCGCGAGGCGGCGTGATCAGCCTCCGGGCCGGCTGTCGGCTCGGTCGCTGCAGGCCCACGAACGGTGCCGCCGTCGGTGGTGTCGGGTTCGCGGGACAGGATATCCGTTCGGTCGATCAGGCGGATCACACGGTCCTCGGACCCTGGCTCCTGATCTTTCGCTGCCGCGAGCCTGGACGCGCGATCCATGAGTTCTGCGTAGTCGTGGACCATCGAAAGGCGGCCGAGGAACTCCTGCTCAGGTGCCGCATCAGGCATCACCGCAGGCCCCGGTACTGCGAGTGCGGGCAAAACGGCATAGACTATCGCCATGCTCAGGATGAACCTGTGCCGAGCTAGCTCTTGAAGCCTTCTCAACTCATAGGCCATTCGACAACTCCCAAGGTTCAGAATTGGGCCATATTTCGCTCAATCGCGAAAAGTAGCGCTGACTCCCTATGGATCCTCGCGGCGAGTGCGCGCAGAATGCCTGACCGCTGAGGCCTGCGATGCATACTCCGATCCTTCTGTCTCGTACCTCTGGCTCCTGCGCCTCAGGCGATCACGAACTCCGTGATCAGAACCTGCTCTATCACCCCGGCCCCGACGACCTGGCGGGCGCGGTACAGGATTTGGGCCTGAACGGCATAATAGGCACGGGGGTCGGCAAGTTCGCCGCTCGTGAGGGACTGAAGATAGGCGGCGATGACGCTTTCTATCCGGGGCAGTACATCCGTGACTCTCGACGCAGATCCGGAGAGTTCCAATGTCGCTCGCAATCTCACCTGCGATCTGGAGATTCGGTCTCCGATGCCGACGGTGATCGGGTCGAGTTCGACAAAGACGGGTTGTGGTTCAGAATGGACTACCTCGCCCTTCGCAGGTGAGACAAGTGCCGCAATCGAACGATCGATGTCGGCCACATAGGTCGAGACGAGGCCGGCGACCCCACAACTAATCGCAATGGCGATGGCCGACAAGAACGGCTTTCGGCCCGACCGAGGTCCTTTCTCCTCCATGGGCGATCTCCCTTCCGAAACTCCATCTCGCTCTAGCGCGCCCGAACTAACCGGATATTAATTTGGTCACGGAATGTTCGCCCTCGACGGCCAGAACGGCGAGACACTCGGGGAGCGACCATGGAATCGATCAGGCGGCTACTGAAGGGTCGCGACCGTCGTCGCATGGCGGCGGTTGGAGCGGCTGCATTGACGGCGTTCGTCGGAATACTTTCCCTCGCGCACCTTGCGACGAGGGCGCCGATGGCGCTGCTCTTCTCCGGGCTCGGTCCCGAGGGCGCGGCTTCCGTAATCACGGAACTCGACGCACGTGCCGTGTCCTACCGGGTCGAAGGGCAGGCGGTGTACGTTCCCGAAGACCGGCGGGACCAGCTTCGGCTCGAACTCGCGGCCGAAGGTGTGCAGGGAGACCGGGGCGCCGGCTACGAGATCCTCGACGGGCTGAGTGGATTCGGCACGACTTCTCAGATGTTCGACGCGGCCTACTGGCGCGCAAAGGAGGGGGAGCTGGCGCGTACCATCCTTTCGGCAGGAGGTTCGTCCGCGTCGGAGGTGGTGGCGGCGCGCGTCCACATCGCCGTTCCGGACGGTAGTCCGTTCTCCCAGCGACAGAAGCCGTCCGGCTCGGTCACGCTCCGCTCCCGGTCGGGGCCTGTCCCGAACGAGTTGGCACGGGCCGTGCAGGCCCTTGTGGCGGGCGCGGTACCTGGTCTCGCGGCGGAGGCCGTGACGGTCGTCGACGGGCGGACGGGCCGAATCGTTGAGGGCGCAGACGCGGAGCGCACCGGGCAGGATCCCGATGCCCGCGCCGACAGGATGCGTTTGGCCGTGGAGAAGCTTCTTGCCGCGAAGGTGGGGCAGGGGCGCTTCGTCGCGGAGGTGAACGTCGACCTGACGCGGGAGACCGAACGCATCTCGGAGCGCGCCCTCGACCCTGCAGCTCGCGTGGTGGTCTCGAAGGAGACGGAGGAGCGGAGGACCAGCGACCGGGGAACGGGCGGTGGAGGCGTGTCGGTCGCCAGCAACTTGCCGGATGGGGACGCCGGGGGCGAAACGAACACCGAATCGCAGTCCGAGGAAGCCCGCGAGCGCGTCAACTACGACCACTCCGTGCTGACCCGCGAGATCGAGCGCGGCCCCGGAGCGATCAAGCGCATCACCGTGGCCGTGCTCGTCGACGGGACCGTCGAGGAGGCGGAGGACGGCACCACCGTCTGGACGCCCCGGGACGCGGTCGAGATCGCCGCTCTCGAGGACCTCGTGCAATCGGCCGTCGGGTATGACGAGGCGCGAGGTGACGTCGTGACCGTCAGGTCCATGGAGTTCGAAGCCGTGTCCCTCGGTAGCACCGAACTGGCATCCCTCCCGTGGCTCTCGGCGGCCCGCGCAGTCGAGCTGGCGGCGGTGACGGGCATTCTCCTCCTCGGGCTCGCAGCGATCCTCGCGGCGAGGTCGGCCATCGGGCGCCGGGAGGCCGAGCCGGAGGGGGCACCGGCGGATGGAGCCGCGACTGGCCTGCCCGCCCCAGACCTCGGCGTCCCACCCGCCCTGGGAGCGCAGACCGCCTCCTCCTTCGAGCCCATCGGCCAGGAGATGGAGGCATCCCCACCGATGCTTGGCGTGCAGGCCATCGCGGGGGAACCGGATGGCGTCCGTGACGGCGGGACACAGCTCGACCCGGTCGAACGGCTCCAGCAGCTCATCACCGAACGGCGCGAGGAGACGGTGGAGGTGCTGCGCGGATGGATCGAGGGCACGCACGAAACCGGCCCGGCGGCTCAGGACGACCGGAGAGGGGTGGTGCAATGAGTTTTCTCGAGGATTTCGGGCAGATCGACGCAAGGCACGTCGATCTCGATCGATCGGCGAAGGTCGGCGGGGCCGAACGCGTTGAGTTCGACGACGGCTATCGCGCCGGGTGGGAAGATGCCCTGGCCGAGGCGGCCGAGGAGCGCAGCGGGATATCCCGGGCGCTGGGAGAGAGGCTGCTGGAGCTCTCGCACTCCCAGGAGGCCGCGAACCGCGCTGCCCTCGCTTCGCTGGAACCCCTTCTCCATGAGCTCTTCGACAAGGTCCTGCCGCGGGCAGCCGACAAGTTCTTCCTGCCCGTCATCCTCGAGGAAGCGCGGGCGCTCCTCGATGGGGCAGGGGCACAGGCCCTGCGTGTCGCTGTCTGCCCCGACGAGGCCGCCGCGATGAGGGCGCTGGCCCGGGATGCCGGGCTCGACGCGGCGACGATCGTCGAGGACCCGGCGATGTCGCCCTCGCAGGCGATGCTCCGACACGAGCGCGAGGAGCGGCGGGTGGACCTCGCGGAGGTGCTGGCCAGGTTCGACGACGCGCTCGACGAATTCCTGACGATTGCCAAGGAGGCCTGAGATGGACGGACCGCGCAGCAACGGGGCCACGAGCCCGTTGAGCCTTGTCCCGGTGGAGCTCTCGATCAGCGTCGGGCGCGCCCATCCCACGGTGTCGGAACTCATGGGCCTGACTTCCGGCACGGTGCTCCCGCTCGACCGGGACGCGACCGACCCGGTGGAAGTCTACGCCGGCGATCGGCTCGTCGCGCGAGGGGAGCTGGAAGAGGCGGAGGGGGAGCCGGGGGCGCTCGTCGTCCGCCTGACGGAGATCGTCCGGTGCGACGCCGGATGACGGGCGAGCTTTCTTGGGCGAGGTTCCCTTCGGTGGGTGCGGACATGCGGGGTGCCGCTCGATACCGCATCCGACGCCGTTCCGTCGCTTTGGCCGCCCTCGTCTGCGCCTGCGCGATGTCCCCCGCGTCGGCCCAGGAACTGACCCTCGCGATCGGGGACGAGTCGCTCGCGCTGCGCTCGGTCCAGCTCCTCATGCTGCTGACGGTGTTGAGCCTGGCGCCTGCGCTGGCGATCACGGTCACCTGCTTCCCGTTCCTCGTGACGGTCCTCTCGATCCTCCGGCAGGCGATCGGCCTGCAGGCCGCGCCGCCCAACATGCTGATCGTCAGCCTCGCGCTCTTCCTGACCTACTTCGTCATGGAGCCGGTCTTCAGCGAGGCGTGGGCCTCCGGGATCGCCCCCTTCGCCGAGGGCGAGATGCCCCCCTCTGAAGCCGTTCCCCTCGCGCTCGCCCCGTTCGAGGTCTTCATGGCCGCACGCGTCGACGCCGACACGCTCGCGCATTTGCAGAACCTCCGTCCGGAAGCCGAGGACGACCTGTCGGTCCTCATGCCCGCCTTCCTGATCTCCGAGGTCTCGCGCGCGTTCGAGATCGGCTTCCTAATCTTCATGCCGTTCCTCATCATCGACATGGTCGTCTCGGCCGTGCTGATGTCGATGGGGATGATGATGGTCCCCCCTGCGATCGTCGCGCTCCCGTTCAAGCTCGCCTTCTTCGTCGTCGCGGACGGATGGGCGCTCGTCGCCAGCGCGCTCGTCAGCGGCTACGCGTGAGGCTTCAGATGTTCGGTTTCGGACCCAAACGGAGCGAGGCGCCGCCGTCCGGCAAGCAGGCGACGCGGAACGAGGACGGTCTGCCGACCCATGGCGGCGGGGACCCGGATGCTGCGGACGGGCGCGCTAAGGCGAAGGCTCTGCTCGCACTGCTCGATGACGCGGGCGACGGCCGGAGGCCGAAGGCGCCTGGCCTTGATGCGGACACGCGGGAATGGGCGTCGCAGCTCGTTCGGGCCATCGAGGCCCGCTCGACCGAGGGTCGGTCCTCCCCCGCCCCGGACGCGCCATCCCAGGCGGCCCCCCGCCGTTCTCCAACGCGGAAGAGCGAAGCCGACGCGATGGCAGGGGAGGCCGCCGGCGGTGACGTGGGCATTCCGCCGAAGGGAGGAGACGAGGGTTTCACGGCGAGCGACATCAATCCGTTCGACCTCGAGCCCACTGCACCGGCTCCTTCGCAGCTTCTCTTCCGACCGTCGGCGCGCCGCGGACCGGAGAACGACCGCCAAGCGAAAGGTCCATTCCGGCGGGCCGATCCCTTCGCCGACATCCGCCCGACGCCCGAGCGGGAAGCCGCGCCGCTGTTCCGGCGGCGGTCCCGTGAGGGATCTCCGCCCAGCCCAGCTCGGCGGGCGACGCGGCTCCCCGACCTGACTTCGCTCGAGGCCCACCTGCGGGTCCACCTGGCGGATCACGAGGTGGCCGCGGAGCACGAGGCCGTGGTGGCCGTGGCGCTCCGCCGCCGTTCGCCGGCCGATCGCAGGACGGTCCTCTCGACGCTCCCGCCCGGTCGGGCGGAGGCCGTGCGCGGAATACTCGATCTCCTCAACCGTGAACGGCCTCCCGGCCTCGCGGCGCGGGGGGCGGGCTGATAGGCTCCCGCCCGGGGAGGATCGCGAGAATGGCCATTGTCGACCCGCTGCCGGAGGAGGAACTGCCCGAGGACCTCCGGAAGGACGTCCAGTTCTTCAAGGGCCCGCTCGGGGTGATCCCGGCCAGTGTCCGCACGATGGCGCACCGGCCGGAGATCGCGGCCGCGTTCACCGCGCTCAATGTCGCCGTGATGGCGGACACCGGCAAGGTGACACCGGAGTTCAAGCGCCTCCTCGGCTATGCGAGCTCCTTCGCCTCCGGATGCCTGTACTGTCAGGCCCACATGATCCTCGCGTCCGAACGCTTCGGGGCGTCGGAGGAAAGGCTCGACGGAGTGCACGACCCGGATCGGTCTGACGCGTTCGACGAGGCCGAGCGCGCGGCCCTGGCGTATGCGCGGGCCGCGGCGGACGTGCCGAACGGGGTCACGCGCGAGGTCTCGGAGCGGCTGCAGGCCCATTGGGAGCCTGCCGCCATCGTCGAGATCACGGCCGTCGTCGCTCTCTTCGGCTTCCTCAACCGGTGGAACGATTCGATGGGCTCGGCGCTCGAGGATCTGCCGCGCTCCCGAGGAGAGGCGAGGCTCGCAGACGCGACAGGCTGGTCGGTGGGGAAGCATCGCTAGGCCCGCCCTGGTGCCGCTATCGCGCAGCGTTCGCAGCGGATCAGGAACGGGTCGCCTCGCGACGGGGCGAAGCGTCAGACCCGGGCGATTCCGCTAGAATTCCGTCACGAGGCCGAGGTTCACTCGGCCCCGTCCGCGCTCGGTGACGGACGCGCCGAGACGCCCCGAGAAACGATCCGTGATCCGCCGCTCCCAGGTCGGCCCGAGCGTGGCGAACAGATCACCGCCGGCGGAGCGCTCGGCATGGAGGCCGATCTCGATGGCGTCCCGGGGACGGGGCTTGAGCCCGGCCTTCAGCGAAACCGTCCACCGCTCCGGGGCGGTCTCGGCCCATTCGAGGCGCGCCGCCCCGGTCACCCAGGCGTTGCCCAGCCGGGTCTCCAGGCCGCGTCCCACCGATCCCCCGACATGCAGCCTCGGCACCAGGCCCAGCGGCGTGAGGTCGACGCCCGACCCGCCCTCGACGGCGAAGCGCCAGTTCCCCGTCCCGTCGTCGAGGGGGACCCGGACGAAGGCGCGCCAGCGGGCGTCGTCATGGGCCCAGCGGGCTCCGCGGCGGGCGGGTCGCGCACCCCCGTCGAGCCCGAAGGTGAGCCGCCGGGGCCCGCCCCGCTCGAGGTAGAGGGAGTTCCAGCCGCCCCGCACGCCGCCCCGCTCGTCGTCGCCCGACTCGATGCCCACCATGAGGTATGTGTCGCCCTGGGGCCGCGGCCACGGCCCCGCCTGGACGGACCACGGCCATAGGAGCAGAAGGGCGAGCAGGGCGCGCATGGGAACGACGCTGGGCGCGCGGAGGTTAACGGCAGGCTAACCGGTACGGAGCGCGACATGGCTGAGTTCTTCCAGGGTCTGGGCATCGCGGCGCTGGTGCTGCTCGCCCTCGTCGGCGCGGCGCTGGGCGGCGGGGCGGGCAAGCTCCTGCGCCGGCCGGTCGTGCTCTACGCGGCCGTGGGTGCGGCCGCGGCCGTCGCCACGCCCTTCGTTCTGGCGGCCCTCGGCGTCACCGTGCTCGCCGCGGGGGGCGTGCTGCTCGTGCTCGTCGTCGGCGCGATCGGGGCCGCTCTGGCGGTGGCGCTGCTGCGGGCCCTGACGGGGCGGAGGTAGGTCTATCCGGGCCCCGGCCTGGACGAACGGGGCTGCAGGCGATGCGGACGGATCAGATGGGCCTCGTCGGACAAGGTCGATTCAAACAGTTTCGCAAATTAGGCCCTCCATGAGCCGAGTACCCCCAGCAGGGGACACGAACCGGCAGCCGACCGGGGTCGTCAACGCCCCTTCTTCCGCCGTTTCACGTTCCCCCCCCGCTGTCCCGGCCGCCCCGCAGTCGAGCGGCCCTCGGCCTTGCGGGCGTCCTCCACGGCCTGTGCCACCGCCGTCTGCCGCGCGAGCGGATCGTCAGAGACGACGAGGTCCACCGTCTCCAGCCGTTTCACCTCGTCGCGCAGGCGGGCGGCCTCCTCGAACTCCAGGTTCTCCGCGGCCTTGCGCATCTGCTCCCTCAGGCCGTCGAGATGCGCCATGAGGTTCGCGCCCACGAGCGGCTTCTCCACCTTGGCCGTCACGCGGTTCATGTCGACGTCGCCCTTGTAGAGCCCGGCCAGCACGTCCTCGACGTTCTTCTTCACGGTCTCGGGCGTGATCCCGTGGGTCTCGTTGTAGGCGATCTGCTTCTGCCGCCGCCGCTCCGTCTCGCGCATCGCGCGCTCCATCGAGCCGGTGATCTTGTCGGCATACATGATCA
>CAZWWR010000110.1:0-8955 GCA_964637265.1 uncultured Jannaschia sp.
GGCCCCGGCCCCGCGGGCCGCGGCGCTACCGCCCGCCGCCGCCCGCCTCGGCCTGCGCCCGGGCGGCGAGGGCGGCCATGTCCGGGATCACCATCCGCCCCGCCTCCTGCCGCACGAGGCCGTCATGGGCGAGCGCCTTGAACCGCTTGTTCACCGCCTCCCGCGTGACGCCCAGCATGTGCGCGAGATCGGTCTGCGAGAAGCGGCGCCCGAGCCGCGCGCCGGTGCCGTCGAAATCGCCATAGGTGAGGGCGAGCTCGTGGAGCTTCTGCGCGAGGCGGCCTCCGAGCCCCATGAACGCCAGCGCCGAGACGGCGTCGAGGTTCTGCCGGAGCAGCTCGCAGAGGGTGCGGATCAGGTGTCGGGCGAGCCCGGGGTCGCGCGAGAGGGCGTCGTCGAACGCGCGGGCCGGAAGGAACAGGCAGGCCGTCTCGCCCAGCGTCACGGCGCTCGCCGTGCGGGGCAGCCCGTCGAGCAGCGCGATCTCGCCGAACGCGTCGCCCTCCTCCATGAGCGCGAGGGTGAGCTCCCGGCCCTCGGCATCCGAGATCCAGATCCGGACGGCCCCGTCGAGCACGATCCGCAGCCCGTCCGCCTCGTCGCCCGCGGCGAAGAGGGACTGCCCGCCGGGATGCCGCATCGGCCGGCACGCCGAGGCGAGCGCGTCGAGGCTCCGCGGCTCGGCCTCCGCGAAGAGATAGCAGCGGCCCACCGCCTCGCGCGCATCCCGTCCCATCATGCCGAGCCCCCTACGTCCCCGGAACGGTGCGGCGGGCGGGGGTCGGGGTCAACCGCAACGCCGACCCGCTCCCGCCGCTCCCGCACGCCGCGCGCCCTGTCCGGGCCCACCCTGTCCCCGCGTGCCCGTCCGCCCGCGCCCGTCCGCCTTCACCTGCCCGGGCCGGTCGGCGGAGCCCGTGCGGGTCGCACGCGCCGGAAGGTCGACGCGCCGGGACCGGTTGCCGGGGCCCACGCGGACGGCCATTCGGCTCGCGGCCATGTACTCGCCTTCGCCGCGGCCATACGTCCCCGGCCCGTCCCCCGCACGCGCAACCCGCACGCTCGAGCCATGGGTCGGCCCGCCCGGCGCCGCAGCGCGGCGGGCGAAGGGGGTGGACGCGCCGGGCGGTGCGGCTAACCTTCGGAAGCGAGTCCGCGAGGCCCGGATCAACCGGGCCGGCGGGCACATAGGGGAGGATACGCATGAAGACGCTGACCGCGGCGGCCCTGACGGCCGCCACCGCGCTGACGGCCGCGCCCGCTCTGGCCCAGGACGCCAAGGACATGGTGACCGTCGTGAAGATCGACGGCATCGCCTGGTTCAACCGGATGCGCGAGGGGGTGGACGAGTACGCCTCCGAGTCCGGCAACAACGCCCGCCTCGTGGGGCCGGCGGAGGCCGATCCGCAGCAGCAGGCCGCGCTCATCGAGGACATGATCGCGCAGGGCGTCGACGCGCTCCTCGTCGTGCCGATGTCGCCCGAGGCCATCGAGCCGGTGCTCGGCCGCGCGATGGAGCAGGGCATCACCGTGATCACCCACGAGGCCGCCGCGCAGCAGAACACCCAGTACGACGTCGAGGCGTTCCGCAACGAGGAGTTCGGCGCCAACCTGATGGACCGGCTCGCCGCCTGCATGGAGGAGGAGGGCGAGTACGCCGTGTTCGTCGGCTCGCTCGGCTCCCAGACGCACAACCAGTGGGTCGACGGGGCCATCGCGCGCCAGCAGGAGGCCTACCCGAACATGACGCTGGTGGGCGACAAGAACGAGACCTTCGACGACCAGCAGGAGGCCTACGCGCGGGCGCAGGAGGTGCTGCGCGCCTATCCCGACATCAAGGGCATGCAGGGGTCCGCCTCCACCGACGTGGCGGGCATCGGGCTGGCCATCGAGGAGCGGGGCCTCGAGGACGCCACCTGCGTCTTCGGCACGTCGCTGCCCTCCATCGCTGGCCAGTACATGGAGACGGGCGCCGTGGACGGCATCGGCTTCTGGGATCCGAAGATCGCCGGCAAGGTGATGAACCGGGTCGCCGAGATGGTGATGAACGGCGAGGAGATCACCGACGGGATGGACCTGGGCTTCGAGGGCTACGGGAACGTGACGCTCGAGGACAAGGTGATCTACGGGCAGGCCTTCGTGGACGTGGATGCGTCCAACATGGCGGACTACCCGTTCTGATCAGCGGCCGGGGGGCGCCGCGCCTCCCGGCTCCCGTCCGATGACAGCCGCGAGCCGCATGTCCGACCACCGCCTCCCCCGCCCGCGGGAGGTGCCGCGCGTGGGGGGCGGGGAGGCCGCCGCGGGGGGCACGTCATGACCGACGTCACGACCTCCGTCACGACGCGGGTCACGACGTCCGTCCCGCCGCTCGTCCGCCTCTCCGGCGTGACCAAGCGATACGCCGCGATCACCGCGCTCGACGCGGTCGACATGGAGATCCGCGCCGGAGAGGCCGTCTGCCTCGCGGGCGAGAACGGCTCCGGCAAGTCCACCCTGATCAAGCTCCTCGTCGGCGTCGAGCAGCCCAGCGCGGGCCGCATCCTCCTCGACGGGGCCCCGGCTGGCCGGATCACGCCCACCGGGGCGGCCGCGGCGGGGATCAAGGTGATCTTCCAGGATTTCAGCCTCTTCCCGAACCTGACCGTGGCCGAGAACATCGCCCTGCCCGCGGAGCGCCAGGACGGCGCCCGGCTGGTGCGGGGGGGTCGGATGCGGGAGCGGGCGCGCGAGGCCCTGGAGCGGGTCGGCGTCGCGCTCGACCTCTCCGAGCGCGTGGAGCGCCTGCCCGTCGCCCACAAGCAGCTCGTCGCGATCGCCCGCGCGCTCGCGGGCGGCGCCCGGCTCATCATCATGGACGAGCCCACCACGGCCCTGACCGAGCGGGAGGTGGAGCGCCTCCTCGGGATCATCCGGCGGCTGAAGGCCGACGGGGTGGCCGTGCTGTTCGTCTCCCACAAGCTCGCCGAGGTCCTCGAGGTGTGCGAGCGGGTGGTCGTGCTCCGCAACGGCGAGAAGGTGGCCGAGGGCGCCGCGAGCGGCTTCGACGCCGCCTCGCTCACCCGCGCCATGACGGGCCGCGACGTCTCGGCCGCCGCGCCCGCGCCGCTCTCGCCCGACGCGGCGCCGCTGCTCGAGGTCGACGGCCTCGCCAAGGCGGGGGCCTTCGAGCCCGTGTTCCTCAGCCTCCGCGCGGGCGAGGTCCTCGGCGTGGCCGGGCTCCTCGGGTCGGGGCGGACGGCGCTCGCCAAGGCGCTGTTCGGGCTGGTTGAGCCGGATTCGGGGCGCGTCACCCTGCAGGGGCGGCCCGTGCCGCTCGGCGATCCCGTGGCCGCGGCCGCGGCCGGCATCGGCTACGTGCCGGAGGACCGCCTGACCGAGGGGCTGTTCCTCGAGCAGTCCATCGCCCGCAACGTGGCCGTCGGCCGGCTGGAAGACCACGCGCGCGGCGGCGTGCTCGACCTGGCGTCGCTCTGGGCGGAGGCGGGCGATTGGCTCCGCCGCCTCTCCGTGAAGGCGCCGGACCCGGAGGCGCCCGTCCGCAGCCTCTCGGGAGGCAACCAGCAGCGCGTGGTGCTCGCCCGCTGGATGGCGCGCTCGCCCAGGGTGCTGATCCTCAACGGGCCCTCCGTCGGGGTCGATGTCGGCTCCAAGGCCGAGATCCACGGCATCGTGGCCGACCTCGCCGCCCGCGGCCTCGGCGTGATCGTGATCTCCGACGACCTCCCGGAACTGCTCTCGACCTGCCACCGGATCCTCGTGATGAAGGGCGGGCGGGTGACCGACGAGGTGCCCGGGGGGGCCGGCATCACCGAGGACGACCTGAGCCACAGGCTGGCATCGTGAGGGGAGACGCGCCGCCTCCCCCCGTCGCTCCGTCGACGGAGCCGGATCGCCGCGCCCCGCTCCCCGGCGCGGGATGGCGGGCCGGAGGCTTGCCGAGGCGGCGACGGCCGGGCTCGGCGCATCGGGGGAGCGGCCCAGCCGCGCCTTCCATTCGCAGGCGCATCCCTCGAAGGCCGACGCCCGCCCGGACCGGCCGGCGCGGAAGGCCCGCGCCATGACCGACGCCGCCAAGGGCATCGAAGGCGCCGCGCAGCCGCCCCGGCGGCGCGTGAACTGGGCGCGGAACGAGGTGCTCGTCCTCGGCGTGATCGTCGCCTTCTGCGCGCTCGCCGCCGCCTCCGACCCGAATTTCCTGTCGATCCCGACGCTCACCGATCTCCTCCGGAACGGCATCGTCCTGGGCATCTTCGCGGTGGGGGCGATGCTCGTCCTCGTCTCGGGCGGGATCGACGTCAGCTTCACCGCCGTCGCGGCCTTCGCGATGTACGCGACCACGGTGCTCCTGCGCGACGTGGCGCCCGAGATGGGCTGGCCGCTGGCCTTCCTCGTCGCGATTGCGATGGGCGCCGCGCTGGGCGCGTTCAACGGCGTGCTGATCGCGCTCTTCGGTCTGCCCACGCTGATCGTGACGCTGGGCACGCTGTCGCTCTTCCGCGGCGCCCTGCTGACCTTCGTCGGGACGGGCCAGATCTCGAACCTTCCGGCCGGGATGCGGGACTTCTCGCGCCTGATGATGCTGCGCGGCACGACCGCCGACGGCGCCTTCTACTCGCTCCACTGGGCCTTCGCCTTCCTCGTCGGCGTGGTCGTGCTGACGTGGTTCATCCTCAACCGCACGATGCTGGGGCGCGGGATCTACGCCATCGGGGGCAGCCCCGAGAGCGCGCGGCGCATCGGCATCCCGGTGCGGCGGACGCAGATGTTCGTCTACGTCTACGTGGGCGCGCTGGCCGGGCTCGCGGGGATCATGCACGCCTCGCTGGCGCGCATCTCGAATCCGCAGGATCTCGTGGGCCTGGAGCTCTCGGTGATCGCCGCCGTCGTGCTGGGGGGCGCCCGGCTGACGGGCGGGGTCGGCACGCTGACGGGGACGTTGCTCGGCGTGGCGCTCATCGTCCTGGTGCGCAACTCGCTCATCGTGGTGGGCGTGCCGAGCGTCTGGCAGTCGGTGGTGATCGGGGCGCTGATCCTTCTCGGGACGGGGCTCCCGGCCTATCAGGCGCTCCGGGCCGAGAGGCGGCAGGCATGAGGCGCGGGGCAATGATGGGCGGGGCCATGGGGCGCGGGGCCATCGGATGCAGGGCGTGAGCGGGGGGCTCCTCGGCTGGCTGCGCGCGCCGGAGGGCCGCCTCGCCGTGATCGCGGTGGCCGTGTTCTTGCTGATGGCCCTCCTCAACCCCGAGCGCTTCGTCTCGGCGCAGAACCTCACCTCGATGGCGTTCCAGTTCCCCGAATTCGCCATCCTCGCGCTCGCGATGACGGTGGCGATGCTCACCGGGGGGATCGACCTCTCCGTGGTGGGGGCGGCCAACCTCTCGGCGGTGATCGCCGCGACCGTGATGTCGTCCCTGGCGGGCGACGGGGCCGGCGACGGGGCGGGCGTGGCGCTCGTCGTCGGGGCCTCCGCGCTGGCGCTCGCGGTCGGCCTCGCGGCGGGGCTGCTGAACGGCGTGCTCGTGGCGGTGTTCGGCCTGCCGCCCATCCTCGCGACGCTGGGCTCCGGCCTCGTCTTCACCGGGATCGCGCTCGTCATCACCGGCGGGCCGGCCGTGCTCGGGCTGCCTCCCGCGGCGGCCTGGATCGGGAACGGGCAGGTCTGGGGCGTTCCCGTGCCGCTGATCGTGTTCGCGCTGCTCGCGGCGCTGCTCGGCTGGCTCCTGACCCGGACGGCGTTCGGCCTCAAGATCCGGATGTTCGGCGCCAACCCGCTCGCCGCCCGCTTCGCCGCGATGGACGTCCGCGCGACGCTGATCCGGGTCTACGCACTCTGCGGCATGCTCTCGGCCGTCTCGGGGCTGATCGTCATGAGCCGGGCCAACTCGGCCAAGGCCGACTACGGCTCGTCCTACCTCCTCCTCGCCGTGCTGATCGCCGTGCTGGGCGGGGTGAACCCCTATGGCGGATACGGGCGCGTCGTCGGCGTGGTCCTCGCCGTGCTCTCGATGCAGTTCCTGTCCTCGGGGCTCAACCTGCTCGGCGTCACCAACTTCGCGCGGGAGATGATCTGGGGCGCGCTCCTGATCGCGGTGATGCTGCTCAACACCCTCGTCAATCGGAGGTCCGCATGAAGAAGATCCTCAACGACCCGGAGGCCTATGTCGACGAGACGCTCGAAGGGCTCGTCGCGGCGCATCCCGAGTTCTACCGCCTCGTCGGCGAGGACGGCCGCGTCGTCGCCCGCGCCGCCCCGGGGGCCGAGGGCAAGGTCGGCATCGTCTCGGGCGGGGGCTCTGGGCACCTGCCGGTGTTCACGGGCTACGTGGGCGAGGGCCTTCTCGACGCCTGCGCCATCGGCGACGTCTTCGCCTCGCCCTCGGCCGACCAGATGGCCGACGCCATCCGCGCCGCCCACCGGGGCGCGGGCGTGCTGCGCCTCTACGGCAACTACGGCGGCGACGTCATGAACTTCGACATGGCGGGCGACCTCGTGGAGATGGACGACATCGAGACGACGACCGTGCTGCTGGCCGACGACGTCGCCTCCGCCCCGCCCGAGGAGGCCGGGCTCCGGCGCGGCGTGGCGGGACTGGTCTACGCCTTCAAGGTCGCCGGCGCCGCGGCGGAGGCGGGGGGCGACCTGGCCGAGGTGACCCGCATCGCGCAGAAGGCCGCCGACGCCTGCCGCTCGGTCGGCGCCGCGCTGTCGCCCTGCACCGTGCCCCAGGCGGGCCGGCCGACCTTCGAGATCGGCGAGGACGAGATGGAGATGGGCATGGGCATCCACGGCGAGCCCGGCGTCTGGCGCGACACGCTCAAGCCCGCGGACGCGATCGCGGGCGAGATGATGGACCGCCTACTGGACGACATGCCGCTCGCCTCCGGGGATCGGGTGTCGGTGCTGGTCAACTCGCTGGGCGCGACGCCGCACGAGGAGCTCTACATTCTGTACCGCGTGGTGCGCCGACGCCTCGAGGAGGCCGGTGCGGAGATCGTCATGCCGCTGGTCGGCCGCTACGCCACCTCGATGGAGATGGCCGGAGTCTCGTTCACCCTCTGCCGGCTGGACGACGAGCTCGAGCGCCACCTCCGCGCGCCCTGCGCCTGCGCGTTCTGGTCGGTACGGTGATCGGGGTCGCCGACATCCGCGCCGCCGCGGCGCGCGTGCGCGACGCGATGGAGCGGGAGGCGGACGCCCTCAACGCGGCCGACGGCGCGCTCGGTGACGGCGATCTCGGGGTGACGATGCGGCGTGGCTCGCGCGCGGTCGCCGACCGCGCCGACGAGATGCCCGACGAGGATCTCGGCCGCGCGCTGATGGTCGCCGCGCAGGCCGTGACGAAGGTTTCCTCCTCCTCCTACGGCACGCTCATGGCGACCGGGCTGATGGCCGCGGCCAAGGCGCTGAAGGGCCGGGACGCGGCGGCGCCGGACGAACTGCCGGCCGTCCTGGCGGCCGCCCGGGATGCGATGCGGGCGCGGGGCAAGGCCGAGATCGGCGGCAAGACGGTGCTCGACAGCCTCGATGCGATGGCGCGGGCGCTGGACGGGGCGTCCGATCCCGGCTCCGCCGCGGCGGAGGCGGCGCGCGAGGCGCAGGCCGCTTTCCGCGACCGCCCGGCGACCGTCGGCCGGGCCCGCATCTTCGGCGAGAAGTCCGTCGGGATGGACGATCCGGGCATGCTCGCCATGACGCGCATCGTGGAGGCGGTGACGGGGCGGGGATGAGAGCGCCCGACGGGACCCGCGACCCCGGAACGGAGAGAGGTGCCGTGCCGGGTGGCGGCGCTACGGCGCCCCGGCCACGTCGTCCTCGACCTCGTTGGCGACCTGCACGTGCGCCAGCATCGAGAACAGCCCCGTGCCGCCCAGGACGTTGCCCGCCAGCGTCGGCAGCGCCAGGGTGAAGACCGCGTCGACGAACGAGATCTCGCCCACGATGGCCAGGGCCGCGATCTCGACCATGCCGGCGACCACGTGGGTGAAGCCGCCCAGCGCGATCAGCCAGGTCACCAGCACGATCAGCAGCAGCTTGTTCGCCTCGGCCGAGGGCATCGCCCAGACCATCGCCGCGATCAGGAACCCCGCGCCGATGCCGCGCACGAAGGCCGCGCGCGCGTCGATGTCGACGTAGTGGCGCGAGGTCTCCAGCACCGCGCGCCCCGCCTCCTCGGGCACCAGCGCGAAGGTCACGAAGCCCAGCGCGACCAGCACGCAGCCCAGCCAGTTGGCCGCCAGAACGATGCCCCAGACCCGCAGCATCTGTAGGAAGACGCCCAGGCGCCGCCGTGCCAGCACCGGCAGCACGGCCGTGATCGTGGACTCGGTGAAGAGCTGCTGGCGGCCCAGGATCACCAGCAGGAAGCCCGCCGAGTACCCGAACGAGTAGATGAGCGGCGCCCAGGGCCCGTCGGGCAGCCGCTGCTTGAGCAGCGACATGGCCAGGATCGAGAAGCCCATCGCCACGCCGGCCGCCAGCCCCGACCAGAACAGCGCCGGCCCGGGGCGCGACAGCTCGGCCTCGCCCTCCTCCTTGATCACGGCGTAGACGGCGGGCGCGCGCAGGCCGACGCGCTCGACGACCTTCTCGACCTCCTCGGGGGTAAGCGCGCCGGCCTCCTCGATCACGTGGACGGGGCGGCCCTGGGCGTCGCGGTCGGTCGAGACCTCCTCGGCGTCCGAGGCGCCGCGCCTGGCGGCGGCGGACGCGTCGTCGCGGTGGGTGTCGGGCATCGGGGCTCCCCCATGGTACGGAGGGCAACGGCAGGGGCGGCGCATCGTTCCCGATCCGTTTCCGCCTCACCCGCCATACGGGGGGATCAGCCGCCGCCGTAGCCCTCCATCCCGTCCACCCGCTGCCCGTCATGGAGCGCCCGGTCGGCCTCCGACAGGCGCGGCGCGGCGAACTGGTGCTGGTGCCAGTGCGGGTAGATCAGCGGCGGGCGGGAGACG
>CAZWWR010000111.1:0-8885 GCA_964637265.1 uncultured Jannaschia sp.
CCGGGCCCGCGGGGCCCTCGTCGACGCGGCGCCACTGCCCGAGGTAGGCGTCCTCGCCGGCCAGGCCCGCGCGCATCGCCGCCCGGTCGATCGCCTCCGCGAAGCGCCCGTCGAGCGGCACCTTCGCCGCCCGCCGCCCGCTTCCGGCGATCACCTGCGCGGGGATGTCCCGCCACCATAGAGTCACCAACCGTGCCATGCGGGGCGACCTATCCCGGGCGGTCGCGGGGGGCGAGGGGCGACTGCTCGCATTCTCCTCAACACGGACATGAGCCGCGCCCCGGAGCCGCGCGGCGCTTGCCCGCGCCGGGCCCGCGGGTCTATCGTGTGGATAACCCAAGCTTCGAGGCGCAGATGCC
The DNA here is from genome assembly GCA_964637265.1 of uncultured Jannaschia sp. GTDB lineage: Bacteria > Pseudomonadota > Alphaproteobacteria > Rhodobacterales > Rhodobacteraceae > Jannaschia. The sequence continues at coordinate 360 of CAZWWR010000111.1, forward strand.
CGACCCCGATACGCGCCCGGCCCGCGGCCCGCGCGCCCTGACCCCCGTCGCCCGGCCCGCCGCCGCCGGCCCGATCGCTCCGGCCCGCCCGGTCCGGCCTGTGCCCGACAGGCCCGATCCGGCCGATCTCTACGCCGCGCTCGACCTCGGCACCAACGCCTGCCGGATGCTCGTGGCCCAGCCGAAGGGCAACCATCTCCACGTCGTCGACAGCTTCTCGAAGGCGGTGCAGCTCGGCAACGGGCTGGAGGTGTCGGGCCGGCTCTCCCGCTCCTCGATGGCGCGAACCATCGGGGCGCTGAAGATCTGCCGGCGCAAGCTCGAGACGCATGAGGTCACGCGGATGCGGCTCGTGGCGACCGAGGCCTGCCGCAGGGCGACGAACGCCGCGGAGTTCATCGGCCTCGTGGAGCGCGAGACCGGCCTCGCGCTCGACATCATCGAGCCGGAGGAGGAGGCGCGCCTCGCGGTGATCTCCTGCGCCCCGCTCGTGTCGCGACGCACCGACCAGCTCCTCGTGGTGGATATCGGCGGCGGCTCGACGGAGCTCGTCTGGATCGACCTCAGCCGCGTCCCGCCAACGGACCGCCCCCGCGCGATCATGCGGATGCACACCGGCTTCGAGCCCGGCGCCGGAAGCCCCTTCCCGGCGGCGAAGGTCGTGGACTGGATTTCGATCCCGCTCGGCGTGGCCACGCTGAAGGACCAGTTCCGCGACGTGACCGACGACGCCGCGCGCTTCGCGCTGATGTCGTGGCACTTCGAGGAATGCCTCGCCGAGTTCTCGCCCTATGCCGACGCCGAGGGGCTGGTGGAGGAGGGGTTCCAGATCATCGGCACGTCGGGGACGGTGACGACCGTCGCGGCGACGCATCTCAACCTGCGCCGCTACGACCGCAACAAGGTGGACGGGCTCCGGATGACCTCGGCGCAGATCGACAAGGTGATCCGCGGCTACCTCGCCATGGGCCCGGACGGGCGGCGCAACGACCCGCGCATCGGCCGCGACCGCCACCCCCTCATCATGTCGGGCGCGGCGATCCTGCAGGCCCTGCTGCGGGTCTGGCCGACCGACAGGCTCTCGGTCGCGGACCGGGGCCTGCGCGAGGGGCTGCTCTATGCGCTGATGTCGGCCGACGGGGTGCTGGAGGACGGGCCGCTCTAGGCGCGTTCCGCGACCCCGAGGACGCCGTCGCCTCCGCGCGCATCGCTGAGCCGTCGCCGCCGGCCTCATCCCGGCATGGCCAAGCGCCCCAGGTCGAGGGTTGATCCCGGCAGCGCGCAACACGACAGGAGCCGGTCCGGGGATGGCCCACGGCGCGCGGCGGCCCGTCGATTGCCTCGGGTTCGATGGCCGCAGAACCCAGTTCCTCCGTGAAGGACGGGAGACTCTCGTCGCCCCGTTAGGCCGAGCTCGGGCGGGCTTAACGTCGCGGCTCCGTTCGCAGCCGCCCGCCCCATGGAAACCCCGCTCCGCACTGTCGCGTCCCTGTTCATGCTCCCGCAGCCATAAGGCGGTGACTCTGACGGGTTCCGGGCGGCGTCGCCCCCGCACCCCGCATTTGGATCGGCCGTCTTCACATGGGAGGTCGAGCGGCGCCCGTCCGGTGCACGGGGACGTCGGCTGTGCGGAATCCCGTCGAGCATGGCTGCGGCCGAGGCATCGCCGCCCGCAGACGCCCCCCCCTGCCCGATGCGCCCGTGTCGTCCGGGGCGGCTTGAGGCCCCTTCGCGCCGCGGATAGGCACCCGCCCCGAGGGGGGCCGCACATGGCGCAGATGCTCGACACGACCGAGGAGGGCTTCGAAAGCCGCTTCGCCGCGCTGCTCACCGCGAAGCGCGAGGAGGCCGAGGACGTCGACGCCGCAGTGTCTGACATCCTCGCCGCCGTGCGCCTGAGGGGCGACGAGGCGCTCTGCGAACTGACCGAGAGGTTCGACCGGGTGGCCCTCGCGCCCGAAGCCCTGCGGGTCGGCGAGGACGAGATCGAAGCCGCGATCGGGGGGGTCCCGTCGGCGGAGCGGGCGGCGCTCGAGACTGCGGCGGAGCGGATCCGGGCCTACCATGCCCGCCAGATCCCCGAGGACGCGCGTTGGACCGACGAGGCCGGCGCCGAGCTCGGCTGGCGCTGGCGGCCGGTGGATGCCGCCGGGCTCTACGTGCCCGGCGGGCTGGCGAGCTACCCCTCCTCGGTGCTGATGAACGCCATCCCGGCCCGGGTCGCCGGGGTGCGGCGGCTGGCCATGTGCGTGCCGATGCCCGACGGCGAGGTGAACCCGCTCGTGCTGCTGGCCGCGCGCATCGCGGAGGTGGACGAGGTCTACCGCGTCGGCGGGGCGCAGGCCGTGGCGGCCTTGGCCTACGGTACCGAGTCCGTGCCGCCCGTCGACAAGATCGTGGGCCCCGGCAACGCCTACGTCGCTGCCGCCAAGCGCCGGGTGTTCGGACGGGTGGGCATCGACAGCATCGCGGGCCCCTCCGAGATCCTGGTGATCGCGGATGCGGAGAACGATCCCGACTGGATCGCGCTCGATCTCCTCTCCCAGGCCGAGCACGACGAGAGCGCGCAGGCCATCCTGATCGCGACGGATGCGGGCTTCGCCCGGGCGGTGGGGGAGGCCGTCGAGCGGCGGCTGGAGACGCTGGAGCGGCGCGCCATCGCGGGCGCGGCCTGGCGCGACTACGGCGCCCTGATCGTGGCGCGCGACCTCGAGGAGGCGGCGGCGCTGTCGGACCGGCTGGCGCCCGAGCACCTGGAGCTCTGCGTGGCCGATCCGGACGCGCTGCTCGAGCGGATCCGCCATGCCGGGGCGGTGTTCCTCGGGCAGTGGACGCCCGAGGCCATCGGCGACTACGTGGGCGGGCCGAACCACGTGCTGCCGACCTCGCGCACCGCGCGCTTCTCCTCGGGGCTCTCGGTGCTCGACTTCCTCAAGCGCACGACCCTGGCCCGGATGACGCCCGAGGCGCTGCGGGCGATCGGCCCGGCGGCCGAGACGCTCGCCCGGTCGGAGGGGCTGGAGGCCCACGGGCTCAGCGTCTCCGCACGGCTGGAGAAGCTGAACCGTTAGTCTCCGCTCCCCGGATCGGGGGCAGGCGTCGGGAGGCCGGCTTCTGCGGACGTGCGCGGGTGATCCCTCGCCCGGGTGCCGAACGCCCTGCCGCGCCGCCGGCCCGGGCGCCGGGCTCCCGCGCCCTAGCCACCGCGCCCCGCGCCCGCTATCCACCCGGCGGGGAGGCGAGAGCGGGGCCCGGATGACTGCACGAATCTGCCACATCGAGATCGACGACAGCGGCCTGCCCACTCCCACCCCGGAGATCGAGCAGGAGCGTCGCGTGGCGGTGTTCGACCTCCTCGAGGAGAACAGCTTCGCCCTGTGCCACCCCGGCGCCCCCGCCGGACCCTACCGCCTCGGCCTCGCCATCCGCGAGCGGCGGCTGGTGCTCGACGTGGATACCGAGGAGGGCGCGGACGCGGGCGAGATCCAGCTCGCCCTCGGGCCGTTCCGGCAGGTGGTGAAGGACTACTGGCAGATCTGCGAGAGCTACTTCGAGGCGGTCAAGCGCCTGCCGCCCTCGCAGATCGAGGCCATCGACATGGCCCGCCGCGGCATCCACGACGAGGGCGCGCGACTGCTGCAGGAGCGCCTCGAGGGCAAGGCCGAGACCGACAAGGGCACCGCGCGCCGCCTCTTCACGCTGATCTGCGTGCTGCATTTCGGGGGCTAGGGGATGCCGCCCGCACCCATCGTCCCGCGCCCCCGCCGGCGCCCCTCCACCGGCGCCCCGCGCCCCGCGGCCCGCAGCGGAGGCCGGCCGTGACCGACACGCCCCAGGCCGTGCTGTTCTGCTGCGACCACAACGCGGTGCGCTCGCCGATGGCCGAGGGCCTGCTGAAGAAGATCGTGGGGCACGACATCTACGTCCAGTCGGCCGGGGTGCGGAACGACCTCGAGATCGACGGCTTCGCCATCGCGGTCTGCGCCGAGCTCGGCGTCGAGCTGCACCGCCACCGGTCGCGCTCCTTCGAGGAGATGCGCGAATGGGGCGACGACCTCGAGCAGTTCGACCTGATCGTGGCGCTCTCGCCCGCCTCCCAGCGGCAGGCGCAGGAGATGACGCGCCATTCCGCCGTCGAGGTCGAGTACTGGCCGGTGATGGATCCGACCGGGCTCGGACGGAGCCGGGACGAGAAGCTGGACAGCTACCGCCAGACGCGCGACCAGATCGCCGAGCGGCTGACCGCGCGGTTCGGCGCCGCAGACGGCCTCGCCGGTCACTCCGAGGGGGAGGAGAGAGCATGAGCACCGACCTGATCCGCAGCTACTACGACGCGTTCAACGCAGGCGACCGCGTCGCCATGCTCGGCTGCGTCGGCGAGGGGCTCGAGCACCGCACGAACCAGGGCCCCGTGCGCCGCGGCCGGGGCGAGTTCGCGGCCTTCAACGCCAAGATGCAGCGTTGCTACAGCGAGCGGGTCCGCGACCTCGTGCTGTTCGAGGGCGACGCGCCTGGCCGCTACGCCGCCGAGTTCACCGTCCACGGCACCTACCGGGAGGACGACCCCGCCCTAGGCGAGGGCTTCTCGGCGGCGCGGGGCCAGAGCTACGAGCTTCCGGCCGGGGCGTTCTTCGAGGTGGAGGACGGGCGGATCACCCGCATCAGCACCTTCTACAACCTCGAGGACTGGAAGCGTCAGGTCGCATGACGCCCCGCCTCCGTGTGCTGCGGGGGGACGCGATCGCCCCGCATCTCGACGTGCTCGCGGCCCTGCGGATCGAGGTGTTCCGGGACTGGCCCTACCTCTACGACGGCGACGCGGAGTACGAGCGGCGCTATCTCGCCCACTACGCCGCCCCGGGCGCGGTGGTCGTCGCGGCCTTCGACGGCGAGGGGGAGGGCGCCCCGATGGTGGGCGCGGCCACCGCGGCGCCGATGGAGGACCACGACGAGGGCTTCGCGGACGCGCTCGTCGCGGCGGAGATCCGGGCGCCGGAGGTCTACTACCTGGCCGAGTCCGTCCTGCTGCCCGAGTGGAGGGGCAGGGGGCTCGGGCACCGCTTCTTCGACCTGCGCGAGGCCGAGGCGCGGACGCTCGGCCGGCCCTGGGCGGCGTTCTGCGCCGTGATCCGCCTCGAGGGGCATCCGGCCCGCCCCGAGGCCCCGCGCGAACTCGCCCCGTTCTGGCGCGGGCGCGGCTACGCGCCGGTCCCCGGGGCGCTCGCCCGCTTCTCCTGGCGCGACGTCGGTGACGACCGGGAGACGGAGAAGCCGCTCCAGCTCTGGCTGCGCCGCCTGTGATCCGGGCGAATCGGGCCTTGATCTGCTGGCCCGTCGCGGCCATCTAGCGCCATCCGGCGAAACCGGGCCCTCCAGGCCCGGGTCGCCGGCTCGTGCAACCGCAGATGGAGCGACCATGGCCAAGGAAGAGATGCTCGAATTCCCCGGCGTCGTGAAGGAACTCCTGCCCAACGCGACGTTCAGGGTCGAGCTCGACAACGGCCATGAGATCATCGCGCATACGGCGGGGAAGATGCGAAAGAACCGGATCAGGGTGCTGGCCGGAGATCGCGTGCAGGTGGAGATGACGCCCTACGACCTGACGAAGGGGCGCATCAACTACCGCTTTAAGTGAGCGCCTCCGGGGCCGCGGGGCCCCGTGCCGCGCCGAGCCCGGGCTCCCGGCCCGTGCCGCCGCTCGTTCTCGGTTCGGCTTCGCCGCGCCGTCTGGAGCTGCTCGCGCAGATCGGGGTGACGCCCGCCGCCGTGCGCCCCGCCGACGTGGACGAGACGCCGCACGAGGGCGAGGTGCCGCGGCGCTACTGCGAGCGTGTGACGCGGGCCAAGCTCGAGGCGGTGGAGGCCGGCCCGGAGGAGGCCGTGCTCGCCGCGGACACCACCGTCGCCGCCGGGCGCAGGATCCTCGGCAAGCCGGCCGACGAGGCCGAGGCGCGGGCGTTCCTCGCCCTGCTCTCGGGCCGGCGCCACCGCGTGCTGACCTGCGTCGCCCTGCGCCTCGGGGAGCGCCGGCGCGTGCGCCTGAGCGAGAGCGCCGTCCGCATGAAGCGCCTCTCGAAGGAGGAGGTCGACGGCTACCTCGCCACCGGCGACTGGCGCGGCAAGGCCGGCGGCTACGCGATCCAGGGGCCGGCGGCGGCGCTGATCCCGTGGATCCAGGGATCCTACAGCGGCATCATGGGGCTTCCGCTCCACGAGACGGCGATGTTGCTCAGGGATGCCGGGGTGCTGCGGTGAAGGGCGCGACGGTCGCGCTCGACCTGCTGCCCGACGGGCGCGAGGCGGCGGCGCTCCTGCGCGACGGCGCGCTCGAGGACCTGCTGATCGATCCGCCCGACGATCTTCCCGCCGCGGGCGCGGTTCTGCGGGCCCGGGTCGGCCGGACGATCAAGGGGATGGGCGGCGTCTTCGTGGACCTGCCCGGGGGGCGCTCCGGGTACCTGCGCGGCACGAAGGGGCGGCGGCCGGGCGAGACGCTGCTCGTGCAGGTGAAGGGCCATGCCGAGGCGGGCAAGGCCGTGCCGGTGACGGACCGCGTGCTGTTCCGCTCCCGGTACTGTGTCGTCACGCCCGGCGCGCCGGGCCTCAACGTCTCGCGCGCCGTGTCGGACGAGGCCGAGCGGGACCGCCTGCTCGAGATCGGGCACGAGGCCGCCCCGGAGCGGGCGGGGCACGGCCTCATCCTGCGCACCGCCGCCGCAGGCGCCGGGGAGGACGAGATCTCCGGCGACGTGGCGGAGACCTGGGGCCTGGCGATGCGGGTGCTCGACGACGAGGGGCGCGAGCCGGAGCTCCTGCTCGACGCGCCCCCGGCCCATCTGGCCGCCTGGCGCGACTGGTCGGAGCCCGCGTCGCCCGATGGCGGGCCCGGATCCTTCGAGCGGCACGGCGTCTGGGAGGCGGTCGCGGCCGCGCTGCGCCCCTCGGTCCGGCTGGGCGCCGCCACCGCCCACGTGGAGCCCACCCGCGCGCTCGTCGCGGTGGACGTGGACACAGCCGAGGGCGGCCTCGCCGCGGGCCTGAAGGCCAACCTCGCGGTGGCCCGGGCGCTGCCGCGAACGCTCCGTCTGCGCGGGCTCGGGGGGCAGGTCGTCCTCGACCCGGCGCCGATGCCCAAGAAGGACCGTCGCACCTTCGAGGCCGCCCTGCGCGCGGCGTTCCGCGCCGATCCGGTCGAGACCACGCTGGCCGGCTGGACGCCGCTCGGCCTCTACGAGCTGCGCCGCCGCCGCGCCCGCCGGCCGCTCGCCGAGCTCCTTCCGGACGGGCCTCCGCTCTGACGGGCGGTGGCCTCCGGGGCGCATCGCCGCATGGCGCCTCCGGCGACGATCGGTCCGACATCTCCGGGCGCTGATCCGCGGATGACCAGCGGTGCCTGAGGTGTCCCGCCTTCGGTGCCTTGGTAGGCCGCTGGACATATCGGTTTGGACCCCCGCCTGGATAACTCCAATGTGAGCGCTGGCGCTGCATCGCCCCTCGGGGCGACCGAAAGACCCATTATCGGAAGCACTGTCTCGGCATGGAAATGCGGGGCAGCAGCCCCGACATGCCAACCCAGGACCGACTCCGTGGGACGGCGCTTCCACAACGGTCGGTTCGGGCGGGAACGCCGCGCGTGTATGGCAGTCAGGGAGCGATTACCCCTCCGGCCACAGCGCTGGCGCCCCTCAGCCATGCGCTGGCACGGCTGGGTACTTCGGATGGACGCGCATGACATCGATCCGGGCGCGATAGGTGTCGTCCCCCCTTGGCCCGTCTTGGTGGAATGGCGGCGGCGACCCTGCGGGACACCCGGTGCCACCGCGGAGGCGGATCCGCGAACGCACCATTGCCGGGCGGGCAACCGGCACGCGCCGGCTGCGCCTCCCCGGCGGACGCCCGACGGCAGGCCTAGGCCGTTTCGTCGAACTCCAGCGCGACGCCGTTGATGCAGTAGCGCAGGCCGGTTGGACGGGGCCCGTCGGGGAAGACGTGCCCGAGATGCCCGTCGCAGCGGCTGCAATGGACCTCCGTGCGGCGCATGAAGAACGACCGGTCCTCCTGCTCCCCGACGGCCTCGCCCTCCACGCCGTCGATCGGCTGGGTGAACGAGGGCCAGCCCGTGCCGCTCTCGAACTTGTGCGCCTGATCGAAGAGCGGCTGGCCGCACGCCTTGCATACGTAGCGCCCGGGCGCCTTCGGAAAGTCCTCGTGGGTGCCGGCCCGCTCCGTTCCGTGCTTGCGCAACACGCGGTACGCTTCCGGCCCGAGCGCCTCGCGCCATTCCGCGTCAGACTTCACGACCTTCTCCATACCCATTCCCCTCAGTCGGTTGCGGGCCTCAGATAGGCGCTGCTAGACACGGCGCCAGTGCCGATCGGAGGCCCAGCGACCATGCCATATCGCCGCGCGCCGTGCCCGCCGGCTCCGCTCCGGCGCGAGCCGACCCGAGCGGGGCGCATCCCGGGGCGCCCGGGCCTCCGCCACCCGCCGCCGTGAACCGCGCCGGAACCATCCTCGCCGAGCGCC
>CAZWWR010000112.1:0-8832 GCA_964637265.1 uncultured Jannaschia sp.
CTGGCCGGGGCCGTTCGCGGCCCGGGCCGATCGGGCGCCCGGCGCGGGCCCCGCCACAACCGCCGCAAGGGCCGCCCGCCCGCCGCGGACCAGATCGTCGGAGGAGACGACAGCACATGAAAGATCTCGCGCAAGCCGGTGTGAACGTCCACACCTCGCCCTTCTCGAAGCGCTACGACAACTTCATCGGCGGCATGTTCGTCCCGCCGAAGTCGGGCCGCTACTTCGACAACGTGACCCCGATCACCGGCGAGGTCGTCTGCGAGGTCGCCCGCTCCGACGAGGCCGACGTGGAGGCCGCGCTCGACGCCGCGCACGCCGCGAAGGCCGCCTGGGGCGCCACCGCGCCGGCCGAGCGCGCCAACGTCCTGCTGAAGATCGCCGACCGGCTCGAGCAGAACCTCGACCTGCTGGCCGCCGCCGAGACCTGGGACAACGGCAAGCCCATCCGCGAGACGACCGCCGCCGACATCCCGCTCGCCGTCGACCACTTCCGCTACTTCGCGGGCGTGCTCCGGGCGCAGGAAGGCACGATGTCGGAGATCGACGCCGACACGGTGGCCTACCACTACCACGAGCCGCTGGGCGTGGTCGGGCAGATCATCCCGTGGAACTTCTCGATCCTGATGGCGGCCTGGAAGCTCGCCCCCGCCCTGGCCGCCGGCAACTGCGTGGTGCTCAAGCCCGCCGAGCAGACGCCCGCCGCGATCATGGTGCTGGCCGAGCTGGTCTCCGACCTGCTGCCCGACGGCGTGCTCAACATCGTCAACGGCATGGGCGCCGAGGTCGGCGCGCCGCTGGCCAGCTCCAGCCGGATCGCCAAGATCGCCTTCACCGGCTCCACGGCCACCGGCCGGCGCATCATGCAGGCCGCGACCGAGAACCTGATCCCGGTGACGCTGGAGTTGGGCGGCAAGTCGCCCAACATCTTCTTCTCCGACGTGATGGCCGAGGACGACGCCTTCCTCGACAAGGCGGTCGAGGGCTTCGTGCTCTTCGCGTTCAACCAGGGCGAGGTCTGCACCTGCCCGTCGCGCGCGCTCATCCAGGAGGACATCTACGAGGCGTTCATCGAGCGCGCCATCGCCCGGGTGAAGGCCATCGTGCAGGGCGACCCGCGCGACATGGACACCATGGTCGGCGCGCAGGCGAGCTCCGAGCAGCAGGAGAAGATCCTCTCCTACCTGCAGATCGGCGTCGAGGAAGGGGCCGAGGTGCTGACCGGCGGCGCCGCCGCGCGGGTGCCGGGGCTGGAGGACGGCTTCTACGTGCAGCCGACGATCCTGAAGGGCCACAACAAGATGCGGGTCTTCCAGGAGGAGATCTTCGGCCCCGTCGTCTCGGTGACGACCTTCAAGGACGAGGCCGAGGCGCTCGCCATCGCCAACGACACGATGTACGGGCTCGGCGCCGGCGTCTGGTCGCGCGACGCGAACCGCTGCTACCGCTTCGGCCGCGCCATCGAGGCGGGACGCGTGTGGGTGAACAACTACCACGCCTACCCGGCGCATGCGGCCTTCGGCGGCTACAAGCAGTCGGGCATCGGGCGGGAGAACCACAAGATGATGCTCGACCACTACCAGCAGACGAAGAACGTGCTGATGAGCTACAACCCGAACAAGCTCGGCTTCTTCTGATCCCAACCCGGAAGGGCGGGACGCGGCGCGGGCCTCCTGTGGGGGCCCGCGTCTTCCGTCTCGGGCCCGGGCCGGCGGAGCGGGGGACGGGCCTCATCTCTCCATGCGTGCCTCGCGGCACGGGAGCCCGGGCGCCGTCGGCGCGATCAGGGGCCTGCGGGGCCGTGGGCGGCGGGGGGTTCGGCCGCGGCGCGCAGGGCGAGGAGCGAGGCGCCCGTCATCAGCACCGCCGCGAGCAGGAAGGGCGCGCCCGGAAAGCCGCCGCCGCCCGCCGTCGCCAGGCCGAACACCCACGTCATCACCAGCGGCGAGACGATCGCGGCGACCGCGGTGATCGAGGAGAGCACGCCCTGGAGCTCGCCCTGCTGGTCGTCGTCGGCGACCCGGCTGGCCCAGCCCTGCACGGCGGGCGCCACGAGCGCGCCCAGCGCCGAGAAGGGCGTCAGCAGGAGCAGGCCCCAGCCGGTCGGCACCAGCGCCACCATCACGAGGAGCGCGGCGTTGTAGGGCAGGCCCCAGCGGATCACCCGCCGCTCGCCGAGCCGCGGCATGACCACGCGGATCAGCCCTCCCTGCACCGCCACCATCGAGATCCCGTAGGCGGCCAGCGAGACGCCCACCATGCCGGGGCCCCAGCCGAAGGCGGCCTGCGTGAAGTAGGCCCAGACGGCCGGATAGACCCAGTTCGCCACCTGGTAGACGAACCACAGCGCCATCAGCGCGCCCAGCCCCGGCAGCGCGCCCACGGCGCGGAGCCCGCCCAGCGGGTTGGCGCGGCGCCACTCGAACGGGCGGGGGCGGCGCAGCGTCTCCGGAAGCACGGCGAGGCCGAGGAGCAGGTTGGCCCCCGCGAGCCCCGCCGCCGCCCAGAAGGGCGCCCGCGGGCCGAGCTCCGCGAGCAGGCCGCCCAGCACGGGGCCCAGCACGAAGCCGAGCCCGAAGGCGGCCGAGACGAGGCCGAAGTTCTGCGCCTTCTCCTCGGGGCGGGAGATGTCGGCCATGAAGGCGTTGGCCGTCGACATGGTGGAGGCCGCGATGCCGCCGACGATCCGGCCGAGCAGCAGGAGCCAGATGGAGCCCGCCAGGGCCATCAGCACGTAGTCGAGCATCAGCACGAAGAGCGACAGCAGCAGGATCGGCTTGCGGCCGAACCGGTCGGAGAGGTTGCCGATGGTGGGCGAGAACAGGAACTGCATCACCGCGAAGGAGGAGGCCAGCACGCCGCCCCAGAGCGCCGCCTCCGACAGCGACACGCCCTGCACCTCGCGGATGAGGTCGGGCGTGACCGGGATGATGAGGCCGATCCCGATGGCGTCGATCAGCACCGTCAGCAGCACGAAGGCGATCGCGGAGCGCGGGCGGGGTCCGGGATGCGGGGAGGAGCCCGGAGCCGGGCCGGGCTGGGCGGAGGGCGCGGCGGTGTCGGTCATGCGCCGTCCTCCTGGGGGCCGGCGAGACATAGCGCCACCCGCCCGGCCGGTCCACGGCCCCGCCTGCCGGTCCGCGCGCGTCGCCCAACGGTGCGGGGAATGGGCAGGGGGCTGTGCGGTGGGTGCGACCGGAGCCTGTCCGCCCCGCCGTTCGCGCCCGCGCCCGGCCTGTTCTGGCGTAGGGGCTTGGGCCTCGGGAGCGGCTCGCAGACCCCGGCCCGCTCACCGGGAGCGGCCAACCGTGCAATTGCGGGACGAGGGGACGGCGCCGCGACCGCGCCGTACGGCCGTTCAGGCCTGCCGGATCAAGCGCCCCTTCCGCCGGGCGCCACTGTCCCAGGGGTGCTGGTCCGTCGAGCCGACGGTTCGGCTCACGCGAACCGGGCCGGTCCGGTGCTGGCTCGGAAGGCCTCACCTTCCGACTCCGGGTCGGGGCGGGATTGCGAGTGACGGTTATGTCGAGCGCGAAAGGATGGTTCGGCCTGTGCTCCGCCGCCAGGGGGTCCTTTGCCTGCGAAAGCCAGTGGGGAGGAGCGTATCGGAGCCCCGGGTGCTGTCGGAGGCTTGAGCGGCGGCGGAGCCTTGCGAAGGGCATGGACGTGCCGGGCGGCGCCGTCTGCGGTTCGGGGGGAGGTGATCGCCCAGCGTCCTGTCCTCTTCGGGGACGCAGCCTTCGACCGGGTCCTCGGGGCGGTGCAGGCGGTGCCGATCTCCTGGGCCGTCGAGCAGGTCGCATATTCGGGTGGGGACCGGCATCGGAAGCGTTCGACGCTCCTGCCCAGTCCGCGGACGCGGCCGTGGGGCATGGAGGACTGCCGATGGCTGGGCCCCCGTTCTCGGCCCCGCGGGCCGATCGTCGGCTTCCGGCCGGTGCCGGAGGAGCGACGATGCCGAACCGGAGGGGCCGACGAGGCCTCCGGCGGGGCGAGATCCGTTCGGCCCCGGGGGCGCGTTCCGGGCGGCCGGAGGAGGGAGCGCACCGGAGGGGCGGCGGTTGCTGCGGGGGACTTTCCCGCTATCGTCCTGCAAGAGGCTCCCGGTCCGGCCGCAGGACGGGGCGCCCGGAGCCAGGAGGAGGGACGTCCATGGCCATCAACCTCACCGTCAACGGAAGCCCGGTCACCCTGGAGGTCGATCCGGACATGCCGCTGCTCTGGGCGCTGAGGGACCACCTCCGCCTCACCGGCACCAAGTTCGGCTGCGGCATCGCCCAGTGCGGCGCCTGCACCGTGACGGTGGACGGGATGACCGCGCGCTCCTGCGTGACGCCCGTGGGCACGCTCGAGGGCGCGCGCGTCGAGACGATCGAGGGGATCGAGAGCGACGCGGCGAAGGCCGTGCAGGAGGCGTGGGTCGCGATCAACGTGCCCCAATGCGGCTACTGCCAGTCGGGCCAGGTGGTGACGGCGACCGCGCTGCTGGAGGTGAACCCCAAGCCCACCGACGAGGAGATCGACCTCGCCATGGGCGGCAACCTCTGCCGCTGCGCCACCTACGCCCGCATCCGCCAGGCCGTGCGCCAGGCATCCGACAGCCTGGAGGCCTGAGCCATGCATCCGATGATGAAGACGGCCCTCGCCCCGCTCGCCGCGCCGAAGCCCTCCCGGCGCGCCTTCCTCGCGGGGTCGGCGGGCCTCGTGCTGGGGCTGCACCTCGCCGGCCGCGTCCGCGCGCAGGCGGTGCCCGAGCAGATGGCGGGCGGCCAGTTCGTGCCCAACGCCTTCGTCCGCGTGGCGCCCGACAACACCGTGACCGTGCTCGTGAAGCACATCGAGATCGGCCAGGGCGCCAACACCGGCCTGCCGGTGCTCGTGGCCGAGGAGATGGACGCAGACTGGAGCCAGATGCGCGCCGAGCAGGCGCCGTCGGATCCGGTCGCCTACGTCAACACGGCGTTCGGGGTGCAGGGCACGGGCGGCTCGACGGGGCTGTCCAACAGCTACATGACGATGCGCCAGGCGGGCGCGGCGGCGCGGGCGATGCTCGTGCAGGCGGCCGCCGACCGCTGGGGCGTGAGCCCGCGCGAGATCGCCGTCGAGGCGGGCGTGGTGAGCCACGAGGGCACGGGCAGCTCGGCCACGTTCGGCGAGCTGGCCGAGGCCGCGGCGGAGGTGCCGGTGCCCGTCGACGTCCAGCTGAAGGATCCGGCCGACTTCCGGCTGATCGGCGGCGAGGGCGTGGAGCGGCTCGATGCCCGCGCCAAGTCGACGGGGCAGGCGCAGTTCCCGATCGACGTCTTCCGCGAGGGGATGCAGGTGGTGGCCGTGGTCCACCCGCCGCTCTTCGGCGCCACGGTGGCCTCCTTCGACGGGGCGGCCGCGCTCGGGATCCCGGGCGTGCGGGCGGTGCGGCAGGTGCCCTCGGGCGTGGCCGTCTATGCTGACGACACCTACAGCGCCTTCCGCGGACGCGACGCGGTGACCGTGGAGTGGGACGAGAGCGGCGCCGAGACGCGCTCATCGGAGGAGATCGCCGAGGAGTTCCTCGCCGCGGCGCGGGCGCCGGCCCGGGTGGCCGACGAGGCGGGCGACGTCGACGGGGCGCTCGGCGGCGCGGCGCGGGTGATCGAGCGGGACTACGTGTTCCCCTACCTCGCCCACGCCGCGCTGGAGCCGCTCGACGGGGTGATCGAGTGGTCCGAGGCGGGCGTGGAGGTCTGGTCGGGCATCCAGATCCCCACCATCGCGGAGCCGGTCTTCGCGCAGGTGCTGGGCCTCGACCCGGGCTCGACCACGATCAACACGATGTACACGGGCGGCAGCTTCGGCCGCCGCGCGACGCCGACGAGCCATTTCGAGCAGGAGCTGGCCCACGTGGCCCGCGCGGGCGGTCCGGGCGCCTACAAGCTGCAATGGACCCGCGAGGACGACATGACCGGGGGCTACTACCGGCCCCTGACGGTGCACCACCTGCGCGCGGGTCTCGACGCCGAGGGCAACGTCACCGGCTGGCTCAACACGGTGGCGAACCAGTCGATCATGGCCGGCACGCTGTTCGAGCCGATGGTGATGCCCGACGGGCTCGACGCGACGGCCTACGAGGGCTCCAACGACATGCCCTACGCCTGGCCGGCCCACCGGCTGAGCTGGGCGCAGATGCAGAGCCCCGTGCCCGTGCTCTGGTGGCGCGCGGTGGGCCACACGCACACGGCCTACGCGACCGAGACGTTCCTCGACGAGGTGCTGGAGGCGGGCGGGCGCGACGCGGTGCAGGGGCGGCTCGACCTGATCAAGGACGAGCGGCCGCGCGACCGGGCGGTGCTGGAGCGGGCGGCCGAGATGGCCGGCTGGTCCGGGCCCGGCACGGGCGACCGGCGGATGGGCGTGGCGCTGCACCGCTCCTTCGGCTCCTTCGTGGCGCAGGTGGCGGAGGTCGAGGATCGCGACGGGATGCCCCACGTCACCCGGGTGTGGTGCGCCGTCGATTGCGGCCGCGCGGTGACGCCCGACGTGGTCCGCGCGCAGATGGAGGGCGGGATCGGCTACGGCCTGAGCGCGATGCTGGGCGGCGAGATCACGCTGGAGGGCGGCCGGGTGCGGGAGCGGAACTTCGATCGCTACCGGCTGCTGAACCTGCGACAGATGCCCCGGATCGAGGTGTCGATCCTGCCCAGCGAGGAGGCGCCCACGGGCGTGGGCGAGCCGGGCCTGCCGCCCGCCGCGCCGGCGGTCGCCAACGCGTGGCGGTCGCTCACGGGCGAATTGCCGACGCGCCTTCCCGTGCGGCCGAGGCGGGCCTGAGGCGGTGGTCGTGCTCCGCGCCGCGCTTCTCGCCCTCGTCCTCGCCGCGCCCGCCGCGGCCCAGGATCTGCCAACGGAGCTCGCGGAGCCGGAGAGCTTCGCGGAGATCGCCGACGACGATGCGCGCGCGGCGGCGCTCTTCGACGAGATGGCCAAGGTGCTGACGCATCCACGCTGCCTCAACTGCCACCCAGTCGACGCGAGCCCGCGGCAGGGCGACCTGCTGGCGCTGCACCAGCCGCTCGTGGTGCGCGGCAACGGCGGATTCGGGGAGGTGGGCATGGAGTGCCAGACCTGCCACGGGGCGGAGAACGTGGCCTATCTGGGCGCCGAGGGCTCGGTGCCCGGCCACGAGCCCTGGCACCTCGCGCCGGCGTCGATGGGCTGGATCGGGCTGTCGAACGCGGAGATCTGCGCCCAGCTGAAGGACCCGGAGCGCAACGGGGGCCGCAGCCTCGCCGAGGTCCACGAGCACAATGCCGAGGACGGGCTGGTGGGCTGGGGCTGGGAGCCCGGCGAGGGGCGCACGCCCGCTCCGGGCAGCCAGGAGCTGTTCGGCCGGCTGACGCAGGCATGGATCGACGCGGGCGCCGCCTGCCCGACCTGAGACGAGGCGCCGGGGCCGGCGCGGCGCGGCTCCAGGCGCGCCGGGTCGCCCTCAAGCGGGGGCCATTTCGAAGCTTGGCGGGCTGCGTGAGGCTCGGCTCTCGCCACTCCGCCGGGCGCGAGGCCGCCCGGGCGCGCCGCGGCACCGTTGAGGCGATTACCCGCCGGACTTTGGAGCGGGTCCGAATGCGCTGCATCCGGCGGACTGGAAGCCAAGCGGGCACCGCGCCGCCCCGCGCGCCCGCCTAAGTGCGGGGGTGAGGGATCGGCAGGGCGGCCTCCGCCGACCCTCGTGGCGGGGTCGATCCCCTCGGTACGGGGGTCCGTGCGCCCTCGTCGCCGGCGTCACGCTGTTTCTCGCCCGGCGGGTGGCGGAGAGAGCCTCACGGAGCGCATCCGCCCCGTGAGAGGGTGGTGGGTCGCGATCCCGAGCGGTTGCTGCGGGACCAGGTCCTCCCCGGCCGGCCGGTCGCCGGCTGTACATTCGTCGACCGCCTTGGCGGTGCGACTCTGGGCCGGCGGGCAGGGTGGAGCACGGGCCGCGCCAGCGCACGGACACATCCCCGGGCCGACCCGCGGACAGCGGCTCTGCGGCCTTGCGCCCGTCACGGTCGGGCTGCCAGATGGCGGGCGGGCCGCGGGCGAGGGGGTGGCGATGTCGGACGTGGTGATCCTGGGCGCGGGGCAGGGCGGGCTGCAGGCGGCGGCGTCGCTGCGCGAGGCGGGGCACGCGGGCGCGATCACCCTCGTCGGGGCCGAGCCGGGCCTTCCCTACCAGCGCCCGCCGCTGAGCAAGGCCTACCTGAAGGACGGCGACGAGAGCCGGCTCTGGCTCCGCCCGGAGGCGTTCTTCACGGAGCGGGACATCGACTACAGGAACGGGGCCTTCGCCGAGGCCATCGACCTCGCCGCCCGGACGGTGGCGCTCGGCGATGGCGGGGCGCTCCGCTACGATGCGCTCGTCCTCGCCACCGGCGCGCGCAACAGGACGCTGCCCGTGCCGGGCGCGGAGCTTCCCGGCGTGCTCATGCTCCGCTCCCTGGCCGACGCCGCGGAGATCCGTGCCGCCACCGGCTCCGCGCGGCGGGCGGCGGTGATCGGGGGCGGCTTCATCGGGCTCGAGTTCGCGGCGCAGGCGCGCGGGCTGGGGCTCGAGGTGACGGTCCTCGAGGCCTCGCCGCGGGTGATGGCGCGCTCCGTCTCGCCGCAGACATCGGCGCATTTCGAGGCGCTCCACCGGGGGTGGGGCGTCGACCTGAGGCTCGGCGCGGCGGCGGAGGCGATCGTCGGCGGGACGCGCGCCGAGGGCGTGCGCCTGAGCGGCGGCGAGGTGGTGGAGGCCGACCTCGTGCTCGTCGCCGTCGGCGTCGCGCCGGAGGACGGTCTCGCGCGCGCGGCCGGTCTCGCCTGCGACCCGCA
>CAZWWR010000113.1:0-8678 GCA_964637265.1 uncultured Jannaschia sp.
CTGCGGGCGGCCTACTACTTCGACACGCCGGCGGGGCCGTCGATCGTCTGCGCGGCGGCGGCGATCTTCGCCGCGACCGGCCTCGTCGGGACACTGCGCAGCAGCGGCTGAAGGCGCCCGCCGCCGGGCGGGGCGTCCGTCAGCGACGGCCCCCCCGCGTGCCGGGGCGAGACCGAACGCCCCCTAGTGCCGGCCGAGGCCTGGATGGCCAGCACGGGAGCCGGGTGCGTCCACTTGGACGCGGTGCCGGAGGCCCCATGCCCGCGACCCGGACGCGACCCCGGATCGGGGCTCCCGTCGCCGCCGAACCGGTGCGGTGCGCCTGCGGTGTCTGGAGCTGGTCCCGCGCGGGTGCGGGACGGCCGCCCCCGCAGAGCCCCCGTTGGGGCGACGCAACCTGGAGCGGTTCCGCCGGGCCGTCCGGCCCGACCGGTCAGGCGGGGGTGCCGCGGCGGCCGGCGAGATGGGCGTATTCGCGGGGCGGCATCCCGTAGGCCTTCTTGAACGCGCGGTGGAAGTTCGACGGATCCCGGAAGCCCGCGCGGAACGCGATCTCGCCCACCCGCACGGCGCCGCGCCGCGCCGCGAGGGCGAGCCCTTCCGCGGCGAGCCTGAGCCGCTTCTCGCGGACGACGCCGCCCACCTGCGCGCCGTTCTCCTGGAACAGGCGCTGGAGGTGACGCGCCGAGAGGCCCATCTCGCGGGCCAGCCAGTCGAGCGAGAGATCCTCGCGCGTGAGGTTCGCCTCGATGAGCTGCAGCGCGTACTCGTAGCGGCGGAGGTTGCAGCGCAGGTCGGCGGGGCGGTCGTCCCGCGGGACGGCGAAGGCGAGCTGGATCATCCCCAGCAGCAGCGCGTCGCTCGCCTTGGCGACCGGCCCCGCCGCCGCGGGACCGGCGCCGGCCTGCGGCACGCGCGGCGCGTCTCCGTCCGGGCCTCCGCCGCGGCGCGGGGCCGGCGCCCTCCCGTCGAGCAGGTGGAGCCGGATCTGGCGCCAGATCGGGTCGGACATGGGATGGTCGGGCGCCATCGCCTCGCCGATGCGGATCCGGCCCGAGCACGCGTCGAGGAA
This sequence comes from uncultured Jannaschia sp., assembly GCA_964637265.1. GTDB lineage: Bacteria > Pseudomonadota > Alphaproteobacteria > Rhodobacterales > Rhodobacteraceae > Jannaschia. Next base: position 1,073 of record CAZWWR010000113.1, read on the forward strand.
GGACTGCCGCGGCATGTGGAGCGAGATGAAGCGGCAGCCCTGCTCGGGAAAGAGGAGCGCGCCCTCCTTCGTCGAGTCGAGCAGCAGCCCGTCCCCTGGGGCGAGGGTGCTGCGCCGGCCGTTGTGGCGCACGCGCAGCCCCCCGGAGACCTGGAACACGCCGAACACGTGCTCCTCCTCGTCGCGCCGGATGCCGTCGCGGTCGCGGCTGATGGCGTCGACGTCGCCGGAGATGTCGGCCACGTCCATGTCGTTGAACCGGCGCGCCCGCACGCGGCCGCGGATCGCCCGCTGGTGCCGCCGCCGGAGGCCGAAGTAGTGCCCGCAGATGCCGTTCAGGTCGTGCTGCCACGCCTCGAACTCCACGCCGCCGCCCATGGCTCCTCCCCTACGCGGGCCCCCGCGACCGGGGTCACCGGGGCCGCGGCCCCTCCGCGGACGCCCGTGGCGCCCTCCCGCGCCCGCGCCCCTCCCTGCGCCCGCATGTCGCGATAATCCGCAAGTTTGGCGCATCTGGCAAGGAACGCGCCGTGGCCGGACCGGCGTGCCGGCCCTAGGTTCGTGGGGGCTGGCTCTGGGAGGAGGGCGCATGTCGACGGAACCGGGACGGACGCCGGAGGGCGGGCGCTCGCACGTCCGGGGGGAGACGGACGCGCCGCTGCTCGACGTGACGATCCCCGAGCTGCTCGCGCGGACCTGCGCCGAGCACGGGGACCGCGAGGCGGCGGTGTTCCCCGCCCAGGACATCCGCTGGACCTACGACGAGTTCGCCGCCGAGGTGGACCGGCTGGCCGCCGGGCTGCTCGCGGCCGGGGTGGAGCGCGGCGAGCGGGTGGGGATGTGGTCGCCCAACCGCGCCGAGTGGCTTCTGACGCAGTTCGCGACCGCCCGGATCGGGGCGATCCTCGTCTGCGTGAACCCCGCCTACCGCGCCCCGGAGCTCGAATACGCGCTGCGCAAGGTGGGCTGCGCCACGCTCGTCACGGCGCGGCGCTTCAAGGGGTCGGACTACCTCGCCATCCTGCACGAGGTCGCCCCCGAGATCGCCCGGGGGCCGGTGGGCGCGCTCCGGACCGAGCGCCTGCCCGACCTGCGCCGCGTCGTCGTCCTGGGGGACGAGGCGCCGCGCGGCACCGAAACCTTCGAGGCGCTCCTGGCCCGCGGCGCGGGCGTCGAGCCCGCCGCGCTCGACGCCAGGACCCGCACGCTCGCCCCCGACGATCCCATCAACATCCAGTTCACCTCGGGCACGACGGGCCACCCGAAGGGCGCGACGCTGACGCATCGCAACGTGGTCAACAACGCGCATTTCGTAACCTCGACGATCCGCCTGACGGAGCAGGACCGCCTGTGCATCCCGGTGCCGTTCTACCACTGCTTCGGCATGGTCATGGGGACGCTGGGCTGCGTGACGAAGGGGGCCTGCATGGTCGTGCCCGGCGAGGGGTTCGACCCGGAGGACACGCTGCGCGCCGTGGCCGGGGAGCGCTGCACCGCGCTCTACGGGGTGCCCACGATGTTCGTGGCCGAGCTCGAGAGCGCGGGGTTCGCCTCGCACGACCTGTCGAGCCTGCGGACGGGCATCATGGCCGGCGCGCTCTGCCCGATCGAGGTGATGAAGGCGGTGCAGTCCCGGATGAACATGGGCGAGGTGACCATCGCCTACGGCATGACCGAGACCTCGCCCGTCTCCTTCCAGTCCGACGTGGACGACCCGCTCGAGAAGCGCGTCACCTCGGTGGGCCGCGTGCACCCGCATGTCGAGGTCAAGATCGTGGACGCGGAGGGCGCCGTCGTGCCGGTGGGCACGCAGGGAGAGCTGCTCACGCGGGGCTACTCGGTGATGCGGGGCTACTGGGCCGACCCGGAGGGCACCGGACGGGCCATCGACGGCGAGGGGTGGATGCATTCGGGCGACCTCGCCACGCTCGACGCGGAGGGGTTCTGCGAGATCACCGGCCGGGTGAAGGACATGATCCTGCGCGGCGGCGAGAACATCTACCCGCGCGAGGTGGAGGACGTGCTCTTCACGCTGCCGGGCGTCGCGCAGGCGCAGGTGTTCGGCATCCCCGACCCGCGCCTGGGCGAGGTCGTCTGCGCCTTCGTGGTGCCGCGGGCCGGGGCGGAGCCGGACCCGGAGGAGATCCGCGCCGCCTGCCGGGAGCGGATGGCGCATTTCAAGGTGCCCCAGCACATCCGCATCCGGGCGGACCTGCCGATGACGGTGACGGGCAAGCCCCAGAAGTTCGTGATGCGCGAGATGCTGATGGACGAGCTCGCGGAGGAGGCGGCGCTCGAACGGAGCTGACGAGGACGGGCCGGACGGAAGATCCGGCCCGCCGGCAAACAGGGAGGACGGAAATGCGGACATCGACGATGATCGCCGCCGCGGCGCTCGTGGCATGGGGCGCGGCGCCAGGCGCGCAGGCGCAGACGGCGCAGGAGCTGATCGAGGACGAGGCGACGCCCGGCGACGTGCTCGTCTACGGCCACGGCTACGCCCAGACGCGGCACAGCCCGCTCGACCAGATCACGGCCGGGAACGCGGCGGACTTGCGCCCCGTCTGGACCTACTCGCTCTCGGACGACCGCGGGCAGGAGAGCTTCCCGCTCGTCCACGAGGGGCGGATGTACCTGACCACGCACGACGCGACGGTGGCGCTCGACGCGGCCTCGGGGCGCCAGATCTGGAAGACGATGATCCAGTACCCCGCCGAGACGCCGCGCGTGGCCTGCTGCGGCATCGTCAACCGCGGCGTCGCGATGATGGACGGCACGCTCTACCGCACCACGCTCGACGCGCATGTGATCGCCATCGACGCAAAGACCGGCGAGGAGAAGTGGCGCACGCAGTCGATCGACTTCAAGTCGGGCTACTCGATGACCGTCACGCCGCTGATCGCCGACGGGGTGCTGATCGTCGGCGTCTCGGGCGGGGAGTACGGCATCCGCGGCTACATCGAGGGCTACGACCCCGCCACGGGCGAGCGGCTGTGGCGGACCTACACGGTGCCCGCGCCGGGCGAGCCGGGCTCGGAAACCTGGCCCGAGGGCGACGCCTGGGAGCGGGGCGGCGGGCCGGCCTGGCTGACGGGGACCTACGACCCGGAGCTGGGCACCGTCTACTGGGGCACGGGCAACCCGGCCTCGTGGAACGCCGCGCTGCGGCCGGGCGACAACCTCTACACCAACACGATCCTGGCGCTCGACCCGCAGGACGGCTCGATCAAGTGGCACTACCAGACCTCGCCCAACGATCCGTTCGACTACGACGCCACCAACGAGCTGGTGCTGACCGAGCTCGACGGCCGGCGCGTGCTGATGCAGGCCAACCGCAACGGCTTCTTCTACGTGCTCGACCGCGAGACGGGCGAGCTCGTGGCGGCCAGCAAGTTCGTCGACCGCGTGGACTGGGCCGATGGCATCGACTTGGAGACCGGCCGGCCCAACCACACGCAGGTCTTCCACGACGCGGTGGCGGGCGAGCCGGTCACCTACTGGCCCGGCGCGCTGGGCGGCAAGAACTGGGCGCCGATCTCCTACGACGCCTCGCGGCAGACGGCGTTCATCAACACCTTCCGCTTCGGGATGAACTACAAGGCCGTCGAGCCCGTCTACCGGCCCGGCGTGTTCTACTTCGGGGCCGAGTTCTCCTGGGAGTTCCCGGAGGACCACCGCGGCGAGCTGCGCGCCATCGACCCGATGACGGGCGAGGTGAAGTGGACGCAGCCGTCGGACATCCCGCGCAATGCCGGGATCCTGTCGACGGCGGGCGGCATCGTCTTCACCGGCGCGCAGACGGGGGAGTTCGAGGTCTTCGACAGCGACACGGGCGAGAAGCTCTGGGAGTACTTCGCGGGCACCGGCATCGTCGGCCAGCCGATGACCTGGGAGCACGAGGGGCGGCAGTACATCACCATGCTCTCGGGGGGCGGGGCGGTCTATTCGCTCTTCGCGGGCGACGAGCGGCTGGCGAGCGTGCCGACGGGCGGGTCCGTCTGGACCTTCGCGCTCGACGAATGAGGGGGCGCATCGCGGGCGCGCTCCTCGCCCTGTCGGCGCCCCTCGGGGCGCCGGCGCTGGCTGAGGGGGCGACGGAGGCGGCGGCCGCCGAGCTTGCGCTCGGCACCACCACCTACAAGCAGTTCTGCTCGCATTGCCACGGGATCGACATGGTCAACCCGGGCACCAGCTCCTACGACCTGCGGCAGTGGCCCACCGACCAGCGCGAGAGCTTCTACGACGCCGTGATCAACGGCCGCGGCAGCATGCCCGCCTGGGGCGACATCCTCGTGGAGGAGGAGCTCGACGCGCTGTGGCGCTACGTGGCCACGCGGGGCGGCGCCGAGCCCTTCCCCGAGGAGGGGGCCGGCGCGGACGGGCCGGGGGCGGAGGAGGCCGCCGCGGCCCTTGAGGCGGCGCCCGAGCTGGTGGCGGAGGGCACGCTCACCGCCTGCCTCGCCCGCAACGGCGGGGTGATGTCCTCCCGGCGGCACGGCGGCGGCGTCGGCATGGACTACGAGCTGGCCGCCGCGCTGGCCGGGGAGATGGGGCTCGCGCTCGACGTCACCTGGTTCGAGGCGGAGACCGAGGAGGAGACCACGCCCGCGCGCGACACGATCGCGCTGCTCTCCCACGGGCTGTGCGACATCGCCCCGGGCTTCCCGCTCTACGCGCCGCTCCTCGGCCGCTACGACGGCACCCGCAGCGGCCTGCCCCGCTGGGACGACCGGCCGACGAACCTCACGCGCAATCCCTCGGTCGCGCTGGAGCCGATCGCCCTGTCGCGGCCCTACCTGCGCATGGAGATCGGGCTCGTGCATCGCGACGGGGTCGAGATCGGCCCGGTGGGCACGGTGGCCGACCTCGACGGGCTCCGGCTCGGCGTCGAGCAGGGGACGCTGCCCGGCATGCTCACGCTCCGCCAGGGGACGTCGCGGATCGCCGAGATGGCGACGACGCTCAACCCCGGGCCGACCTTCCTGTGGGAGATGGAGAAGGGCGCCTTCGACGCCGCGCTGGTGACGGTCGGCGCCTACGACTTTCACCGGCGGCAGAACCCGCTCACCGGGATCGCGCTCCACGACTGGCGCCATCCGCTCGGGCTCAACCTCGGCGTCGCCACGCTGGCCGGGGCGGAGGCGCTGACGGCGGAGGTGGACGCCGCGCTCGCCGCGCTGGAGGGGCGCGGGGCGTTCCCCGGGATGGCCGAGGCGGCGGGGCTGCACTACGCCCCGCCCCGGGAGCCCGCGATGCAGGGCGAGATCACCATGCGCGACCTGCTCGCGCTGCGTTGAGGGCCCGGGCCCGGTCGTCGGGGCGGCGCGAAGGGTGCGCGTGAGACGGCACCATGCATACCTGTCCGAGGCACCCGCTGGGCCGTCACCCGGGGCTCTGCCCGTTCGCCGCCGGATCGAGCCACCGGACGATCCCGGGACGCGGCGCGCGCCCATGGCGGGCGCCACCGGTGGCGTGCCGATCCGCCGTCGCCGCGACGACCTGTCAGGCCTGGGCCAACATGCCAGGCGGGGTGGGGCTCGCTAGCTCCGCCTCCGAGGTTTCAGCCACGGAGCGGCTTCCCGCGGAGCACCGCGCGGGCCCGGGCCGGGCCCGGATCGCGCGGATCACCGCTCCTTCACGTAGGGCTCCCCGCCCGCGCGCGGCGGGATGGCGCGGCCCACGAAGCCCGCGAGGATCACCACCGTGAGGATGTAGGGCAGCGCCTGCATGAACTGGGTGGGGATGGTGACGCCCAGCAGCTCGATGTTCTGGAACCGGTTGCCCAGAGCGTCGAGCAGGCCGAACAGCAGGCACGCGCCCAGCGCCTGCCAGGGGCGCCACTTGGCGAAGATCAGCGCGGCCAGCGCGATGAAGCCCCGCCCCGCCGCCATGTCCTTCACGAAGCCCGCCGCGAGCGCCGTGGCGAGATAGGCCCCCGCGAGCCCACAGAGCAGGCCGCAGATCATCACCGCCGCGAAGCGCAGGCCCACCACCGAGACGCCGGCCGTGTCGACGGCGGCGGGGTTCTCGCCCACCGCGCGCAGGCGCAGCCCGAAGCGGGTGCGGAACAGGATCCACCACGTCAGCGGGACGGCGAGGAGCGCCACGTAGACGAGGATCGAATGCCCCGAGATCAGCCCCGCGTAGATCGGCCCCAGCACGGGCACGCCCGCCAGCGCGTCGGCGAAGGGCAGCGTGATCTCCTCGAACCGTCCCGCCCCCTCGAGCTGCGGGGTGCGGCCGCCGAGGCCGAACCACGCCTCGCCGATCACGACCGTGACGCCGGCGGCGAGGAAGTTGATCGCCACGCCGGAGATGAGCTGGTTGCCCCGGAAGGTGATGGAGGCGACGCCGTGGAGGGCCGCCAGCACGAGCGAGGCCATGACGCCCGCGCACATGCCGAGCCAGACGGAGCCCGTGAAGGCGGCCACCGCGGCCGAGAAGAAGGCCGAGATCAGCATCTTGCCCTCGAGGCCGATGTCGAACACGCCCGCCCGCTCCGAGAAGAGCCCGGCGAGGCAGGCGAAGAGCAGCGGCGTCGCGGCCCGGATCGTCGAATCGAGGATCGCGATGATCGCTGTCAGGTCCATCGGCGCACCTCCATCAACGTCCCGCCTCGCCCGCCCCGTACCCGATCCGGGGCCCCGCCGGGCCCGGTCCCGCGCTCGCGCCGGTCGGCCCTCATTCGGCGGCCTGACCCGTCTTGGGGTCGCCCCCGCGGTCGGAGCGGGTGGGCTTGGGCGCCCGCAGCGCGCGCGCGGCGAACATCTTCTCCAGCGGTCCGCGCACCATGTTGTCGAGCGCGCCCGTGAAGAGGATCACGAGCGCCTGGATGACGACGATGAGCTCGCGCGTGATGCCGGGCATCTCGAACTGGAGCTCGGCGCCGCCCTGGTAGAGGAGGCCGAAGAGCAGCGCGGCGAGGAACACGCCCACCGGGTGCGACCGGCCCATCAGCGCCACCGCGATGCCGACGAAGCCCGCGCCCTGCACCGGGTCGATCACCAGCCGCTCGGCCTCTCCGAGGACGGCGTTCGTCGCCATCAGCCCGCAGAGCGCGCCCGAGATCAGCATGGCGATCATGATGATCTTCACCGGGCCGATGCCCGCATAGACGGCCGCGGGCTCGGAGTGCCCGAAGGCCCGGATCTCGTAGCCCAGCCGCGTGCGCCAGATCAGGAGCCAGACGCCGACGCAGGCGAGGACGGCGAGCAGGAAGGAGATGTTGAGCGGCGTGGAGCGCGGGAAGCCCACGAAGGGCAGGACCGTGGCGGCGTTGGGCAGGTGCGCGCCCTCCGCGAAGCGGGCCGTCTCGGGCGCCATCGAGCCGGGCACCTTGAGCACGTTCACGAGCAGGTAGACCATCAGCGCCGAGGCGATGAAGTTGAACATGATCGTGGTGATCACGATGTGGCTGCCGCGGCGGGCCTGCAGCCAGGCCGGGATCGCGGCCCAGGCCGCCCCGAAGAGCGCGGCGCCCACGGTGCAGGCGACCAGCGCGAGCGACCAGTGCGGCCAGGGCACGGCCAGCGCCACGAGCGCCACGCCCAAGCCCCCCAGCGCCGCCTGCCCCTCGCCGCCGATGTTGAACAGCCGCGCGTGGAAG
>CAZWWR010000114.1:0-8536 GCA_964637265.1 uncultured Jannaschia sp.
CCTTCTCGGGCGTCCAGGCGCGGTTCTTCCAATGGTCGATGATCCCCGCCAGCATCCGGGCGGGCCATTTCTTCTCGTCGATGTCGGCGGCCACGATCAGTTGCTTGAGCAGGCGGATCTGGTCGTCGGTGTCGAGGATCGTGAAGTTCGAGCGCAGGTGGAGGGGGCGACGCTCGCCCGCCACTGTGATCTCGCGGCCCACCATCTCGGCGTGGCGCCGCAACAGCTTCACGCAGATCGCGTGGAAGGTGCCGAGCCAGGGCATGCCCTCCACGGCCTCGCCCATCATCCCGCCGAGGCGCTGCTTCATCTCGCGCGCGGCCTTGTTGGTGAAGGTGACGGCCAAGATCTCGTTCGGCCGGGCCTTTCCGGTCGCCATCAGATGCGCGATCCGCGCCGTGAGCGCCCGCGTCTTGCCAGTGCCCGCGCCCGCGAGCATCAGGACGGGACCGTCGAGCGTCTGGACGGCCTCCATCTGCGCGGGGTTCAGCCCGTCGAGATAGGGCGCCGGGCGCGCCGCCATCGCCTGGGCGGTGAGGGAGAGGGACTCGTCGGCCATGGCCGGGATAGGTAGCGCCCGGCCGCGCGTTTGGGAAGCCCGGGCGTTCGGGGTCCGTTCTCGCTCGCGCAGCGCTCGACCGGGACGGGCTGCACTCGGAGGCGGAGCAGGCGCGGCTCTCCTGACTTGGCTTTGCTACCGAGACTTGAGGTGTCGCGAACGAGCTTGCACAGCATCGCCGCATCGGGTCCGTGTCAGCGTCGTTTGATCCGGGCCGATCTCGCCGGATCGCCTTGGGGCCGTGCCCATCGCGACGCCGGCCCTATCCCGCGGGTGAGCCTCGCGATCCTTGGCGTGGTTTGGATAGGTATATGGAAGCTTTTTCGCTACGAGCCCTGCAAGGCTGACGAAACCATCACCGAAGGTTTTCCCGGGAGGGGTCAAAGGGGATCACCCGCACGCTGTCAGTGCCGAGCCGGGCCGGTTTGTCGCTGGCGGGCCTTCGGTTCGAGACGCTCGGGCTAAGACTAACCCGGCTCCCCCGGCGGACGGGCCTGGGTTCATTTGAACGCTCGAGGAGCCGAACCACGGCACCATGATAGAGCGTTGCAAGACCGGTCGCCAAAACAGTGCGGCCGCGATCGATGCCCAATATCATTCGCCTGACACGCCGCCCGACCGAGGGTCTGGCCGGGCGACGGATCCCATCTCAGCGCGGTAAGCTGTCGAAACCCCGGTCGCGCATGGAACCGCGACCGGGGCGCTCGGCATCCGGACCGATGCTACTCGACCAACCGGATCTCGCCCGGCCGCCACGTCTGCTCGAACCACGCCTCGGTCGGGCCGTAGAGCCTCAGAATCGTGTTCCAGCCCTTGCCGGGCACCGTCTGCAGCCAGTTGCTCTCCCGGCCCTCGGGCGCTTCGGGCCCGAAGTAGATGTCGGTCGAGCCGTCCTCGTTCTGCACGAGACCGGCATCGTTGCTGCCGAGCGCGGGGAACTGCTTGTCGGTCTGGAGCATCGACCGGGTCTGGTTGTCGTAGAGGGTGAACGACCAGAAATCCTCGGCCGGGACGTCCGCGGGGACGTTCAGGACGTAGGTCTTCGAACCGTCGAGCGCCTTGCCGTCGGCGTCGCGATAGGTGAACGCGTATTGCGATCCCTTGCCGGGCGACTTGAAGGCCATCGCGGGCGTGACGCCCGTGGCGTAGAAGTGGAACGCCGAGCGGAAGTCGTGCCGCGTCGCGCCGTCGACGACGAAGGTGTAGGCCCCGCCGGGGAAGGCGTTCTGCCAGTTGCTCTCGCCCGGGTACCAGTAGGCGAGCTCGTCGCGCGGCTTGGAGATCAGCGTCTTGAGGGTGACCGCCCCGGCAGCGGCGGCGCGTCGCAGGATGTCCTGCATCCGCTCGTCGGGCGCGAACTCCTCGCCCTTCACGATGCCGATGCTGGCGAGGTAGCCCAGAAGCTCGGGGCTCTCGCCGTCCGGCGGCTCGGCCTGGACGATGTTGTCGATCTCCTCGAACATGCGCTCGTCCATGAGGTGGATCGTGTTGAACTCCTCGCCGGAGACGTTGACGAAGGTCATCTCCGGGGGCGAGTCGGTTTGCGAGAGGGGGTAGAGCCTGAAGCTCTCCTGCGTCTGCCGGACGGCCGTGTCGGGCGAGGCGTCCTCGTCGAGATACCCCCGCCATAGGACCCAGTGGGAGTAGGTCTCGAGCTGGACGATGTCGGTGTAGCCCTCGGTCGGCACGTCGCCCTCGTAGCCCGGCGGCAGCAGCAGGAACCGGCCGCCCTGCCCCTCGTCCAGGCCGAGGTTGCCGAAATCCATCTCGTACTTGAACCAGGCGTTGTTCAGGAAGCCGAGCACGTTTGGCGGCGTCTCCATCACCCAGGGCTCGTCGGTCATGCGCAGCGCGGCGGTCTGGTAGACGCTGGTGGTGTTGGGCGTCAGGAACAGCGCCTTCGAGTCCATCAGGTCCGCGAACTGGACGACGGTGCCGTTGGCCGGGCCCCATTCCTCGATGCCGCGGAGCATGGCGTCCATCGAGGCGATCTTGATGCCGCCGAGATAGGCCTGATACGCCTGCGAGAAGTCGTAGAAGTCGTAGATCTCCTCTGTCGTCGCCTCGTCGGGAACGCCGTCGAAGAAGGTCAGCGTCCCGAGCTGCGTCTCGATGGAGTCGGGCGTCGTGATCCCGTCGGGGATCTCGGTGGTCATCTCCATGTCGGGGGCGTCCTGCGCGGCGAGCGGCGCGAGACCGAGGCCGAGGGCCAGCGCGATCGCGGTCGTCGCGCGTGATCGGATCGAGGTCATCTTGGTGATCCCTTCGTATCTGGCTGCATGTGGGGTTCGAGGGGCCCTACCGCAGAGGGCGAGGCCGCCGTGGGTCAGAGTGGTCGCTCGTCTCGTGTCGGGGGCGCGGCGGACGGATAGACTGCCGACAGCCACACGTGCTCGAGCGCCGCGAGCACAGTCTCCCTGTCCTCCTTCGGATCGGAGCCGAAGGCGCGGATCAGCATGGCCGCGTCCATGCGGTTCAGGGCGCGGGCCAGGTGGAGCGGGTCGGTTCGAGGGGTGAGCCCCTTCGCCTGATCGCGCGCGATGCGGGTCGCGACGATGTGGTCGAAGGCCTCGAGGAACGCCTCCCAGGCCCCCTCGAGGCGCACGTCGCTTGGGGCGGCGTCCGACACGGCCCTGAGGATCGCCCCGTGCGCGTGCCCGACCTGCACGAGAGCCCGCAGGCTCTGGCGAAGGCTCACGGCCGAATTCCCCTCGTCCTCCAGCCATGCCTGCGCGCCGCTGACGATGTCGCCCCTCACGCCGTCGAGCAGCGTCGCCATAAGTTCGTGGAGATCGTCGAAGTAGAGGTAGAAGGTCGGTCGGCTGTGAGGCGTCCCGGCCATGAGGCCGCCCACCGTCAGGTCGCGGAACGGCCGGCCCTCGAGGAACCGCGCCGCCGCCCCGAGGATGTCGGCCCGCGTCGCCTCGCCCTTGCGGAACAGCGCGGGCCGTCCCGGGGGGGCATGCGCGGAGGAGGGCCGAGCGGTGGAGGGGTCATTTTCTGACATGGTGTCAGATCGGGTGTCAGACCCGTCGGGGATCGTTAAGCGGGAAGTGCCGCCGCCTCGCTCGTGCTAAGCGTGACGTGTGACACGCGCGCGGCGTTGGTCGGTGCGGAATCCCACGAGGCGGACGCTCATCCCGCCAGCACCTGATGGCGGGGACCGTCGGGCCATATGGCATCCCGTGCCCGGGAGATTCCTCAGATGCCCGGACCCTCCGTCGGAACGGTGCCGACCTCGTAGCTTCGGCCCGCGCTCCGCCGCAGGACCGCGAGCGATCAGCAGGTGGAACACGAAAGGATGCTCCCGAAGCTGAATCGTCCCTCCCCCCGGGGTGGAGGGACCGGACAGCCGGTTTCACCTTGCGATCGGCCGAACTCGGGGTTCCCGTAAGAACGGTCCGGCGGTGGGGAGGCGATCCGCATCGCAATCCGTCAGTGTCGTTTCATGCGTGAGTGGTAGATCGTGCCTTCGCTGTTCAGTCGTCCCGTCCCTGCGGCCCGCCACCGGAGGCGCCCATGAGCTTCGACCTTCGGGAGCCGCAACCCGGCGACGGGCTGAGCGAGCTCGAGCTCGCGCTGTACGGGCTAATCATGGAGTACCGGGCGGAGAACGGGCTTCCCTCGATCCCCCTATCCACCGCGCTGACCGCGACCGCCGGCCGACACGCCGCGGACACCATGTTCAACATCTGGGGGGCGGGGCTGGACCTGCCCCTGGGCGCGAACCTGCATAGCTGGAGCGACGCGCCCTACTACGGCGACCACCGCGCGCCCGAGGTGATGTGGGACGCCCCTGCACGGATCGGCGTGGACTACGCCTCCGCGGGCTACGAGATCTCGGCCGCCGGCTACGCCTCCATCGAGGATGCGCTCGAGGGCTGGAAGGGATCGCCATCGCACGACGCGGTAATCCTGAACGAAGGTCTCTGGGCGGATGTCGAGTTCCGTGCCATCGGCGTCGGAATCGAGCGCGACCGGGACGTGCAGAGCGACTATGGCGGCCCCGCCTACGGCATGCCGAGCACGGTGTACCACGTCTGGTTCGGGGAGGCCGCGGACCTGGCCGGTGCCCCGGTCGTGGCGGCCCCCCTCGCCTCCACGGCGGCCGACTCGAGCGACGACCCGGTCGTCGCGCCCGATGTCGACTTGGCGGACGAGCTTCTCGTGAGCTTCGCCGACCACCCGGGGCCGGTGGAGGCGAACCTCCAGACCGGCGAGGGCGACTGGAGCGAGGAGATCGTGGGCGTTCTCGACCGGGTCGTCGACCTCGTCGGCTCAGCCTTCGACGACGTGCTCGTGGGGAACGACGTCGGCAACACGCTCCGTGGCGGTGCGGGCGACGACGAGCTCACCGGACTGGCCGGCATCGACGACATCTTCGGCGGCAGCGGCGACGACACCATCTTCGGGGGAAGCGGATCCGACCGGCTCAACGGCGGCGGCGGGGCCGATGTCATCGACGGGATGCGGGGGAAGGACACGATCCTCGCCGGCTCGGGTAGCGACAGCCTGTGGGGATCGCAGAGCGCCGACCGCATTCTCGGGATGAGCGGCGACGACTGGATCGCCTCCGGGAGCGGACCCGACGACGTCGATGCCGGTTCTGGAGCGGACTACGTCGAAGGGGGCTCGGCGGCCGACGTGCTGCGCGGCAGCTCCGGCGACGACGAGATCTACAGCGGGTCGGGCAATGACCTGGCGACCGGCGGATCGGGCCACGACTGGATCGCCGGCAGTAGTGGAGACGACCGCATCCTCGGCGGATCAGGCTTCGACGAACTCTGGGGCGACTCGGGCGACGACCGGATCGAGGCCGGCAGCGGCTCCGACCTGCTGGTGGGGGGCACGGGCGACGATCACCTCACCGGCGGTGCGGATGCGGACGACTTCTACTTCTTCGCGGGCGATGGGGACGACGTGATCACCGACTTCGAGCACGGTGAGGATCTGATCTGGTTCGCGAGGTTCTCGGCGGAGACCGACTCCTTCGACGAGGCGATCGACGAAGTGGAGGACGCCTTCTTCCGCTCCGGCGATGATGTGGTCTTCGCGCTGGGGGACGACCGGATCGTGATCCGCGACAGCGACTACGACGAGGTGATGCGATCCTACGAGGTCGTCTTCTTCTAACCGCTGCGACATCGGCCGGCCCGCCCTTCCTGCCTCCGGCCCATCCGGAGACCGGCGCCCCGGCACCCTCCCCCGCCGCACGCGCCCGCCTCCGGGCCCCGTCGGACGAGCCAGCACGAGGCGGCATCGCCGCGGCCCGCCGCCCCTGCTGCACACCAGGAACGGCTCGGGCAAAGCGGACACGCCGTCCCTCCGCTCCGCTTCCGCCCCGCAGCGGAGGCGCCTATACCCGGGCCAGACTTACGCGACCTCAGGACCGGAGGCGTCATGCCCGCCCGCAACCTCGCCATCCTCGCGCTCTCGCTTCTGCTCGCCGCTCCGGCCACGGCCCAGGTGTTCGAGACCACGGCCGGCTCGGCCATCGTGATCGATCACAACACGGGCCAGATCCTGCTGGCGAAGAACGCCGAGGTGCCGCTGCCGCCCGCGTCGATGTCGAAGCTGATGACGCTCTACATGACCTTCGAGGCGCTGGAGGACGGACGGCTGTCGCTCGACACCGTGCTGCCCGTCTCGGAGCACGCGGCCTCCTTCGGGGGCTCGACGATGTTCCTCGACCCGCGCGACCGGGTCTCGGTGGAGGACCTGATCCGGGGCGTGGTCGTGCTCTCCGGCAACGACGCGACGGTGGTGCTGGCCGAGGCGCTGAGCCCGGACGGCACGGAGGAGGGCTTCGCGGAGGTGATGACGCGCCGCGCGCGTGAGATGGGCATGGACGAGACGGTGCTGCGCAACGCGTCCGGATGGCCCGCGCCGGGGCACGTGATGTCCATGCACGACCTCGCCATCCTGGCCGAGCGGATCATCACCGACTTCCCGCAATACTACCCCTATTTCGACGAGCGCGAGTTCGCCTTCGACGGCCGCTCGCCCGCCAACCGCTTCAACCGCAACCCGCTCCTGGGGCTGGGGATCGGCGCGGACGGTCTCAAGACGGGGCACACGATGGAGGCGGGCTACGGGCTCGTGGGCTCGGCCGTCCAGGGCGACCGGCGGGTGACCTTCGTGATCTCGGGGATCGAGACGCAGGCCGAGCGCGCCGAGGAGGCGGAACGGCTGGTCAACTGGGCCTTCCGCCAGTTCGCAGAGACGCGGCTCTTCGAGGCGGGCGAGCCGATCCTGGAGGCGGAGGTGTTCATGGGCGAGGCGCCGACCGTGCCACTCAAGGCGTCCGAGGGCGTGACGCTCCTGCTGCCCGTGGCCGGGCGCGAGGAGGTGGCGGGCGAGATCACTTATGACGGCCCGCTCCGGGCGCCGGTGGCGGCGGGGATGCGCGTGGGCACGCTGACGCTCACGCATCCGGGGATGCCCTCGCAGAGCGTGCCGCTCGTGACCGCCGCCGACGTGGCGCAGGCCGGGCCGCTCCGGCGGATTCAGATCGCTGGCACGGAGGTCGCCGGGCGGCTTCTCGGCGAGGTGATGGCCCGCGTGCAGGGCACGGGGGAAACCGCGCCCGATCCCGAGGCCGCCGCGGGCGCCGAGGCGGGCTCCTGACCGGGTAGCGGCGCGGGCGGCGCGCGGCAGGTGTTCCTCTCCCTCGAGGGCATCGACGGTTCCGGCAAGTCCACGCAGGCCCGGATGCTGGCGGAGTGGCTGCGCGCGGGCGGACGCGAGGTCGTGCTCACCCGCGAGCCGGGCGGCAGCCCCGGCGCCGAGGAGATCCGCCGCCTCCTCGTGGAGGGCGCGCCCGGCCGCTGGTCGCCGCAGGTCGAGGCGCTGCTGTTCACCGCCGCGCGGCGCGACCATCTCGAACGGACGATCCTCCCGGCGCTCGCCCGCGGCGCCTGGGTGGTGACCGACCGCTTCGCAGATTCGACGCGCGTGTATCAGGGCGCGGCGAGGGGGGAGGCCGGTGGCGGAGGAGGCGACCCGGCACTCGTGGACGGGCTCCACGCGCTCGCCATCGGGCGGGAGCCCGACCTCACCTTCGTGATCGACCTGCCGCCCGAGGAGGCCCACGCCAGGACCCGCGTGCGTGGCGGCGCCGAGACGCGGTTCGAGGCGATGGGCGAGGGTCTGCAGCACCGCCTCCGCGCCGGTTTCCTCGCGCTCGCCCGCCGCCATCCCGGGCGCGTCCGCCTCGTCGACGGATCCGGACCGGCGGAGCAGGTGCAGGAGCGGCTCCGCGCGGCGCTGGGGGAGGCCGTGACGTGAGCGAAGAGGCACCCGAGGCCGACCGGCACCCCCATGCGCCGCATCCGCGCCACGCTCCCCGCCTCCACGGCCAGGAGGCGGCCGAGCGCGCGGTGCTCGACGCCTGGAACGGCGGCCGGCCGCCGCATGCCTGGCTCCTGGCGGGTCCGCGCGGCGTGGGCAAGGCGACGCTCGCCTGGCGGATCGCGCGGTTCCTGCTCACCGATCCGCCCCGCCCCGCGGCCTCGCTTGAGGCAACCAGGGGGCACCCCGCCCTGCCCCGCATCGCCGCGCTGGCTGAACCCACGCTCCTGCTGCTGCGCCGCCCGTGGGACGGCCGCCGCCTCGCCACGCAGATCACCGTGGAGGAGGCCCGCCGCCTGCCGGCCTTCCTCGCGCTCTCGGCGGCCGATGGGGGGGCGCGCGTGGTGATCGTCGACGCGGCCGACGACCTGAACCGCAACGCCGCCAACGCGCTCCTCAAGACGCTGGAGGAGCCCCCGCCCCGCACGACGCTGCTGCTCGTCTCCCACGCGCCGGCGCGGCTGCTGCCGACCATCCGCTCCCGCTGCCGGACGCTGCGGATGGGGCCGCTCGATCCGCCCTCCCTCGCGGCCGCCGTCGAACAGGCCGGCGGCGACGCGCCCGCGCCGGGGCTCGCCCTGCTGGCCGAAGGGTCCGCGGGCGCGGCGCTCACGCTGGCGGAGGCGG
>CAZWWR010000115.1:0-8478 GCA_964637265.1 uncultured Jannaschia sp.
CGAACTCACCACCGATACCACACTCGTCACATACTTCGACGACACACTGATCGGGGCATGAAGTCGACGTCCCGGCGGTGGCGCCGGGACGCTCGATTCCGTCGGGTTCATCTGCCCTGAGCGCAGACGAAGCTACGGCTTGCCGCCCCGCGCGACCGCGGCGGGTGTTCCTGCGCGGCGCCGATGAGGCGGCTTTGCTTGATCGGGGTTCTCGGCCCGGAAATGATGAGCCGGGGGAACGACGAACGGAAAAGTGTGCATCTTTTGCCGCTCGACACGAAGAAAACTCGCTGACACGATACGGCTTTGGTTTGAGTCAACATTTTGATCTGATGCTATTTGGCGCTGCCGCGAGCTAGCATGCGGGATGCGCGCATGGGAGGTGGGCGGCTTGCTTCTCTCAGGACCCATACCGGCCCGATGCTTCGCACCGGGGTGTCGCCTCGAGCCGGATGATATCCGGACTCTGTCCCGGAACCGGGAAGTCGGCCTGCCGAGCATCCCCAAGGATGGCGTCCGCGGTGTCGGCCTCGCCTCGGCAATCGGAGCTCGTGTCATGCCCTGCACGGTGCACTTGGGAGAGGGTTGACTATGATCTCACAGGTCATCCGGAATGGAGCTAGAACCCGCAGCTCCAGCTTCGGAAGCGCAGTCGCGCTTGCGCTTGCGGCCCTCGCTACCTTTGCTGCTGCGTTACTCACCCGGACAAGCATGCTCGGGCTGCCACCGATCTACGACGAACTCTATCATCTGCTGCCCGCAATGAGCCTGCAGGAGACTGGTACCTTCTCCGTACTAGACGGGGCCTACGAGCGGGCTGCACTCTATACCCGCCTGGTGGCATTCGGCTTCGATCTCGCCGGGGAGCGCAGTACGGCGGCGGCGCGGCTCATGCCCTCAGTCCTGCCTGGGGCGCTGCTAGTCTCCGTGATGGTGGTCTGGACACGGCTCGTCGCGGGCTGGGGCGCGGCGGCCGTGGTGGCGGTGTTCATGCTGCTCTGGCCAAACGGTATAGAGGTCTCGCAATACGTCCGCTTCTACGCGCTTCAGGGCTTGGTCTTCGCGCTCGGCGCGCTCGCCGTCTACATCGCGGTCACGGTGGAGCGGATGACGGCCCCGGCGCGGGCGGCGCTTCTCGTCGCGGCGGCACTCATGCTGGTGCTAGGATTCGAACTCCAGCAGATGACGCTGATCGGCTCAGGGGCGGTCGGCCTCTGGGTGGCGCTGATCTACGGTCCGGGCTGGCTGCGCGACCATGTCTGGGCCCGCTGGGCCTCTGCGGCCGGAATGGCGCTCGTGGCCGCGGTGCTGGCCAGCGGACTGCTCGACGACACCATCCGCCACTACTGGACCACCTATCGCTGGGAACCTTGGCCGGCCCCGGGCGACACGACCTTCTATCATCGTAACTTCCGAGACAATTACCCGACCTTCTGGCCACTCTTCCCCTTCGCCGCACTGATCGCGCTGCGCGCGCGCTTTGTGCCGGCCTCGTTCTGTCTAGTGCTCTTCGCCGCGACCTTCGTGATCCAGACTTTCGGTGGCCTGAAGAACATCCGCTACCTCTATCCGACCATGCCATTCTTCTTCGTAATATGGGGGATCGCGATCGAGGCGACCGCGGCAGCGCTGCTGCGCCACTTCCGGATCACAGCCGGCGGGGCGCTGTCGCCCGTCATTCCCTCATTCGTTCCCGAGATCTTCCGTAGGGGTATGGTGGCCACCGTGCTCGTCGTCTCCTTCCTGTTCCTCTTCGCCGCCAACGCTGCCTTCGAGCGGTCGCTGCGGATGATCGACGGCCGGCAGACCGACGTCCTCCTCGGAAAGCCGCGCCTGCAATGGACCGATGCGAGGGAGGTACTGGATCCCTGGCTGCAGGACGGGGCCGTCCTCGTCACCACTGAGGAGATGCAGGCGGTAGAGTGGCTCGGCGACTACGACCTCGCCTACAACAAGCCCCGCTTCTCCGAGATCATATACACCTTCGGTCCCGACACCCCGCCCTTCACAGTCGACTTCCGCTCCGGCCGTCCGATCGCAGGGGAGGTCAAGGATTTCCGCCCGGTGATCGCCTGCGCTCCCGTCGGCGTGTTCCTGTCCAACCGGGGCTGGACCGAGCGCTCGGACGCACGGGCGCTGGAGCGGATTGCCTCCGAGACCGGGGCCGAGACCGAGACACGGGTAGCGGGCGACATGTCGATGCTTGCCTGGCGGCGGGACGCCTTCGCACCCGTGCCCGCGGATTGCCCCGATCTGCCGGGCCTGCAAGGAGAGGGTGCGGCTGAGCGGATCCTATCGGGCGCGTCTCAGCCCCGGATCGTGTCGTCGGCGAAGGCCGAGAGGTAGAGGCCGCAGACCGGCTCCCAAGGATCAGTCTCGGTATATTGGAACGGCTCGTCGCGGCCTTGGCGCAGCGCGATGATGTTGCTGCGGGTCAGGACGGTGTTCAGGAACCGGTCCTCGAGTTCCTCGGCAGGGCCGATCCGGTGCACGAGGTCGCCGCGCCAGGCGAAGTAGGCCTCCGCGCCGAGTCGCTTGGGCAGGCTGCCCGTCCCGGCCTGAGCGGCGTAGTCGGCTACGAAATCGTCGATCCCGTCGATGGCCAGGACATCCTCGCCGAAATGGTCCGTCAGTACGCGGCGCAGGAATGATTCGAGTCCGCCCATCGCAATCGGGGCGGCAAGGGCGGCGACGGTGGCCGTGCCGCCCAAGAGTACGACGCGGCGCGTGGGCATCATCACAGACGTCCTCCGAGGTAGAGCGACAGGGCCGAGAGCGTCAGTGTCGGATTGGCGGCCGCCCCAGTGGGGAAAGTGCTCGCACCCAGGCAGGCGATGTTAGGCACGTCCCAGAGCCGACAGTCGGCGTCAACCACGGAAGTCGCGGGGTCGGTGCCCATCGGAGTGCCGCCAATGATGTGGGCTTCGGTCGGCTCGAACTTTTCGCCCGCGACCTCGTACTCGAAGGGCAGGATCGCGGCTAGCCCCTCCCGGGCGCGGGCGAGCCCGGCATAGCTATAGTCGCTGTGCCCGGTCCAAACGATCTTGGCCTCACCTCCTTCCAGAACCACGCGGTTCTCCGGCAAAGGCAGGTCCTCGGCCACGAGCTTGAGCTTGAGCCGCTGCAGCCAGCGGTCGCGCTCGAGCCGGATCGACGGTGGTGCGTTCCAGCTCTCGATCAGCACCGAGGCCGCCTCCGAACGGAACGGGCCATCGTAGAAGGCGTAGCCCAGCCCGGTGATCGAGGTGCCCCCGTAGTAGTTGTCGAAGGGGATGTCGATCCAGAGGAACTGTCCGATCTGCTCGTGAAGCCCGCGGCCCACCAACTCGCCGCCGAGCCTCGAGCGCAGCAGGATCGCCGCGGTGCCGATCGGATTCGCGGCGAGCCCGACGAACCCCGCCCGAAGCGCCGTCTCGCGCCCGTTGCCGTCCCGCACGGTGACGCCCGTGGCCAGCCCCGCCGCGGTCTCTATCGTGCGAACCTCGGTACCGGTGACGCAGGCGAAGCCCTCGTCGGCGAATAGGTCCATCCCGTTCAGGATGGTGAACTTGGCGTCCACGGGGCAGAGCGAGCAGGCACCCGCCGCGCAGCATCCAGCGCGGCTGCCGCCGTTGGAGCGCGCCGTAGGCATCGGTACCCAGGAGGGGTCATGCGCCATCAGCCGCCGCTCGGCCCGGGTCGGGGCGTGCGGTGGGAAAGGGTAGGGGCGGGAGCGAGGCAGGATCGCCTCGTCGCCGCCGCCCGCCACCTCCATCAGCGCCTCGGCCTCGGCGAGGAAGGGCTCCAGCACGTCGTAGGAGATCGGCCAGTCCGCGCCCACGCCATAACGCGTGGCGAGTTCGAGGTCGGACGGGTGCAGCCGCGGCGTGTTCCCCCACCAGCAGTTCGAGCAACCGCCGTACTGGTAGCGTACCGCCCATTCCTTCCGTTTGCCCGAGAGGTTCTCCTGAGGCACGCGGGGCGGTACCTCCGTGTGCCGGGTGTCGAGCTGCGTCTCGCGGTCGACGAAGGGTCCACGCTCCACCAGCAGCACTGAAAGGCCGCGGCCCCGAAGAGCGCGTGCGAAGAAGCAGGCCGCGAAACTCGATCCCACGAGGATCACGTCCCAGGCGCGGGTTTCGGCTTCGGAGAGATCGATCAGCCTCACCTGGCGTCTCCTTCATTCGAAATGGGATCGCACAAAATCTAGCCGACACCGGGAATGACGGGAGCATACAGTCACGGAGCTGCGGAGGGGAAGGTCGGAAAGCCGCGTGGTGCGACCCTGCGGCGGACTGCCCCGGCAGCCCGGACCAAGCGTCGTCGATATTCGCGAAGCGTGCGGGATCGACTGCGCCCAATCCGGGCCCGCACGGCCGCGGCCTCGTCGAACGGTGCCGACCGCGGAACGTATGGCCCTCCCCGGTTGCGGGCGTCGGTTGGGTGCTCGGGTGATCAGTCTGCGCAAACGTATCCGGCATGTCGGTCCGCAGGGCGTCCGCTGCCGAGATGGAGCTCTGCACGTCCTGGTCCTCACAAGGAAGCCGGCCTCCTGGTCTGACGACTGGGACCATTTTGCGGCAGGGGCCCGTGGGACGCCGATACACTGTCAGGCCATCTTCCTATTCCGAAGCCGCAGGTCGGGATGACGCGGCCGGATCTGCCACGTCGCCGATCCTCGTATCCGTCAGGCCGCGGCAGGCGCGACCTCGTAGTCCCTCCGGTGGTGCTGTAGCGCCCAGACGACCCGCGCCATCTTCGCCACCAGCGCCACGACGGCCGCGTGCGCGTGCGCGTGCGCGTGCGCGCGACCCAACAGTCCTCGCAGCCAAGCACCCGCGGCATTGTCCGCCCGGCGCAGCACCGGCATCGCCGTTCGCGCGCGTTGGATCCGCATCTTGCGCAGATACTTCGAGCCGCACTTCATGATCTCCAGAAGCTTCGGCCGGTCACCGGTCATGACCTGCCAGGGTGCCAGGCAGAGCCAAGCGGCCAGGTCGCGGCCCCGACCGAAGTTCCTCGCATCGATGACGGCTGTCACACGCGCGGTGGCGTTCAGCGCCCCGATGCTGGGCACGTCCGCCAAGCGACGAGCGCGATCGTCCTTGCACACCATCGTAGCGAGCTCGGAATCGGTTGCGATGTGCCGGTCGAGTTCGTCCCACCGGGTGCGCATGTCCTCGAGCAGGACCGTCATGTGCTCGCTCCCCATGGATGGCGTCCGTGTCGAGCAGATTCTCCAGCAGATGGCGCAGCCGCGCGTGTCCCTGCGCCATGATATGGCCGTGTTCCGGCAGAAGGCTCCTGGTCTGGTTCGTGAGCGAGGTCCGGTCGCCGACCAATCGGTCGTGCACCCGATGCGGCGTCTGCACATCAAGCTGATCCTCGAACTTTACCGTCACCGAGCCGCAGTCGGGCGCGTCGCCGCCTCTGCGATGGCCTCCGCGTCGCGGTCATCATTCTCTTGGGCCCTTGCGTAAGACCGCCCATACTCGGGCGAAACCGGTCGGGCCTCGCGGCCCATGCCTGTCAGCGTACACCTCATGTGACGCGCGCCGCAGCAGGCTTCCATGACGACCATGCAGGTTGGCAGCCCTTCGGCGAAGGTTGGAACCCGGTCGCGCCGCATCCGCCGCCGAAGCAACCGCGTCGAGCCCTACCAAGCTGCACCTCGTCTCGCCCACGTCTACTTCGGTGGCACGATGCCCATGGGACGTTCCTCCTCGTCATGCCATCGGCAGCCTACACAGGCGCCGGCGGGAGGCTCAGGCCATCCAGAGGGGAGCCCGGACGGGGGATGTCGATGACGACCTGCAGGCCAGCATCCGCGGCTTCCGGCTCGCGTCGAGCTCCCCTGTCGGGCTTCGGACGACCCGTTCGCTGCCGCAGCGATCCTCCGGCCCGGCGCTCGCGAAGCGCGGGCGCCGGTGATAGGCGTTCCCACCATGCCCTCTGATCGCATTTCCGAAGGGATCAAGTCGTGAGCACGAAGCTGCCCGCCGCCATCGTGATCGGCGCTCCCAAGACGGGGACGACCACGCTCTGCGCCGCCCTAGCCCGCGCGCCCGGGATATGGATGTACCCGCGTAAGGAAACCCATTTCTTCAACCATCACTACGAGGATCGAGGGCCGGACTGGTACGCCGGTCTCTTCGCGGATGCGCCGGAGGGCGCCCTGGTGATGGAAGGAACACCTGATTATGCCATGTCGAACCACGTAGCTTTGGCCCTTGAGCGGATGCGGCGGCACCTGCCCGAA
This sequence comes from uncultured Jannaschia sp., assembly GCA_964637265.1. Taxonomy (GTDB): domain Bacteria; phylum Pseudomonadota; class Alphaproteobacteria; order Rhodobacterales; family Rhodobacteraceae; genus Jannaschia. The sequence goes on from CAZWWR010000115.1 coordinate 6,239, forward strand.
GCCCGGCTGGTCTACATGCTGCGCCATCCGATCGACCGACTTGAATCGCACTATGTCCAGATGGTCGCCAACATGCGCCGCGTGGTGCCCATCGAGGAGGCGATCGCGCGATGGCCCGAGATCGTCGAGACCAGCGACTACGCCCGCATCCTCGCGCAGGTGCACGCGGCGTATCCGCCCGAAAGGGTGCATGTGCTCTTCCTGGAGGATTACCGGAGCGACGCGCGGGCCTGCCACGCGCGGCTGCTCCGCTTCCTGGGCGTCGCGTCCGATGCCCGGGCGCTGGACGCGATGGAGGCGCAGGAGGCGCTGCACCGGCGAGAGGATCAGGCGATGGACCGGGCCCTCTTGGCCCGCCTCCGACGGCTTCGGTCTTATGATAGACTGAACGCGAGGATCCCCGCGCCGGTGATCCGGATAGGGAAGCGCCTACTCCGCCGCCCCTTGCAGGTGGAATCGCGTCTGCCGGAAGGCCTGAGGCCGGCCTTGGAGGAACGGCTGCTTCCCGGCTGGACCGCACTGCGTCGGGACTACGCTCCGGCCCGGGTCTCGGCCCCGTAGAGCGGCCGTCGGGTGAGGCACCCCGACGGCGAGGTCCGGCGCTTCGGAGCCATGACTACGAGGACGGCGGAGCAGGCGCAGCAGCGATCGGACAGGGCCGGGAGAAGGGCGCGAACGCGCTCGCACCCACCGGGCGGAGGGGCTACAAGCGCACGCATTCGGCCGCCGGAAGCCGGCTTGGCAGGGTTCGGGGATTGGCATCGCAAGAGGTTTTCCACGACATGGCCGGCACGGCAATCAACGGCTTCACCCTCGACAACAGGCGCATCGTCCAGAGTATGAAGATGCGGCTTGGATATCGCTCCGGATACCCGCACTATCTATTCTCGAAGGGCGGGAAGCGGTTCCTGTACTGTTACGTCCGCAAGAACGCCTCCTCTGCCTTCAAGGCCCTGATCTTGGACGAGATCCGTGGCGGGTGGCCTGTGGGGCACGACGAGCCGCTCGGGACGAGGCCCATCGACCTGATGGACCGCGCGGCCCGCGCGAGATACCCCACTGACATGCGGGGGATCGACCATGGCGTGTTCGTTTACCGAGATCCTTTCGTCCGAATCGCTTCCCTTTATCTGAACAAGTTTGTTCAGAGGCGGGGCTCCGACGACATCCTAGCGAGCTACCGGGAGGTCACGGGAGAACGGCCCGAGAGCGCCAGCCTTTCCGACTTCGTCCACGAATACCTGCGCTCCGACTTCCACCTGCTTGACCTGCATGTCCTGCCGCAGAGGCGGCATATGTGGCCGATCGTCTACACGGACGTCGTCCCAATCCACCGCCTCCACGAGCGGATGTCGCATATCCTTGGTGCCGCCGTCGCCGACCGGTACTTCCGCGTCTCGGTCAACGAGACGTCGGGCGCGCCGAGCTATCACGATGATTGCGCGGCCGATCGGCCTGCCGAAGAGCTGTGCCGCATCTACGCAGCGGATGGCCGCCTGCCGTCGGTCGCCGCGCTTCTGTCCGACCCTGTACGGAAACGGATCGCGCAACTCTATCGCGAGGATCTGCTGTTCGCGGACGCGGACGCCATCGCTTGAGGTCAGGACGGCGCCCGACGACCGGGCCGGGAAGGCCATGGGTCCGCAACTGCTTTGGGATGGCGTATCCAGAGGATAGCGGGCAAAGGCGTCGTCGTTCTGCCAGCATCCGCCGATCGCCTCGCCGTGGCCCCGTATTTGGCAGCCGACAGGGGCCAACCGCGGCGCACCAAACAGTCTGTACCCGGCCCGTCGCCGTGCTCCCGATGTCGAACAGGACTTCGGTCGATCCACGCCATAGGTAGCTATCCAATCCTGCTCGGCCTCTTCCACACCGATAATCTGCTGGCAACAGTCGGCAACGGGGATGGGTCTCACGGACCGTCCCCAGCGGAACGGCCGGTATCGCGCCGCTCGTGGCGCGGGCCGATTCAGCATCCTCCACGGCAACCTGCGCCCCCCGCCGAGGTATCGATTCCGCTGCATCGACTAGTCGACTGTCGACCATCGGCGAACCTGCGCGACCTTCCTGCGCTACGGCATCCGGCTCGTGCCGACATCGTCCGGCGTACGGCAACCCGGGCGATCGGAGACGCGCCGGCGCGTCCTCCCGCCCGGGCCCCGATCGGCTCCGTTCGTGTCTGCAACGTAAGCGGTGTCCCAGCCCCATTCTGATCTGACCTCGCGGGCGGACCCTGCGGC
>CAZWWR010000116.1:0-8352 GCA_964637265.1 uncultured Jannaschia sp.
CTGCTCGGCGGCGCGCGCCGCCTCGACCGCCCGCAGGACGAGGCTCACCGGCCGCGCGTCGGGACGGTCCGAGCTCGCGACGGCGAACTCCGAGACGGACGCCTCGGGTCGTGCCTCCTCCGGGGTCTCGGCCTCGACGGCGTCCCGGATCCCCGCGAGCGATGCCTGGGCGGCCAGTGCGGCGGCCTGCGCGGCGGCGTCGCTTGCGATCTGCTGGGCGCTGTCCGGGCGCACGCCCGGACGCGGCGCGGCCAGTTCCGAGAGGGTGAGACCGCCCCCCGCGGCCCGCTCGATCCGCTCGTCCGCATCGGCCGGCCGGGGCGAGGGGCGGCTTCCCGCCAGTTCGGCGCGACGTTCGTCCTCCTCCGCCTCGGCGCGGGCCTGCACGTCCTCGGGGGCCGCTTCGGGCCGGGGCCGCGTCTCGGTGGAGGGGCGCCCGGCGACGAGCCGGTAGCCGTCCGGCGTCACGACGCCTTCGGGTGTGGGCAGGATCAGCCCGTCGGGACCGGCCTCGAAGCGCGAGCCGGGCGGCGGCGGTGCCGGGACGGGGGGCGGCGCGTCCTGCGGGAGCGCGGCGTCCGAGAGCGCGATCGCGTCGGCCGCCGCGACGTCAGGGTCGATCGAGGCGACGTAGAGGTCCTCGAGGTCGAGCTGTTCCGGTGCCTGCGGCCGGGCCGGGCGGCGGACGGTCGTCCCGTCCGGCAGGGCGATGGCCACCGGATCGGCCGCCACCTCCGCGGCCTCCCCGGGCACGATGGGTTCGGGAACCGCCTCGGCCGCCGGCTCCGGCACCGGCTCGGAGGGGAGTTCCGCGAGAACGGGGCCTTGCGCCGCGCCGTCGTCGGTCACGCCGGCCCCGTCCTCCACCGCGACCTCGACGCCATCGCCCGAGCGGAACGTCATCGCGGCCACGCCGAGGACGACGAACAGCACGAGCAGGGCGGCGGAGACGAGGAGCCCCGGTCCGATCCTGCGCCGCCGGACGATGGCCGCCAGCCGCTCGACCCGGTTCGCGGCCACGGGCGCGCGGGGCGCCTCCGGCGGTTCCTCGGCCCGGTCCGCCTCGATGTCCCGCGCCGCGACCTGTGGCTCGGACGCCGGCTCGGCAGGCGCTGCCGCCGGCCCGGGTGCAGGGGCTTCCTCGATGGCCGGCGGAGCAGCCGCGTCTGGGGCCGGGTCCCGCTCGGGCTGAACCGCGCGATGGGACGCGATGGCCCGCTCCAGCGCGTCGACCCTGGGCGTCCTCGTGGAGACCTCCGCCACTTCCGCCTCGCCCGGACGAACGGCTCCGGCGCTCAACCGTGGCGCGACGGCCGCCAGGCGGGTGCCCGGGGGGGCGTCCGCGGGAGCGGCCTGGCGGGACGGGCGGCGGGACGAGAAGCTCGGCGCCGGTTCCGCCTCGGGGTCCGGCAAGGGTGGGGCCTCGCTCGCCGCGAAGCTCTCGACGTCGGGCTCGAGCCGTTCGCCCTTCAGGAACGTCTCGGCCATGCCCGTCTGCCCGAAATAGGGGATCCCCGGATAGAGCCCGCGGTCGGGGTCGGCGACGAAGCCCACCGGCCGGAATCCGTACCGCGCCGCGAAGGTCTCCGCCTCCAGGAGCGTCTCGAGGGCGACGACCGCGACCTGATAGCGGTCCCCGCGCCGGACGTGGTCGAAGGTCAGATCCTCCACCGGGAAGGACGTCCGACCGCGGAGCGCGGCGCGGATCGTCTGCTCCGGGCTCCTGTCGTCGCAATCGAAGGACGTGAAGAGGAGCTGCTCCTCCGGCAGGACGAGGAGCGTGCCGTAGTCCGGTCCGACCCGCGCCTCGGCCCGTGCACGGAGCTCCGTCGCCCGCCGGTCGAACTCGGGGTCGTCGAAGCGTACGGAGCCCTCGCGCCACCACCCCTCGCCGTCGGGGCGGCGGGTGAGAACGGCCATGGAATCGGCGCTGAAGTCGACGGCGACCTGCGGGATCATCTGAAGCCTCTGGACGATGCGGCGCGGCCATGCGCCGCCGCGGCCCCAAGCTAACGCGGGAGGCGCGGGGCCGGCAAGCGGGGGGCCGACGCGCGGCGTCGTGAAGTCTCGTCATCCGATACGGCTGGGACGCCGATGCCGCCCGGGCTAGTAACCGGACGCAGGACATGCGGAGGAGGAGCGGACGTGACCACGGGAAGGGGCCGCGCCAGCGCGGCGGGGGACAGGGGCCGCGCCATCGCGGCGGGCATGGCGGCGGCGCTGCTCTGCGGCGGTGCGGCGGCGCAGGAGGCAACGGTCCTCTCGGTCGAAGGGCATGGGGAGGCGGCGCGCGTGCCGGACATGGCGGTCGTCAGCGTGGGCGTGACGGAACGGGCGGAGTCGGCCTCCGACGCGCTCGCGGCGATGTCGGAGGCCACCGCGACGGTGCTCGCCGAGATCGAGGCGCAGGGTGTCGCTGCGCGGGACGTCCAGACCGGGACGCTCGAGCTCCGGCCCGACTGGCGGCGCGGCGAGGGCGACCCGGAGATTGTGGGCTACGTCGCCTCGACACGGCTGGACCTCCGCGTGCGCGACCTCGGCCGGCTCGGCGGTCTGCTCGACGCGGTGGTCCGCGGGGGCGACGACGAACGCGCGACGGGGCTGGACGGCCTCCGGTTCCAGGTCGCGGAGCCGCGCACCGCGGAGGACGAGGCGCGCAGGGCCGCGTGGTCCGACGCGATGGCGAAGGCGCAGGTCTACGCCGACGCGGCCGGGCTGGAGGTCGGTCGCGTCGTCACCGCGCGGGAGGAGATCCCGCGTGGCGGACCCGCGCCGATGATGGCGATGGAGCGGGCCGCGGCGATGGACTCGGTGCCGGTCGCCCGCGGCGAAGTGGGCATCTCGGTGACGGTGACGATGGAGGTGGAACTCGTTCCGCCCGAGTGAAACCGTTCCGACCCCCCCACGCTCCTTTCAGGCCTAACCTTGGGTGAGCCGGGGGCGCTCTCCCGCGCGTGACGAACCCGGTTCGTGCGCGCCGGGAGCCGGCCGTCGGGCGGTAAGCAGGCGAGGCGGACCGGACGCCGGTTCCGGCCCTCGAACACGACAGGCGGCCGGTTTCGAGGGCCCCATGCCCGGACGGACAGGGGCCGACGCCCAACGATAATATGGAGGGCGGCATACTCGTATCCGCCCAGTCCGAGGTCTTCGACGCGGTAGGAACCTAACGTGTCACTTCGCTCGGCCGCCCCCTCGCACGCCTGCCCCCCGGCCGCCGTCGCGGCCGGGGAGCCGTGGTCTCACTCGGCGGCCAGCTGGCCCCCGGCCTGACCGAGGGCCTGGTCGAGATCGGCGATCAAGTCGTCCGGGTCCTCGATCCCGATCGAGACGCGCAGGACGTCCGACGACGCACCGGCCGCGTTCTGCTGCTCCGGGGAGAGCTGCCGATGCGTGGTCGAGGCCGAATGGATGATGAGGCTGCGCGTGTCGCCCAGGTTGGCCACGTGCGAGAAGATCTCGACCGCGTCCACGACCTTCACGCAGGCGTCGTACCCGCCCTTGAGCCGGAAGGTGAACAGCGCGCCCGCCCCCTTCGGCATGATCCGCGCCGCCCGCTCGGCATAGGGCGAGGAGGACAGGCCGGCATAGGTCACCGACTCGACCCGCGGATCCGCCTCGAGCCATTCGGCCACCTTGCGGGCGTTCGCGACATGCCGCTCCATCCGCAGGCTGAGCGTCTCGATGCCCATCAGCGTGTAGTGGGCCGCCTGCGGGTTCATCGTCATCCCGAGGTCGCGCAGGCCGACGGCGATGCCGTGAAAGGTGAACGCGAGATGGCCGAACGTCTCGTGGAAGCGCAGGCCGTGATAGGCGGGCTCTGGCTCGGACAGCGACGGGAACTTGCCCGATGCCGTCCAGTCGAAGCGGCCCGAATCGACGATGGCGCCGCCCGTCACCGTCCCGTTGCCCGTGAGGTACTTCGTCGTGGAATGGACCACGAGCGTCGCCCCGTGCTCGATCGGGCGGAGCAGGTAGGGAGTGGCGGAGGTGTTGTCGACGATGAGCGGCAGGCCGGCCGCCTCGCAGATCCGCGAGATCGCGGGCAGGTCCGTGACGTAGCCGCCCGGGTTGGCGATGCCCTCGCAGAAGACCGCGCGCGTGTCCTCGTCGATCGCCGCCTTCACGGCATCCTCGTCGTCGAAGTCGACGAACTTCGCCGACCATCCGAAGCGGCGGATCGTCTGGCTGAACTGCGTGACGGTCCCGCCGTAGAGCCTGGTGGAGGCGACGACGTTGCAGCCGGGCTGCATCAGCGGGAACAGCGCCATGATCTGGGCCGCGTGGCCCGAGGAGCAGCAGACGGCGCCGACGCCGCCCTCGAGCGTGGCGATCCGCTCCTGCAGCACGGCGACGGTCGGGTTCGTCAGCCGCGAGTAGATGAAGCCCACCTCCTGCAGGTTGAAGAGCGCGGCCGCGTGCTCGGCGTCGCGGAAGACGAACGCGGTCGACTGGTAGATCGGCGTCTGCCGGGCGCCGGTCGCCGGATCGGGCCGGGCGCCGGCGTGGATCTGCAGCGTGTCGAAGCCGTACTGTCGGGTCTCGGTCATGGCGGTCCCTCCTCGTGCCCTCCCGGGGCGATGGCGGGAGCCATCCCGCAGCGCCACGCCGGATACAAGGGGAACCCGGCAGCGGGGAGGCGCCGCGCCTGCGCGGACGCGTCGCCGGCCCCCGCACTGGACGCCGCGCGGCGCAGGCGGCATACCTCGCCCGACGGCGACCGGAGGCACCGATGCGAAACCTGCTCATGCGCTTGTTCGGCTGGTGGGAGGGCGCGAGCATCGGCACGAACCTCTGGACCAAGCGCAACGGCGTGGAGGTCGGTCGCGACACGGCCGGCAACGTCTACTACCGGAACGAGGACGATACCCGCCGGTGGGTGATCTACACGGGCAACAACGACGCGAGCCGCGTCGAGGCGGAGTGGTACGGCTGGCTGCACCACACCTTCCCCAAGCCCCCGACCGAGGAGCCCATCGCCCACAAGGCGTGGGAGAAGCCCCACCAGCCGAACCTCACGGGCAGCGAGGGCGCGTTCCTGCGCCCCGGCTCCATCCGGCGGGCCGACGTGAAGCCGCGCAGCGACTACGAGGCCTGGACGCCCGAATGAGGATCGCGCTGCTCGCCCTCGCCCTCGCGGCGGGTGCACCGGCGGCGGCCCAGCAGGTGCAGACGGGCGTCGGCGTCGGCGGGGTGCTCCGTACGCTCGACCGGGTCACCGGCGAGGTCATCGACGTGGAGATGGCGAGCGGGCAGACGATGGGCTACGGCCCCCTGCAGGTCACGCTGCACGAGTGCCGCTACCCCGCGGCGAACCCGTCCGGGGACGCGTTCGGGCTCATCCGCGTCGTGGACGCGGTGCGCGTCGAGGAACTGTTCGCCGGCTGGATGGTCGCCTCGTCGCCCGCGCTGGCCGCGCTGGAGCACCCGCGATACGACGTCTGGCTCCTGAGGTGCAGCACCTCCTGAGCGGTGGGCAGCGGCCCGCGGAAGTCGGCGGCGGAGGCGAGCGCGCCGCGCAGCGCGTCGTGATAGTCGCTGCGCGGAATCTCCCTGCCGCCGAGGCTCTCGAGATGGGGCGTCACGAACTGCGTGTCGAAGAGCCGGAAGCCCCCGCGGCGGAGGTGCAGCACGGTGTAGGCGAGCGCGACCTTCGAGGCGTCGCGCTCCCGGGAGAACATCGATTCCCCGAAGAAGGCCCCCCCGAGGCAGATGCCGAAGATGCCGCCGGCCAGACGACCCTCGCGCCAGACCTCGAGCGAATGCGCCCGCCCGCAGGCGTGGAGCTGCCGGTAGATGTCCGCGAGGCCGTCGCTGATCCAGGTCTCGTCCCGCGACGCGCAGCCGGCGAGGACCCCGTCGAAATCCTCGTCCCGCGTCACCGCGTAGCGCCCCGAGCGGATGACCTTGGCGAGGCTCCGCGACATGCGGAACCCCTCGAGCGGCATCACCCCGCGCATCCGCGGGTCGACCCAGAAGATCTCGGTGTCGTCGCGCGATTCCGACATCGGGAAGATGCCGGACGCGTAGGCCATCAGCAGCAGTTCGACCGAGAGGTTCTGTGTGTCGCGTGGCATGGCGCAGAGGGTAGGTCAGGGGGGATGTTCGGAAAGGCCGGACCTGCGCGCAAATGCCCCAGGTCAGCGCCTGTGCCCAAACCGCGGGCAGGTTGCGTCAGGTCTGCAGGTTGCGCGAGAGCCACCCCTCGAGCCAATGGATCGAATAGTCGCCCCGCAGGACGTCCGGCTCCTCGGCCAGCGCGCGGAAGAGCGGGATGGTCGTGTCCACGCCGTCGACGATGATCTCGCCAAGCGACCGGCGCAGCCGCGCCATCGCCTCCTCCCGGTCGCGGCCATGCACGATCAGCTTGCCGATCAGGGAGTCGTAGTAGGGCGGGATCACGTAGCCGTCGTAGAGCGCCGAATCCATCCGCACGCCGAGGCCGCCCGGCGCGTGGTACTGGGTGATGCGGCCGGGCGAGGGAGAAAAGCCCGGCAGCCGCTCGGCGTTGATCCGGCACTCGATCGCGTGGCCGCGGATCTCCAGCTCGTCCTGCACGAAGGACATCGGCTCGCCCGCGGCGACGCGGATCTGCTCGCGCACGAGGTCGACGCCGAAGATCGCCTCCGTCACCGGATGCTCCACCTGGAGGCGGGTGTTCATCTCGATGAAGTAGAACTCGCCGTCCTCGTAAAGGAACTCCACGGTGCCCGCGCCGCGGTAGCCGAGCCGGGCCACCGCATCCGCGCAGGTCGCGCCGATGCGCTCGCGCTGCTCGGGGGTGATGGCGGGGCCGGGCGCCTCCTCGAGGACCTTCTGATGGCGCCGCTGCAGCGAGCAGTCCCGCTCGGCCAGATGCACCGCCCCGCCGCGCCCGTCCCCGAACACCTGCACCTCGATGTGGCGCGGCCGCCCGAGATACTTCTCGATGTAGACCTCGTCGTTCCCGAACGCCGCCTTCGCCTCGGCCCGCGCGGTGCGGAACGCGGTCTCGATCTCCGCCTCCGAGCGCGCGAGCTTCATGCCCCGCCCGCCGCCTCCGGCCGTCGCCTTGACGATCACCGGGTAGCCCATCTCCGCGCCGAGCTCGCGCGCCGCCTCCACGTCCGGCACCCCGCCGTCCGACCCGGGCACGACCGGGACGCCGAGGCCGCGCATCGTCTCCTTCGCGGTGATCTTGTCGCCCATGATCCGGATGTGCTCGGCGGAGGGGCCGATGAAGGTCAGGCCGTGATCCTCCACCACCTGGACGAAGGCCGCGTTCTCGCTTAGGAAGCCGTAGCCCGGGTGGATCGCCTCCGCGCCGCTGATCTCGCAGGCCGAGATGATCGCGGGCACGTGCAGGTAGCTCTGCCCCGAGGGCGCCGGGCCGATGCAGATGCTCTCGTCGGCCATCCGAACGTGCATCGCGTCGGCGTCGGCCGTCGAATGCACCGCGACGCTGGCCACGCCCATCTCGCGGGCCGCCCGCACCACCCTCAGGGCGATCTCGCCCCGGTTGGCGATCAGGATCTTGCTGAACATCCCGCCCGGCCCGCGGCTAGTCGAGGATCACGAGCGGGGCGCCGTACTCGACGGGCGCACCGTCCTCGATCAGCACGCGCCGTACCGTGCCGTCGCGGGGCGCGGGGATGTGGTTCATCGTCTTCATCGCCTCGACGATGAGCAGGGTCTGCCCCTCGCTCACCCGGTCCCCCGTCTGCACGAACGGGTCGCTGCCGGGCTCGGGCGAGAGGTAGGCCGTCCCGACCATGGGCGACGTCACCGCGCCGGGGTCGAGCGCCGGATCCTCGGCCGCGGGCGCCACCGCGGCCGGAGCGGGCGCGGCCGCCGTCTGCGCGGCGGGGGCAGGCGCCTGCACCGGAGGGGCCGGCGCGGGCGCCGGGCTCGCCGCGGGCGCGCCCCGGGACACGCGGACGCTCAGGCTGTCCTCCTCGCCGTAGTCGCGGCGGACCTTCAGCTCGGTAAGGTCGTTCTCCCGCAGCAGCTCGGCCAGGGCGCGGATGAAGGCGACGTCTGCGTCGTGATCTCGGCTCATTCGGTCCCCTGGCGATCCTCTGGACGATGGCGCGTCACAGCCCTCTATCCTAGCCCGCAGGTCAGGGGAAGCGCCGCCGCCGGCGCGTCCCGCAGCTCGGCCTTGGGGGGAGGGGACATGAACATCGCAGCCTGGCTCGAACGCACGGCCCGCGCCCGGCCCGCGGCCACCGCCCTCCTCGCGGGCGCCGAGCCGGTCGCCGACTACACCGCCTTCGCGCGCCGCGCGGCCGGACTCGCCGGCCGGCTCGCCGCCCGCGGGGGCGCGCCGGGCGATCGGGTGGCGATCTGGGCCGCGAACGCGCCCGAGTATCTCGT
>CAZWWR010000117.1:0-8191 GCA_964637265.1 uncultured Jannaschia sp.
ATCAGCGCCTCGGCGGCATCGGCGCTGGCGGCGGCGAGGCGCGCGGCCTCCGCCTCGGCGTCCGTCTCCTCGCGCGCGGCGGCGACCGCGGCCTCGAGCGCCCGGCGGGCGGCCTCCTCGGCCTCCAGCTCGGAGGTCACCTCGGCCCGGGCCGCCTCCGACACGCCGAGCGCCTCGCTGAGGCCGTCGCGCTCGATCAGGAGGGTGGCGATACGCGCCTCCGCGTCCTCCAGCGCCGCCCTCCGGAGCCCCTCCTGACGTTCGAGCGAGCCGATCAGCGCCGCCTGCCGCTCGCGCTCTGCGGCCAGTTCGGCCAGATCGCCCTCCAGCGTGGCCGCCCGCCGCCGCTCCAGCCCCAGCGCGTCGGCCAGCGAGGCCACCTGCGCGCCGAGCTCGTCGAGCTCAGTGTCCTGGTCGGTGATCGTCTCGCTCAGGATGAACTGGACGATCATGAAGATCGACAGCACGAACATCAGCACCAGCAACAGCGCCGTCATCGCGTCGACGAAGCCCGGCCAGGCATTCGCGACGAAGCGCCCCCCGGAGCGGCGGTGGAACGCCACGCCCCTACTCCCCCGCCCGGTAGCCCCGCGCGGCGTAGCCGCCGGACGCCCCGCCCGGCGCGCCGTCCTCCTGCGGGCCGTATTGCTCCTGCGAGCGCTGTACGAGGCGGTTGAGCTGACGCATCGTATGGGTCAGCGCGGCGAGGTCGTCGCGCAGCTCGTCCACCGTGTCGCGACGGCCGCGGCCCAGCTCGTCGAGGATCTTCAGGAGCTGCACGTCGATGGAACGGATGCGCATCCGGCTCTCGGCGTCGAGCCCGCCCTCGCCGCCCGCCCCGCCGAGCACCCGCGCGAAGTTCTCCTGCGCCTCGGCCACGCGGTCGAGCGCCCGAGCGCCCTCCCGGGTCCCCTCGCGCTCACCGACGATGGCCTCGATCATCCGGTCCTGCCCGGCTGCAAGCCGACCGAGGAGCGCGATCGCCTCGGCATCGGCCTCGCGCCCCTCCTGCGCCCGAGCCACCTGCGCGATGGCGTCGGCCATGGCGCCGACGCGGGCATCCGCCGCCAGGCGACCGGCCTCGGCGCGCTGGAACATCTCCTGCAGCGACTCCATCTGATAGTTCATGTGATCGAGCACGGCGGCGAGGCTGTACTGGTCGATCGTCTCCTCCGGCCCGTCGCCGACCAGCCCGACCCGCGTGATCGAGGACAGCCAGTCCTCGAGTTCGCGGTAGAAGCGGTTCTGTCCGTGCCCCGCGAAGAGTTCGAGCAGGCCTACGACGAGGCTCCCCGCAAGGCCCAGCAGCGAGGACGCGAAGGCCGTGCCCATCCCCGCGAGCTGCTCCTCCAGCCCGCCGATCAGGCGCCCGAAGACGGCGACGGAGGATTCGCCGTCGGCGGGCTCGAGCGAGCGGATCGTGTCGACGACGGCCGGAACCGTGATGGCGAGGCCCCAGAACGTGCCCAGGAGCCCGAGGAAGATGAGGGTGTTGACGATGTAGCGCGTGATGTCGCGCGCCTCCTCCATCCGCGCGCCCACCGAATCGAGGATGGAGCGGGAGGAGGTCGCCGAGATCTGGCCCCGCGCGCGCCGCGCGCGCAGCATCGCCGCCAACGGAACGAGGAGCGCCGGAGGGTCGGCCATCTCCTCGCCGAGCCGCCCGCGGCTCGACGCGCCGGCCCCGTCGGCGAAGCGCTCGATCCAGCCGACCGCGCCGGAGAGCTGAAGCACCTGGGCGAAGCAGGCGATCACGCCGAGCAGGAACACCCCGATGATGACGCCGTTGAGCCACGGGTTCGCCGCGAACACGGGAGCGACCGACGGATAGATCAGCCAGACCCCGGCGCCCACGAGCCCCAGCACCGCCAGCATCTGCACGATCTGCCGGACGGGTTGCGAGAAATGTGTCCCGTGTGAGAGGTCCGCGCGTGCCATTCGCCCCGCAATCCGGATCGCAGCGGCACAGGGAACGCGGCCGCGCGACTTAGGTCGGGCGAGCCTAGCGGCGGGCCTTGAGCCTCACAACCCGCGCTCCGGAAGCGGGGCGGCCCCGGCCGGAACGTGACGCAGACGCGCCACGCGCGCCGAGAGGGCCTCGATCTCGGGATCGCGGATGCCGTGCTCGGCGAGGGCGGCGGCGGTCCGGTCGAGGTAGTCCGGGTTCGGCCCGCGCCCGCCCGCGGACGCGGCGATGACCCGGGCCTGGGCGTCGAGGTCGAGCCCGCCGGCATACTGCCTGTGATGCGGATCCATCACGTAGGCGATGGCCTCGACCCGCCGTCCGTCGGCCAGGTCGAGCGGCACCGTCGCCTCGCGGTAGGCCGAGGAGACGAGCTCGCGTTCGCGCAGGGCGGGCAGGGCCGCGCCGGGATCCGCGGGGCGCAGCGCGAGACCCTCGCAGGTAGCCCCCGCCCGCGCCTCCAGCGCCAGCACGAGCCCGGGACGCTCCGGCGTGCCGCGGTGGTGGATCGACCACATGCAGAACGCCCGGTGGTGCCCGTCGAGCCGCGCCCGCACCGCCTCGGCGAGCGCCATCTCCGGGTTCCACACCAGGCTCCCGTAGGCGAACACCCACAGCGCGTCGTCCATGCCGTCCCCTTCCACGTCGCTCCGCCCCCGACGAGCCCGCCCCCGTGGCGGAGTCAAGTACCGCAACCGAGGTGTCGCACGTACGGATCGTCTTCGTCCGCTACCGGGCGGGACGGCGATGCGCGTCATGGGAGAACGGAGCCCGGGTGCGCGCACGCAAAAGGTGTGATAGGGCCGAGCCGCAGGGCGCGGGGCGGCCGGCACCAACGGCGCGCCGCCCGACGCGCCCGACACGAAAGGGCGGGAGGCCTCCATGAACACCTTCGACCGGACTTGCATCACCGCGCTCCTCGGCGCGCTGTTCGCCCTGCCCGCGAGCCCCGGCGCGGCTCAGGACTGGGAGTATTCCCTGTCCGTCTATGTGTGGGGCACCGGCCTCGACAGCCGCCTCGAGACGCCTGCGGGGACGTTCGACAGCGAGCTCTCCTTTCAGGACATTCTCGAGAACCTCGATTTCGCCGCCTTCGCCACCTTCGAGGCGCGTCGCGGACGATGGGGCCTGATCGGCGACCTCAACTACACGGACGTGAGCGCCAGCCGCGGCGGCCCCGTAAGCGAGTCCTTCGCGGACGCCGAAGTCGGATCGACCCTCGTCATCGCCTCTGCCTTCGGATCGTACGCCACCGTCGACCGGCCGGACCTGCGGTTCGAGTTGGGGGCGGGACTGAGGGCCTACGACATCGAGATCGACGGGCGGCTCGTGGGAGTCGAGGGTGTCGACGACCGCCGCGCGTCGGTCTCGGAATCGTGGGTCGACCCGGTCGTCGGGCTGCGGATGCGGGCCGGGCTCGGCGAGCGGTGGGCGGCGGTCGGCTACGCGGATCTCGGCGGGTTCGGAATCGGCGAGGCGTCCGACCTCAGCGCCCAGATCTATGCGGGCGCGGAATACGCCTTCAGCGAGAGCTGGGCGGTGCAGTTCGGCTACCGGCACCTCACCATAGATGCTTCGTTCGACCGGGCCGACGTCGACCTCGTCTTCTCCGGCCCGGTCCTCGGAGCCCGGTTCTCCTTCTGATCCGGGCCGTCGTCGGGTTTGGATCCGCCGCCACGGAGGTGTTGGGCACTCGATCACGGTCTTGCTCGGTGCGCTGAGAGGGAAGCCCGGGAAGTGAAATATCGCCGCTGATCTGCCTCGGCGGACATGGCTGGACGGCGCATGACTTGTCATCGTCTCTGATGGGGCAAAGCCCTACGAGGTGAGCCTTGGGGAGCCGCTCGAGAGGATACGGGCCTGGAGGAGTGGCCGAGGACGCGCACATCCGCGCAGGGACGGCCTTCCGTTCGGTGCCTCTGCTTAGGGTCCAAGAGACCGGTGCTGTGCGGGGATGGCCCGCGGCCGGATCGAACTGACCTTCCAAGCGATCGAGCCCACCCTTCTTCCGAAGAATGGGATCGCCGGGCAGGATCTCGTACCCGCACACTCATCCAAGCTGGATCAGGCCACCCGGGACGGGCTTGATGCCGCGACCTCGATAGACCGCGGTCGGCCATCATGTTTTCGCCCGCCCCGACTTGCCCGTTTGGCGTCCGTCTCCCCGTTCTGCGACCTCGCGTCGTCGCTCACGGCGCGGGAAGACGTCCGCCTCGTCACCGACATCGCACCCGATCCGATGGATGCGGAAGAGGCGCTTAGGCCAATCGGCGGGGCCGAGCCCCCAGCGTTCGGCCGGTCGCTCGAATTTCGAGGCGTCCTACCTCGGGTGGCGAGCCGCGCGCTCGTGTGGGGTGGGCCTGCGATCGTCGGCCATGCCGTCGAGGAAGGCCCCGGTGGTCTCGTAGATGCGGGTGGCGTGGCGGGTGACGGCGGCGACGGAGGCTGCCACGTCGCGCTCCTCGATCGCGGCGAGGATCTCGCGGTGGTCCGCGATGCTGACGGCGATCGCGCCCGGACGGGCGACGATACGGCGGCGGTGATCGAGCAGGTGGGCGTGGAGCGACATCGCCATGTCGGCGAGGACGTCGTTGCCGCCGGCCCGGTAGAGGAGGCCGTGGAACTCCCTGTCGGCCAGGAGGAAGCGCACCGCGTCCTCTCCGGCCGCCTCCTGCGCGGCCACGGACTGCCTCAGGCGGGCGTCGAGCGCGGGCGTCGCGCGGCGCGCGGCCTCGGCGGCGATGCGCTGCTCCACGAGGAGGCGCGCCTCGTGCACGGCGGTGAGGCCGTAGGGGCCGTCCCGCGCCGGTGCCGGCGCAGGCACCGGGAGCGTGGAGAGATCCGAGGACGCGACGGTGGTCCGGGCGCCCTGGGCGACGCGGAGGATCCCTTTCGAAGCCAGGATGGCGATGGCGCCGCGGATCGTCTCCCGGCTCACCGAGAGGGCCGAGGCGAGCTCCCTCTCGCCGGGCAGCGCGTCCCCCTCGACGAGGATCCCGGAGGAGATCAGCGCGGCGAGTTTTCCCGCGATCACCTCCCGCACCGAGGCGCGGGGCACGTCGCCGAGCAGGGCCCGCGCCGCCGGGATCGCGGGTCGCGGACCGGCCCTCGCCGGCCGACCGCCACCGCCTCCGTCATCCTGTGCCATGCCCCCGTCTAGCAGAGGCGACCGGGCCCGGGACAGGATTGACCCGCCGCATCATTGGTCTAGGCTCCGTACCAGTGGGCCGCGGGCCCGGATGGGATGCGTGCATCGCGGGCCGGGAGGAGCGGCCACGGCACCCTCGACGCCCTCCGGGAGAGCCGGCCGTCCCGACCCCGCGACGGGGCCGGGGCCGCATCGCAGGGAGGGACACATGGTGGATCGAAGGACGCTGGCGGGAATGCTCGCCGCGGCGGTGACGGGCGCGGCGCTCGCAGTCGCCCCCGCCGGAACGGCGCATGCGCAGGAGAAGGGCGAGCTCGTCTACATGACGCCGGGCCTCGACCTCGCCTTCTGGCGCTACGTCTCCGAGGGGGTTCGCTCGGTCGCGGAGGAGAACGGCTACGGCTTCTCGGCGCTCGACTCCACGAACGATCCGCAGACGCAGCTCCAGAACGCGCAGGACGCCATCGCCCGCGGCGTGGCCGGCATCGTGCTCTCGCCCACCGACAGCTCCACCGCGCCCGCCGTCCTCCAGCTCGCGCAGGACAGCGGCATCCCCGTGGTGATCGCCGACATCGGCACCGATTCCGGCGAGTTCGTGTCGGTCATCGGGTCGAACAACTACGAGGGTGCCAACGGCGTGGGTCAGGCGTTGGCCACGGCGATGGAGGAGGCCGGCAAGACGGACGCCTCCGTGGGCATCGTCGGCATCAGCCAGGCGCGGCTCAACGGGCAGGCCCGCACGAAGGGCTTCAAGGACGCGCTGACCGAGGCCGGGATCGAGGGCGACGCGGGGCTGCAGCAGATGCAGGCCTACACCGCCGACGAGACCTTCCGCTTCACCCAGGACATGATCACCGCCAACCCCGACATGGGCGCGATGTTCGTGCAGACCGACGGACCCACGCTCGGCGCGCTGCGCGCCATCAAGGCCGCGCGGATGGACGGCGACGTGCTGGTCGCGGCCTTCGACGGGATCCCCGAGTTCGTGCCGCTCCTGCAGTCGGGCGAGCTCGTCGTGTCGGGGATGCAGCAGCCCTACCTGATGGGGGAGCGCTCGGCCGAGGCGATGGTGGAGCATCTGGATGGTGGCACGCCCGAGAAGGAGATCACCGTGCCGATCCTGATCGTGACGTCCGAGAACATCGACGAGATGCTGCCCACGATCAAGGAGACGGTCTTCGCCAACGAGATCGAGTGAGGCCCGGGGCGCGGGCGTCCGCCACGCCCGCGCCGCCGAGCGACCGATGGACCAGGCCGCGAGCCCCGAACCGCGCCACGCGCCCCTGCTCACCGCCCGAGGGGTCTCGAAGGCCTTCGGCCGGACGCAGGCGCTCACGGACGCCTCGATCGCCTTCCGGCCCGGCGAGGTGGTGGGGTTGCTGGGCGCGAACGGGGCCGGCAAGTCCACGCTGTCGCGCATCGTCTCGGGCCATCTCCGCCCTTCGGACGGGGAGATCTCGCTCGGTGGCGGCCCCGTCCAGCTCGCCTCCGCGCGGGATGCGCTGGCCCGCGGGATCGCACTGGTCGCGCAGGAGACCTCGCTCGCCCCCGACCTCTCCGTGCTGGAGAACGTCTTCCTCCCGGACCTCGCCACGCCGGGGCGGCTCTCGTTCAGGGACATGAGGCGGCGGGCGGCGGGCCTGCTGGAGGACCTCGGGCACGAGCACGCGCTGCCGCTTGACGCCGAGGTCAGGACGCTGTCGGCGGCGCAGAGGCAGCTCGTGGAGATCGCGAAGGCGCTCGCCCTCGACGCGCGGCTCGTGATCTTCGACGAGCCCACCGCCTCCCTCTCGGCCACCGAGGTTGACCGCCTCTTCGACGTGATGGCGCGGCTGCGCGACGGGGGGCGGGCGCTGGGCTTCGTGTCGCACCGGCTGGAGGAGGTGTTCGCGATCACCGACCGCGTGACCATCCTGCGCGAGGGTCGGGTGGTCGCCGAGGACGTGGCCACCTCCTCGCTCACGCAGGGCGACATCATCCAGCACATGGTCGGGCGGGACCTCGGCGCGATCTACCACGCCCGCGCCCCGGCCCACGCGCCGGGCGAGACGGTGTTCGAGGTCCGCCACCTCCGCGCCCCGCCCGCCGTGCGGGACGTCTCCTTCGCCGTGCGCCGGGGCGAGATCCTCGGCCTCGGCGGGCTGGTGGGCGCGGGCCGCTCGGAGGCGATGGAGGCGGTCTGGGGCCTGCGACCGCGCACGGGCGGCGAGGTGCTGGTGCGCGGCGCGCCCGTCCGCCTCCGCCGTCCGGCGGACGCGGTGCGCGCGGGGCTGGGCTTCGTGCCGGAGGACCGAAGGGCACAGAACATCGTGCCGGACCTGAGCGTGCGGGAGAACCTGATGCTCGCCCAGATGGGGCGCCATCGCGGCATCGGCCGCGGCTACGGCGACCGGGCCGACAAGGTGGCCGAGCTGGTCCGGGACCTCGGCCTGCCGGCCGACCGACTGGACAGCTCCCTGCTCAACTTCTCCGGCGGGATGCAGCAGAAGATCATCATCGCCCGCTGGCTCCTCGTGGAGCCGGACATCCTCATCCTCGACGAGCCGACGAAGGGCGTCGACATCGGCACGCGGTCCTCGATCTACCGCATCCTGCAGGCCGCCGCCGATCGGGGCACCGGCGTGGTCGTGATCTCCTCGGACTTCGAGGAGCTGCTGGGCCTCGCCGAACGGATCGTCGTCGTCTCCGACGGCGTGACGATCGCCGACCTGCCGGCCGCCCGCCTGACGGAGGAGAAGCTGACCCTGCTCGCCGCGCCGCGGAGCTCGACCGCCCGGAACCAGGCGATCCTGCGGGACATGGCCTCCGAGTACGGGGGCGAGGCGGTCTGGGTGCTGCTCGACGGCGAGGAGACGATCTGCCTCGCTCGGGCGGGCGAGGCGCTCTCGGGGCTGCATCCGGGCGAGGCGGCACGCGCCGGGGAGACGGCCATCGCGGCCGCGATCCGCGAGCGCGGCGCGGGGTTCCGGGCCGAGGACGGACTCGCCACGCTGCTCGTGGCGATGCGCGACCGGCGCGGCCACGACCTCGGCTGGATCGGCCTCGTCCTGCCCGAAGGGGCGCCGCGGCCCGAGGCGGAG
>CAZWWR010000118.1:0-8149 GCA_964637265.1 uncultured Jannaschia sp.
CGAGTGGAGCTTCGGCGACGCGGACGCGCCCGGCTTCGCCCATGTCGACCGGATCGCCGCGATCTGGGGCGGAGACGCGAACCGCGCCTTCGGCGACCGCGCGGCGCATGTCTTCGCCCCCTCGCGCGCCGCCTTCGCCGCGGCGGGCACGCCGGGGCGCCCGGCCGGATCGCTGCGCTACACCGTGCGCTGCACCGCCACCGACGGCACCCGCGCCGTCACGGCCGAGATCGCGGTGGCGATCGAGAACCCCGACCGCGTCTTCCCCGGCGAGCGAACCGTTCTCGTGGCCCCCGACGGCGACTTCTCGGGCGCGCCGGGGGATCCCTTCGGCAGGGGCTACGCCCGGGCGCGGAGCGTCGACGGCGCGCGCACCGGCGACCGGCGCATCCTGTTCCGGCGCGGCACCCGTTTCGAACTCTCCGACCACCTCTCCTTCGACGGCGTCCGCGCGGCGGCGCAGCTGGGCGCCTGGGGCGCGGGCGCCCGCCCGGTGCTCTCGGGCGCGGTGCCGAGCCGCAAGAACCGGCTGATCCGGATCGCCAAGTCCTCCGCCCAGGCGGAGATGGCGATCTGGGGGATCGAGGGGCTGAGCACCTGGGATCCGACCACCGAGACGGCCGCGGGCGGCGTCTTCCCCTGGGGGGCGCTCACCGTGACCGGGGGCGTGCAGGGCCACGTCACCGTGCACGGCTGCCGCTTCGCCGGCTGCTCGAACACGATCCACCATCCGAGCGCGGCGGCCCGCACGGTGATCTCGGACACCGAGATCACCGACTGGCGCGACTACGGGATGCTGGCGGGCAAGCAGAACGTGCTGGCGATCGTCGGCTCGCGCGTCGAGCAGAACGC
Source organism: uncultured Jannaschia sp. (assembly GCA_964637265.1). Taxonomy (GTDB): domain Bacteria; phylum Pseudomonadota; class Alphaproteobacteria; order Rhodobacterales; family Rhodobacteraceae; genus Jannaschia. The sequence continues at coordinate 853 of CAZWWR010000118.1, forward strand.
GGATGCGATGGGCGGCGGCGCGGTGCCGCAGTTCATCCGCGGCGGGAGCAACCGGCAGAACGACCACGGGCCGCTGCGGGTGGGCTCGGCGCCGGCGGGCTCCTGGACGCTGATCTCCCAGACGCAGCTGCGCTCGGTGAACGGCTGGTCGGCGGGCAACGCGGGCCGCGGCGTGCCGAACCGCCCCTCGCACCAGCCCTGCCTGCGCTGGAACACCCGCGGCGCCCCGGACGGCGTGCTGCGCCTCGACCGCGTGGTGGCCGAGGGCGGCAACGCGGCGCTCAACATGACCACCTTCCGCAACCGGCGGCCCGAGAAGCTGTGCGACATCGTGCTCGACAAGATCGTCACGATCGGGACCGGCAACAACGGCGGCAGCGCCTGGGGCTGCGACTTCACCGGCCTGATCTGCCGCAACTTCCTGATCGTGGTGCCGCCCACCGGAAGCGGACGGTGGGAGCTGGTTCCGCCCGAGAGGCTGATGTCCTTCGGGGGTGGACGGAAGGCGGCCTACGACCCGCCCTCGCTGGAGGGCACGGTGGAGGTCTATTCCGGCACCGTGCTCGACTGGTCGCGAACGCCGAAGACCCTCCTGCGAGACAACATGCCCGAGGGTGCGCGGCCGCGCGAGGTGATCCTCTCGAACGTGCTGCATCACGCGCCCTTCTACCCCGCCGCGCCGCGCGACCTGTCCGAGGCGCTGGAGTTCGCCGGCCTGTTCGGGCCGTCCTATCGCGGGCTGAAATGGCAGAACCGGCACAAGGACGCGGGGCCCGTCTTCCTCGAACCCAACGGCACGCCCACGGGGGAGCCCAACAGCCTCCGGGACGTGCCCGACAGCCCGGTGGCCGATCCCGCCTTCGCCACGCTCGCACGGCTCGCCGACGGCACCCCCACCGTGGCGCTGCCCTTCCCCGCGCCCGGCGCGCCGGCGGCCCGGACGGGCCCCGGCGAGCGGGCGGCGCTCGACGACCTGCTCGGACGGCTGCGCGGACCGATGCCCCATGCCGGCGCGCTGGAGCCGCGCTAGGGGGCCCGGGCCCGGGGATCGGTCCGCCGTGGCGAAGGGGCGCCTCGGCCACCTGCGGGAAGGTGCTCCCGAAAGGGGGCGCGGCACGGGCGGCTCCCGTCTCGTTGCCCCTGACGCTGCGGGGGCGCCGGCCGAGACGGCATCGGCGGAGCATGGCATCGGGCGACACCAGCACCGGGGGACGCATCGCCGCGGACGGCGCAGGACCCGGGCACGGGCGCGCTCACCGCGCGAGGATCCTCCTCTGCTGGCCGGCGTACCACTCAACGAGGCCCGCGCGGTCCTGCCGGAACAGCGCCGGGGCATGCGCGAGGGCCCAGGCCGCACCGCGAGCCTGGGGCAGCGACAGCCGCCCCGTGATCGCGTCCTTGAGCGCCTCGGCCAGCACCCGCCGCACGGCCAGCGCGTAGAAGCGCGCGGCGTCGCGGGCCGGACGACGCGAGTTGCGGCGTGTGAAGTAGGCCGAGTTCATCACGCTGAGCGCCGTCACCTTGCGACGCTTGAGCCGGGAGGCCGCCACCTCGACATGGTCGATCCGGGCGCGCTCGGCCACCAGGCAGACCCCGTGCCGGCCCCAGCGGTAGGACGCGTCGAGATCCTCGGTGGGGCAATAGGCTAGCAGCCCGTCGTCGAACGGCTCGAGCAGGGCCACGCGGCGGCGCACGGTCATGCCCCAACCGGGGAGGAACTCGGTGTAGCGGGTGCCGGGCAGGTCGAGGGCGCGCGCCGCCTCCGGTCCGTGATGGCTGCCCGGCGGGTCGTAGCGCAGGAAGATCCGGTCGCGCGACTGCAGCAGCACCTCCTTGAGGAGCCAACGGGCCAGGCCCGTGCGGCGCCAGGCCCGCGCCCGCCGGCTGCCCGCCGCCTTGAGCGTCACCGGACCGCCGCCCTCCTCCGGCCGCTCCGACCCCTCGCTCGCCCCCGACCCCTCGCCCGCCTCCGGTGCAGCGCCGGCCACGTTGGTGCCCGAGATGCCGACGACGCGCTCCTCGGGATCGGCCTCGTAGAGCGCCATGATCGTCTCGGCGCAGTCGGGCTCCATCAGCGAATCGTCGTCGATCACGAAGGCGATGTCGGCCGACATCGCCGCGAGCGCCGCGTTGCGCTGCACCGCCGAGGACTTCACCTCGTGGCCGATGTAGAGGAGGCGGACCGGACGGTCGCCGATCGCGGCGCGGATGCGGTCGCGATGCGCCCGCCAGTCTTCGGAGGCGTCGGCGATCGCGATCTCGGCGGGCGGCCGCGTCTGGGCGAGCGCATGGGCGACGCAGCGCTCGAGCATGTCGACGCGATCGAGCGTGGCGACGCATAGGCCCCAAGTGAGGGGTTCGGATCGGACAGCGTGGGACATGGGAAGCGCGGGGCCCCTCAGCCGCCGGCCTTCGCGCCGCGCTCCGGCATGCCGGAGATCCCGATGCGGCGCGCCAGTCCGCGCAGGGCGCTGCGCGGCAGCAGGCGCTCCGCGAGAATCTGCGCATTCATAAGGACGCTCGAGCCCTCGATGCGGTAGCGCTCCATGTCGACCGGGGGCCCCTTCCCCATCCCGGCCAGGAAGACATCCCAGTTTTCGACCTTGCCAGCGCGCGACGGCGAGTTGTCCTGCCGCGGCATCTCAGAGACCCAGCCCTGATGCGCGCCCAAGTCGAAACCGGCCTCCTCGAAGCGCCGCGCCAGCAGCTCGTGGACGCGTGCGGGTTGGGCGTAGAGGTCCTCGTAGACGAAGACGAGATGCGGGCAGCCATGCCTACGCAGCAGATGCAGCCCCATGCGCAGGTGGTTCTCCTGGCGTGCACGGAAGCCACGAAAGGACGCCGGCGTGATCCGGGGCTTGATCCCGGTCGTGTCGCGCCTGAACCACGTACGCACCGAGACGGCCTTCTCGCGGGAGATGAACTGGTCGATCGGCGCGCGGTGCAGCACCATGCCGAAGGGGCGGAAATGGCGGATCAGCTGGTCCATCTGCGGCGCCGAGAGATGGCTCATGCCTAGCTTCAGGACGGGGTGAGGCGTGCCGCGCCGAACGCAGGCGTCGAGCGCCGCCTCAATGCCCTCGATCGGGTCGGCGCGCAGCACCTCGGCAAGGGCGGCGCGGTCGGCGGGGCGGCGCAGGCCGCGGGCCGCCATGGCCTCCGCGACGTCCGCCATCAGATCCTCGGCCAGCGGAAAGTCGGGGAGGAACAGCTCGCCCAAGGCCTCGACCCGATCGAAGGCGGACAGATGTTGCCTCAGATTGGTCGATCCCATCCGGGGGCCGGAGATTTCGAGGATGAGCCGTTGCGTCATGGAGGGAGCCACGTCTAGGAGGCTTCGTGTCGCGGCGTGCGTCGCATACTCCCGTCCCCGCCTCAAGGAACCCGCAGCCGATGCACGAGGCATGAGGTCGGAACGGCCACAATCTCGACCGCCGGAACCGCGACTATCGAAACGAGTGCGCTCATGATCATTTGCCCCTCCCGAGGCTTCGTCTTCGTCCACATCCCCAAATGCGCCGGCTCCTCGGTGCGCTCGCAGGTGCGGCGCTGCGATCCGGACCATGTCTCGATGGGCGACGTGCACGCGCATCCCATTCTGGGCCGGATCGACTACGGCCACGTGCCGCTTGGGGCCCTGCGCGCGCATTTCCCCGAGGAATACGCCGCCGTGCGGGACCTGACGGCCTTCGCCGTGCTGCGCGATCCGCTCGAGCGCTTCGGCTCGGCCCTGCGGCAGACGCTGTGGCGCTACGAGGGCCGGCCGATGACGGCGATCCCTCCGGCGGAGCTGCGCGACACCACGCTCAGGATGCTCGACGACGTGGCGGCCGATCTCGACCGCGTCGCCCGCGACCCGGAGGCGGTGCCCGCCCAGAGGATGGTGTTCTTCGCCCGCCAGGACGGGTTCCTCCACGATCTCGGGCTGGAGGGCGCGCCGCGCCTCGTCGAGCACGCCCTGCCGATGGAGCTCGTGCCCGACCTGATCGCCCATCTCGGCCGCCGCTCGGGCGTGGCGCTCGACGCCGGGGCGCGGGCCAACCAGAACGTCGACCTGAAGGTCCGCGCGCTCGGCGGGCCGGCCTACGCGCTCAACGGCGCGCTTCGGCGGGTGCTTCCGGCGGGGCTGCACGGGCGGATCAAGGGGGCCGCCCTGCGCCTGCTCTCCTCGGGGCGCTCGGCGGCCGAGGCGAGCGGCGTGCTCGACCTGCCCGAGATCCGCGCCTTCGTGGCCGAGCGCTACGACCGCGACGCCCGGCTCCACGCCGCGGCACGGGCCGAGCGGCCCGCGCTGCGGCGGATGCTGGCGGGGGAGGAGGACGACGCCTCCGGCGCGGTCGACGCTCCCGGAGTTCCCTCCCCCGGCACGCGGGCCGCGTCGTGATCATCCGCTCCGGTCGGCGGATCGCCTCCGCGCACCCGCGCAGATTCGCCGGCATCTCAGTACGCCACCGGCCCCGCGCCTGAGGCCCCGGCGATATCGGACCCCGGCCACATGGCCCGGGCCACACCGTCATGGCTCCGCCGGCTGTCCCGGGTCGGGACGGATCGACCGCGCCCATGTTCGCCCGCCCGCGCGGGCCAAGGCACTTTCCTCGTGGAGGCGGCCTGGCCCATGCGGTTCGGGATGAACGCCTTCGTGGTGGTGTGGGACCTGCTGGGACGCTTCGGCCCCGCGCTCGGGCAAGCACCTCTCCCGGCATGGGAACCACCCCGTGACGCCGATCCCGCCGACCTGGCCGCGCGACGGGAGGCTGCGCCTGCTCGACGGGATCGCGGCCGGGATCGTGACCCCCCCGGCGCCCGTTCGCCTCCTCCGCCCGGCGGCCCGGTCGCACCTTTGCGGACGAACGGCGGGTGATGGCGAACCTCGTGCCGGTCGAGGCGACGCGCGACCCGATCTGCCGCTTCACGCGGTGCACAGGCACGCCGATGGACGAGGAACGGCGCTCCGACCGGAACGTCGAGTTGCGGGTGAGAGGGCTGGGCGGCCTACCGAATGAACGCCGCGCTGCGCCGGCGCCGCCCGCGGGGCTGCACGGGCGCATCAAGCGCGCGGGCCTCGCGGTCCTGGCCCGCAAGCGCAGCGCCGCGGAGGCCGGCGGCCTGCCCGAGATGCCCGAGTACCCGCTTCGTAGCCGAGCACTACGCGGCAGACGCGCGTCTGCACGCCGCGGTGACGGCCGAGCGCGGGGCGATCGGGGCCGCCTTGGCGGCGACCCGAACCCATCCCCTCGATCTCACGACACTGGCCGGGCCCGGGGTGCCAGGGCCGTCCTTGCGCACCCCGCCTTCCCGCTGAGACCGGGCCTCGTGCCGGCTTTCACGCGCGCCCGGGCCGTTCCGACCGGTTCGGAGCCCGGGCGGTCGTGCGGAACTCAGTCCGGGATGAACCGCGGCAGAGGCTCGAGGAGCGCGCGGGCCGCGTCCGTCAGGCGGGCGGCGGCGGCGGCCTGGGGCTCGCCCTCGGCCATCGGCGTGATCAGGCGCACGATGGCGCCGTCCTTGCGACCCGTGGTGATGCCGCTCCACAGCAGCCAGAACTTGGCGCCCAGATCCCAGGCCATGCGGCGGCCCGGCTGCTCGAACCAGTAGTAGGCCATCATCCGCGCCTGGCCCTTCTGGATGATCACCCGGTTGATCGGGAAGGGATCGGCGGTGCCGAACTCCGCGGCCATGTCGACCCGCTCGATCCAGGCGATCTCCCAGCCGGCGCCCGGCAGGCAGACCTCGGGCGAGTGGATGCCGCCGCGGCTCTGGTCGCGGTACCAGCCCATGAACAGGTTCACCGAGGCCGCGGCCTCCGGCGAGGTCAGCTCGGCATGGTAGTAGTCGTCCGCGCCCAGCCGCCGCTCGATGCGGTCGTCGAAGAAGACCTGCGGGCCGGCCTCCCACGCGCCCAGCCGGTCGGGGAAGTAGTAGAACTCCTCGCGCTCCGCGGCCTGCAGGCCGCGCTCGGGCGCCAGGTGCCAGGCGGCGGCCGCCCCCACCATGAGCAGCGCGCCCGCGATCATCGCCGGCGAGGCGCGCACGAGCTGCAGCCGGGCGGCCTGCGCGCCGAGCCCGGTGGTGTCGAGGTCGAGCGCCTCCACGAGGCCCACCCCGTCGCGGCGGAACAGCAGCATCACCCAGGCCAGCCCGAAGAGCAGCAGCACGCAGCTCAGGAAGATCACCCAGCCCTCGAAGAAGTGGGTGAACCCCTCGAGGTAGTCGACGCCGTAATGCTGCACGATGATGCCGGCCACCGCGATGCGCACCGAGTTCATCAGCACCGTGATCGGCGCCGCCGACACGAGCAGCACCGCCTTGTGCCACATCGGCCCCTGGTAGAGCACCGCGAAGATGTAGGAGAAGCTCAGAATCGGGAACAGGTAGCGCAGCCCCGAGCAGGCCTCGGCGACGTGGAGCTTCAGGACGCCCAGGTCGATGATGTTGCCCTCGAGGAAGACCGGCACGCCGAGGAAGCGCAGGATGTCGACGCCGAGCTCCGAGGAGACCACCTGGAGGTAGTTCGAGAGCTTGTAGTAGAACGTGTCGGGCAGCGGCAGCATGTAGACGAGGTGCAGCACGGGCGGCCAGAACAGCAGCCCCACCTTCCAGCCGAAGCTCGTCAGCAGCACGCCCCAGACCCACAGGATCAGCGCGTAGGCCACCACATCGTCGATCCCCGAGAGGTTGCCCAGCATCCCGAACAGCACCGCCGCGCCCATCATGGCGACGCCGGGCCAGCGGTCGGGCACGTCGCCCCACTGGACCGGCACCTCCTTGAGCTGGCGCAGGAACAGCAGCAGCGAGAGCACCGGGATCAGCGGCCCGTGGGAGTATTCCGGCTTCTGCCAGGCCCGCAGCAGCGCCTCGAGCCCGTTCACGAAGAACAGCCCCGCCCCGGCCACCGCCACCGCGAGCCAGAACAGGCCCCAGGTCGGGGTGGCGATCCCTGACAGTCGCAGGCTGCCGGCGGAGGGGTCGGAGTTGGTCACGGTCATGGGAGGGAAACCACCGGGGAGGGCCTCTTCGGGAACGCGGGGAGGACGCGGGCGCGACGAATCGGAGGGCGGATCGCACGGAAGCGTGCGCTCGGGGAAAGCTGCGCGGGTTCTCTCTCATCCCGGGGCCGCCCGCAGCAAGCCCAAACGGGCCGATCCAACGGACTCGTGAGGGTTTCCCACCACAGGTCGTCGCGTGCGGGCGGGCGGGCGGGCGGACGTGAGGGCGGGCGGGAGCGCCCGGAGACCGGACGCCGCCGTGCCGCCCCGTGGCACGGGGCGACGGCGGAGCCCGGCGGCCGGTCCGGGGG
>CAZWWR010000119.1:0-8138 GCA_964637265.1 uncultured Jannaschia sp.
CGCCTCGCCGCGCGCCGGGCGCTGATCGAGGTGCAGGCGGCGCTCGCCGGACCGCAGATGCGCTACTTCGAGGACGTCGCCGCGCGCCGGGGCCTCGACCTCGCGGCGCCGCTTCCGCCCGGGGCCGCGCGGTTCCGCGATGCGATGGCGTCCCTCGCCGCCCGCGCGCCCTTCCTCGACATCGTCGCCGCGATGTTCGCGGCCGAATGGATGTATCTGGGCTGGTGCACGCGCGCCGCCGCCACCCCCTCCGCGGACCCGAACCTCGCGGAATGGGTCGCGCTCCACGCCGCTCCCGGTTTCCGCGCGCAGGCGGAGTGGCTGGGAGACGCGCTCGACGCGGCGGCGGAGGAGGAGGACTTGCCCCGTTTCGGGAAAATCGTGGCAAACGTCACCGAGTGGGAGATCGCGTTCCACGACGCCCCCTACGCGGACGCCCCCGCATGAGCGCCAGGGTCGAAACGGTGCTGGGCCCCGTGCCGGCCGACGCCCTCGGCGTGACGCTGATGCACGAGCACATCCTCAACGACTGCCTCTGCTGGTGGCGGGGGCGGGATCCGGCGTTCCGCTCCCCCATCCGGGATCTGCCCGTCTCGCCCGCCATCCTCTCGCGGCTGCGCCACGATCCCTTCGCCTGCCGCGACAACTGCGCGCTGCAGGACGAGACCGCCGCCGTCGAGGAGCTCGGCCTCTTCGCGGCGGAGGGGGGCCGGACGGTGGTGGATCCGACCTGCCGCGGCATCGGCCGCGACCCGGAGGCGCTGCGCCGCATCGCCCGGGCCACGGGGCTCAACGTGGTGATGGGGGCGGGCTACTACCTCGAGAGCAGCCACCCGCCCCACCTCGCCGCGATGGCGGAGGAGGACATCGCGGAGGAGATCGTGCGCGAGGCGACGCACGGCGTCGGCGACACGGGCGTCCGGATCGGCATCGTGGGCGAGCTCGGCGTCTCGGCCGAGTTCACGGCCACGGAAGCCAAGGTGCTCCGCGCGGGGGCGCGGGCGGCCGCGCGCACGGGCCTGCCGCTCATGGTCCACCTGCCGGGCTGGGAGCGACTGGGCGACGAGGTGCTCGACATCGCGGAGGGCGAGGGGCAGCCCGCGGCGCGGACCATCCTCTGCCACATGAACCCGTCCTTCGACGACCCGGCCTACCAGCGCCGCCTCGCCGAGCGGGGGGCCTATGTCGAGTACGACATGATGGGAATGGACTTCTGGTACGACGACCAGTCCGTCCAGTGCCCCTCCGACGAGCAGACCTGCGCCGCCATCGCGGCGCTCTGCGAGGCGGGCCACGGGGAGCGCGTGCTGCTGTCTCAGGACGTGTTCCTCAAGATGATGCTCTGCCGCCACGGCGGCAACGGCTATGCCCACGTCCAGCGCCACGTCCTGCCGCGCTTGGCGCGGATGGGGCTCGGACGGGAGGCGCTGGAGATGCTGATGGTGGAGAACCCCCGGCGGGCGCTGGCCCGGGCCGGGGCCGACGCGGAGGAGCGGTGAATGGCGAAGGTGCTTCTGGTGGGCGAGACCTGGGTCAGCGCGGCCACCCACTTCAAGGGGTTCGACCAGTTCGGCAGCGTGACCTTCCACAGCGGCGCGACCCGCTTCCTGAGCGGCATGGCCGAGGCCGGGCACGACGTCACGCATCTCGCCGCCCACGACGCGGCCGAGGGCTTCCCGCTCGGGGCGGAGGGGCTCGCCAGCTACGACGTGGTGATGCTGTCGGACATCGGGGCCAACACGCTCCTGCTCCACCCCGACGTCTGGCTGCACGGCCGCCGGGTGCCCAACCGGCTGCGCCTGCTGGCGGACTGGGTCGCGGAGGGCGGCGGCCTGATCATGTGCGGCGGCTACTTCTCCTTCCAGGGGATCGACGGGCGCGCCCGCTGGCGCCGCACGCCCGTGGAGGCGGCGCTTCCCGTGCGCTGCCTCGCCTTCGACGACCGCGTGGAGATCCCCGAGGGCGCCGTGCCCGAGATCCTGATGGCGGACCACGCGCTCCTCGCCGGGGTTCCGGACGGCTGGCCCCACCTGCTCGGGGTCAACGAGGTGGAGCCGATGGAGGGCGCCGAGATCGTGCTCCGCCTGCCCGATGATCAGGGCGGCCTGCCGCTCCTCGTCGCGGGCACCCATGGGAAGGGGCGCACCGTCGCCTGGACCTCGGACATGGCCGAGCACTGGCTGCCCCGGCCCTTCTCCGACTGGGCGGGCTACGACCGCCTGTTCTCGAACATGATCGACTGGGCGGCCGGCGCCTGACCCGCCCGTCCCTCTCCGCCCGACCGCTCAGCCCCTGCGCGATGGTCCGGCCCCGGCATGGCCTCGCCCATCCGCCGGATCGTCGGAACTGACGGTTATGGCGAAGTCCCGCGCGTCGCCGGGGCGACCGGGGGTCCGGCCGGGCGGCGGGGCGCGCGCCCGAGGCAGCGGAACGGGCCGACCTCCTAGATGGAGGATCGCCCCTCGTGCCGGCCGCGGATCTGCGGGCTCCGCCCGCGATGCGGCGAATGGACAGGCTCGGCAGCACGAAGGTTTCGGCAGGGGCTCGGCGGAGCGCCCTCCGGGCCGCGCGCCGTCAGACGCCCGCCGGCGTCAGCATCACGTCGGCCGGGCGGGAGGCCTCGGCGACGAGGCGCGCGTTGGGCAGGTCGTTCGCCTCGGTCTTGCGCCGCGCCTCCTCCGCCGGGAGGTGCGCCCAGCGCGCCATCAGCCTCTCGCGCAGCACGCCCTCCGGCTCCCGCAGCATCACCGTGAGGTCCCAGGGGCCCAGCTCGCGCCAGGGGTCGCGGTCGAGCAGGAGCCAGTTGCCCTCCACCACCACGTGCCGCGCCTCGGTCGGGACCACGGCCGCGGCGGCGACGGCGATCTCCCGGCTGCGGTCGAACACGGGCACGAACACCTCGCCCCCCTCCCGCACGGCCGTCAGCGTGCGCGCGAGCCCGCCGGCGTCGAAGGTCTCCGGCGCGCCCTTCCGGGGCAGCAGGCCGCGCGGACCGAGGATGCCGTCGTCGAGGTGGAAGCTGTCCATGGGCACGAGCGCGCCCTCCGGCCCCAGCGCCGCCGTCACCGCCTCCGCCAGCGTCGACTTGCCCGAAGCGGGCGCCCCGACGATGGCCGTCAGCGTGCGCCCGGCACCCCGCCCCGGGCCGAGCCCGCGGATGCGTTCGGCGAGGTCCGCGGGGCTCACGCCGTCTCGGCCACGGGCTGGGACATCTCCTCGGGTGACGGCTCCTTCGCGCCGGTCATGTAGGCCACCGCGTCCGACATCGAGTGCCGCGAGGGGTCGATCACGCACAGGCGCCGGCCCAGCCGGTGGATGTGGATCCGGTCGGCCACCTCGAAGACATGGGGCATGTTGTGCGAGATCAGGATGATTGGGATGCCCCGCGACTTCACGTCCCGGATCAGGTCCAGCACGCGGCGGCTCTCCTTCACGCCGAGCGCCGCCGTCGGCTCGTCGAGGATGATGACCTTCGAGCCGAAGGCGGCGGCGCGGGCCACCGCCACGCCCTGCCGCTGGCCGCCCGAGAGCGTCTCGACGGGCTGGGAGATGTTCTGGATCGTCATCAAGCCCAGCTCGTTGAGCTTCTCGCGCGCGATGCCCTCCATCTTCGTGCGGTCGAGCTTGCGGAACACCGAACCCAGGATCCCGGGCTTCAGGATCTCGCGGCCCATGAACATGTTGTCCGCGATGGAGAGCGCGGGCGACATGGCAAGCGTCTGGTAGACCGTCTCGATCCCCGCCTCGCGCGCCGAGAGCGGGTTGGGGAAGCGTACGGCCTCCCCCTCCAGCCGCACCTCCCCCGCGTCGGGCACCACCGCGCCGGAGAGCGCCTTGATGAGCGTCGACTTGCCCGCGCCGTTGTCGCCGATCACGGCGAGGATCTCGCCGCGCCGAAGCTCGAAGTCGCAGTTGTCGAGCGCGGTGACGCGGCCGTAGCGCTTGACCAGGCCGGTGGCCGTCAGGATGGGCCCGTTCGCGGCGTCGGTCATGCGCTGATCCTCCGGATCCACTGGTCGATGGCCACGGCCAGGATGATGAGGCAGCCCGAGGCGAAGAGCACCCATTGCGGATCGGCCCCCGCGAGCCTGAGCCCCGTCGCGAAGACGCCCACGGTCAGCGCGCCGAACAGCGTCCCGAGGATGTTGCCCCTGCCGCCGAAGAGCGACGTGCCCCCGATCACCACCGCCGCGATGCTGTCGAGGTTGGCCTCCGCGAAGCTCGACGGCGAGATGGAGCCCACCCTCCCGATGGCGGCCCAGGCGGCGATGCCCACGATGAGGCCGGCGACGACATAGACCGACAGCAGCGTCTTGTTCGTCCGCACCCCGGCGAGCTGCGCCGCCTCCGGGTCGTCGCCCACGGCGTAGACGTGACGCCCCCAGGCGGTGTGGCCGAGCACGTACCAGAGCACCCCGAAGACGAGCACCATGAGCAGCACGGCGTAGATCGTCGGGGCGCCCATGATGCTGAACGACCAGCCCCCGATCTCGACCCGCTCACCGAAGACCTTGAGGAAGGGCGCTCCGGCGTCGATGTCCTGCGAGCGGATCGACTGGGAGCCCGTGTAGAGGAACACGCTCGCCAGCACGATCTGCCAGGTGCCGAGCGTGACGATGAAGGGCGGCAGCTTCACCCGCGTCACCAGGAACCCGTTCACCGCCCCGATCCCCATCGCGGCCGCGATGCCCGCGAGGATGGCGATGGGCGCGGGCACGCCGTGGTTCACGCCGAGATGCCCCATGATGACGTAGGAGGCGACCATCACCGCGCCGACCGACAGGTCGATGCCGGCGGTGAGGATGATGAGCGTCTGCGCGGCGGCGAGGATCCCGACGATCGCCGTCTGCTCGAGCGTGATCTTGATCGCCAGCCCGCTGAGCAGGCGCCCGTCGGTGGCGATCGCGAAGATCAGGACCGACAGGACGAGGATGATGACCGGGACGAGCGTCGGGTTGTTGTGGAGCGCATGCTGGAGGTGGCCCAGCGGGCTTCGTTTCGGCCGCTCGAATTCGGCGACCCGCCCCTCCTTCGCGATGGCGGATTCGTACGCGTCGTCGGCCATGCTCAACCCCCTCCCTCGGGTGGTCCTCCTCCAGGGGGCGCGCGGCGCCTCCTGCCCTTGCGTCATGTAGGGCGGACAGACCCGGTGTCAGGTGTCCCGCATGGGGGGCCGGACGGTCCGTCCGTTCCCTCCGGCGGCACCCGGCTCCGGCCGCCCCGGGCCGGCGCCGCACCTGCACGGCGGCCCGCCCGTGGAACGCCGGCCCCGGAGGGCCGGCGCGGAGCTCAGCCCCAGCAGAGCTCCAGACCTTCCTCGACCGGGATGGATTCGACCCCGTCCACGGGCTCGCCCGTCACGAGGGCGACCCCGGTGTTGAAGAAGTCGAGCCCCTCGGAGGGCTCGGGCACCGTCCCGTCCTCGGCGAACTGGGCGATGGCCTCGATGCCCATGGAGGCCATCAGCAGCGGGTACTGCTGCGAGGTCGCGCCGATCACGCCGTCGGCCACGTTCTGCACCCCGGGGCAGCCGCCGTCGACCGAGACGATGACGACGTCGTCCTGCACGCCCATCGCCTGCAGCGCCTCGTAGGCGCCCGCCGCGGCCGGCTCGTTGATCGTGTAGACGACGTTGATCGACGGGTCCTGCAGCAGCAGGTTCTCCATCGCGCGGCGGCCGCCCTCCTCGTTGCCGGCCGTCACGTCGTTGCCGACGATGCGCGGGTCGTCCTCGTCGCCCCAGCGCGAGGGATCCTTCACGTCGATCCCGAAGCCGGTGAGGAAGCCCTGGTCGCGCAGCACGCCGACCGAGGGCTGCGATTCCGCCAGATCCAGCATGGCGATCCGCGCATTCTCGGCCTCGTCCCCCAGCGTCGCCGCCGCCCAGGCGCCGATCAGGCGGCCGGCCTCGAAGTTGTCGGTGGCGAAGGTGGCGTCGGCCGCGTCGATCGGCTCCAACGGGGTGTCGAGCGCGATCACGAGGATGCCCTGCTCGCGCGCCTGCTGGAGCGGCTCGACGATCGCCTTGGTGTCGGAGGCGGTGATCAGGATGCCCTTCGCCCCGGCCGCGATGCAGGTCTCGATGGCCTCGACCTGCGCCTCGTGATCGCCGTCCACCTCGCCCGCGAAGGCGAGCAGCTCCATGCCGAGCTCCTCGGCCTTGTCCCCGGCGCCCTCGCGCATCTTGACGAAGAACGGGTTGATGTCCGTCTTGGTGATGAGGCAGGCGGTCTCCCCATCCTGGGCGAGAGCCCCGCCGGACAGGGGTACGAGTGCCAGCGCGGTGCAGGCGAGAAGTCTTGTCATGGTTGTCCTCCCTTGGCCGCGCTCTCCCTGGCGCGGGCAGGGTCGAATAGAACGCGCCCCGCCGCCGCAATCAACCTTTCGTCAAGGCGGGGGGATCGAAACTCGTCGGCAGAGACGGCATTAGAACCCGAGAACCGATGAGGGATACATGCGCCCGCTCGCCAGCCTCCGCCTCCTGATCCTCGCGCTCGTCCTGACGATCGCGGGGATGCCCGCAGCCGCCCAGCAGCTCGGCCTGCCCTCCGACCCGGCGGAGGTGCCGGAGTCGGAGCCGGACATCCTGAACCGCGACACGCCGCGCGGCACGGTGACGGGCCTCCTCGCGGCTCTGGCCGAGCAGGATACGGAACTGGCCGCCCGCTACCTCGAGGCGCCGCCGGGGACGGAACTCGACGCCGAGACGATCGCGACGGTGGAGCGGGCCCTCGACGTCGCGGGCCGGTTCAGACCGCCGAACGAGCTGTCGATCCTGCCGACGGGCGATCTGCTGGACAGGGAGGACCCCGGGCTCGAACGCGTCGGCACCCTCAACATGCCGGACGGGCAGGAGCCCATCATGGCGCGTCGGGGCCCGTCGGATCAGCCGAGCGAGACCGATGAGGCCAGCCCGATCTGGCGGATCTCCGAGGAGACGGTCGCGCTCCTCCTGTCTCCAGAGATCGCCGAGGTCGGCATGGGCCCGTTCGGCATCGTGCGCGACATGATCGCGACGCTGCCGCTCGGCCCCATCATCGGTGGCGTCCCCCTGCGCGACTGGATCTCGCTGCTCCTCATCGGGATGCTCAGCTACCTCGCCGCCTGGACGGTCACGGGGCTGCTGCGCCACTGGGGCCGGAAGATGGCCGAGATGCGGATGTCGACCCGCTTCTCCCGCCTGGTCGTGGCCGTCGAGCCGCCGATCCGGCTGCTCCTCACGGCGGTCCTGTTCGCGGCCGTGCTGCAGGGGCTGAGCGTCTCGGTGATCGCCCGCTACCAGCTCGGCTGGATTATCCAGCTCACGGGGTGGTTCTCGGCCCTGTGGATCCTGTGGCGGGTGACCGACGCGATCGCGCTCGAATCGCTCGAGCAGATGTCGCGGCGCGGCGCGCTCACGGCCTACAGCATCACGACCTTCCTCAACCGTCTGGTGAAGGCGGTGATCGTGCTCGTCTTCATCGCGGTGGCGCTGCGATCCTTCGGCGTCGACATCACCGCGGGCCTCGCCGCGCTCGGCGTCGGCGGCCTCGCGCTGGCCCTCGGCGCCCAGACGCTGGTCGCGAACCTGCTGGGCTCGGTCACGCTGATCGCCGACCGGCCGGTGCGGGTGGGCGACTTCTGCTCGTTCGGCACGACGCTGGGCACCGTGGAGGAGATCGGCATCCGGTCGACGCGGATCCGCACGCTCACCCGCACCATCGTGACGGTGCCCAACGGCGAGTTCTCGAACCTGCACATCGAGAACTTCTCGCTCCGCGACCGCTTCCTGTTCAACCCGACGATCGGCCTGCGCTACGAGACCGACCCGGCCACGGTCCGGCGCATCCTCGCGGCCCTCGACGACCTGCTCGCGGACACGCCGGAGGTGATCCAGGACGGGGCCCGCGTGCGCTTCGTCCGCTTCGCCGCCTACTCGCTCGACCTCGAGTTCTTCGCCTACGTTCTCGCCGCCGACTGGCCCGCCTTCCTCGAGATCCAGGAGGACCTGATGCTGCGGGTGATGGAGATCGTGGAGGCGCACGGCTCCGGCTTCGCCTTCCCCTCCCAGACGGTCTATCTCGGCCGCGACGACAGGACGGCGCCCGGGGCCGCCGCCCCGCCGGCCCCGTCCGAGGCCGGCCCCGGGCTCGGCATCG
>CAZWWR010000120.1:0-7832 GCA_964637265.1 uncultured Jannaschia sp.
ACCTGCTCGTAGATGCGGTAGCTCACGAAGGACGAGGACGAGGTGTTGGCCGCGTCCAGGACGCCCGTCTGCATGGCGTTGTAGATCTCGGAGCTCGCCATCGAGGCGATGGAGGCCCCGGCGCCCGCGAGCATCTGCTCGAACGCCTTGCCGGCCGCGCGCGTCTGCAGCCCCTCCATGTCGTCGGGCGAGGTGATGCAGCCCTCGCGCCCCGCGAAGCCGCCCGCGAGATAGCCGTGGACGAGCACCATCACGTCGTCCTCGGCCAGCTTCTCCTCGATGGCCTCCATGAAGGCGCTCTCGTTGAGGCGGGCGGCGTGGTCGTGGTTCTTCACCAGCCCCGGCATAAGCGTGAGGTTGAAGGCCGGCTGGCGCCCGCCCGCGTAGGAGAGCGGCAGCACCGTCATGTCGAGCTGGCCGCGGGTCAGCGGCTGGTACTGCTCGCGCGCCTTGAACAGCGACGCCGAGGGGAAGATGCGGATCTCGAGGCCCGTGTCGGCGACCTCGTCGGCGATCATCTGGGCGACCTCGTGGCGGACGTCCGAGGTCGACCACTGGTGGGACAGGCGGAGTTCCTGGGCGCCGGCGGCAGCGGCGAGGCTGGCCAGGGCGGCCGCCGAGGCGGTGATCTTCAGGTTCATGCGTTCCTCCCTTGAGCCGGGGTGCGCCCCGGTCGTTCCCCGAACATCGCCGCATTGCGGACGAAGTCAAGCCAATTGTATGCAATTCGACACCTCTTGCATTCCATAGACGACGTGCTACCGCTAGATGGACTTCGGTCCGACGACGCCCCCGCGGGGCCGACGGGCCGCTGCCCGCGCCGCGTGGTCGGCGACATCGAGGAGGTCAGCCGAGGCGCCATGGGACCGAGCCGCGTGGAGCGCATCGCCGAGGAGATCGAGGAGCTGATCCTCTCGGGCGGCTACGAGGACGGGGCGCGCCTGAACGAGGCGGCCCTGGCCGAGCGCTTCGGCGTCTCGCGCACGCCGATCCGCGAGGCGATCCAGCGCATCGCGCTCTCGGGCCTCGTCGAGCTGCTGCCCCGACGCGGCGCCTTCGTGCGCCAGCCGGGCGCCGTCGCGCTGGTCGAGATGTTCGAGGTGATGGCCGAGCTCGAGGCGTTCTGCGCCCGACTCGCCGCCCCGCTGGCCACCGACGAGGCGCTGGCGCGGCTGGCGCGGGCGAACGCCGCCTGCACGGGCGCCGTGGAGGCCGGCGACGCGGATGCCTACTACCGCGCGAACGAGCGCTTCCACCACCTGCTCTACGCGCTGTCGGGCAACCGCTTCCTCGAGTCCGAGGCGCTCCGCCTGCACCGCCGCCTGAAGCCCTACCGCCGCCTCCAGCTACGCCTGCGCGGCCGAATGGCCCAGTCCCTCGCCGAGCACGAGGCGGTCGTCTCCGCCCTCGCGGCCGGCGACGGCGAGCGCGCGGCCGCCGCGATCCGCGCCCATGTCGCCGTGCAGGGCGAGAAGTTCCGCCGCCTCATGGCGACCCTCCAGGCCGCCGCCTGACGCCCCTCGCCCCCCACAGGGGCCGCCCCCGGCGCGCACCCGTTCGAAGCCAGTGAAGCGCCCCGCTCCCGCCATCGCGCGCGCCGGACCCGCGGACCTCCCCGCCCCTCCCGGCGGCCGCCGGACCGCCCGCCGGGCCGGGCCTCCGCCCCGTCAGACCCGCGAGCTCGGACGGTAGAACGGCTCGTGGCGCGCCGGGTCGATGTAGCCCTCGTAGAACCGCCGCACGTGCGGCAGCAGCGCCTTCGACAGCCGCCGCCGCTCCACCTCGTCGTCGGAGAGCGCGTGCGACAGCTCGTCGTGGAGCTGCCGGAGCGCGGCGTCGCGGTCCACCCGGGTGAAGCGGCCGTCCTCGTAGAGCACCTCCCCGTCGCAGATCGTGCGCCGCACGCCGGCCGTCTTGGCGCGCTGCATCACCGCGTCGAGCACCGGCGTCAGCGGGTCCATGTAGGGGCGGCTCACATGCGCCCAGTCGATCATCACCAGATCCGCCGCGCGCCCCGGCTCCAGCCGCCCGATCGCGTCGCCGAAGGGCGTGGTCCGCGCGCCCCCCTCGGTGGCCATGCGCAGCACCTGCGGGAAGGTCGGCACGTCGGCCTCCTCCATCCCCGGAACCCGGTGGGCGCGCGCCACCAGCCGCATCTCGTTGAGCATGTCGCGGTCGTCGTTCAACCCTGCCTCGTCGAGCCCGATGGCCGTGTTGATCCCCCGCGCCTCCAGCGCGTTGAGCGCCGCCACGCCCGAGCGCAGCCGGAAGTTCGAGGAGCAGTTGTGGCACACGCAGGCCCCCGCCTCCGCCAGCCGGTCCATGTCCGCCTCGGTGAGCCACACCCCGTGGCCCAGCGTCAGCAGCGGCGTGACCAGCCCGAACCGGTCGATGTACTCCAGCGCCGTGCAGTCGCCGCGGCGCCGGGCGTACTCCTTCTGGTAGGCCGTCTCCACGAGGTGCATGTGCAGCGGCGCCTCGTACTCCCGCGACGTCTCGGACAGCGCCGTCAGCGCCGCGTCCGAGCACCAGTGCAGGTTCGCCGGCGCGAGCTGGATCCGCGCCCGCCGCTTGGCGTTGTGCTCCTCGTGCAGCTCCCGGAACAGCGTCAGGCTCTCCTCCAGCCCCACCTCGAAGGTCTCGAAGAAGGCCTGCATCGGCCCGCGCAGCTCGGGCGGCAGGCTCGCCACCAGGTCGGCGTCGGCCTGGTAGACGAGCCGGTTCTGGTCGCGCACCGCGTAGCAGTAGGAGACGCGCATCCCGATGTCGTCGTAGGCCCGCAGCACGTCCTGCGACATCTGCTTGACGTCGTCGTAGGGCCCCCGCGCCCAGCCGTGGATGTGCTGGACGGTCGTGGTGCCCGAGCCGATCATCTCGAAGGCCGAGTAGAGCGTGTCGAGGTAGAGGTTCAGGTTCCGCCCCACCATCCGGGTGATGAACCACAGCTCGAGCGGCATGTCCGGCGAGCCGAGCTGCACCGGGGTCAGCCCGACATGGTGGTGCCCGTTCACGAAGCCCGGCAGGATCACGTCGCCGCCGTCGCCGATCACCTCCGCGCCGCGGTGGCGCGCGGCGAGCTCGTCGTAGGGGCCGACATCGGTCACGATGCCGTCCTCCATCACCAGGGCGCCGTCGTCGATCTGCTCGACGGTGAAGCGGTCCGCGACGCCGGTGAACAGCGTGCGGCCGCGGACGAGTGCGGCGGTCATGGGGGTCTT
Organism: uncultured Jannaschia sp.; assembly: GCA_964637265.1. GTDB lineage: Bacteria > Pseudomonadota > Alphaproteobacteria > Rhodobacterales > Rhodobacteraceae > Jannaschia. Next base: position 3,219 of record CAZWWR010000120.1, read on the forward strand.
CCTCGCATGGGTTCGGTCGGTCGGCCCCGCCCCGGCGGCGGGCCGGGACGGGGCCATGGCAGGGCCCGGGGCGGGGCCGCGGGAAGGGCCGGTGGCGACACCCCTTCCCGCGGCCCCGGGCTCAGGCCCCGAACGCCTCCTGCTCCGCGAAGGCGCGGTCCACCTCGTCGCGCAGCAGCGCGGTGAGGTGGCGGCGCAGCGCCTCGGCCTCGGGCGAGAACACGTCGCGCGGCCGGGGCAGGGGGTTCTCGACCACCGTCTTGACGGTTCCGGGCCGCGCCGTGAAGACGACGACCTTGTCCGACAGCGCCACGGCCTCGTCGATGTGGTGGGTGACGAACAGGATCGACGCTCCGCTGTCGCGCCAGACGTCGAGCAGGAAGTCCTGCATCTTGGCCCGGGTCTGCACGTCGAGCGCGGCGAAGGGCTCGTCCATCAGCAGCACCTTGGGCCGCATGGCGAGCGCGCGGGCCACGGCGACGCGCTGGCGCATCCCGCCCGAGAGCTCGTCGGGCCGCTTGTCCATCGCCGCCGAGAGCCCGACCTCGCGCAGCGCCTCGAGCGCCGTCGCCCGCCGCTCCTCGGCCGGCGCCCCGGCGATCGACAGCCCGAAGGCCACGTTCTCCCAGACGGTGAGCCACGGGAAGAGCGAGGTCTCCTGGAAGATCAGGCTGCGCTCGGAGGAGGGGCCGGCGACCGGCGCGCCGTAGTAGTCGAGCGCCCCCTCCGTGGGCTCCTCCAGCCCGGCGACGAGGTAGAGCAGCGTGCTCTTGCCGCAGCCCGAGGGCCCCAGCAGCACCACGAACTCGCCGGGCTCCACCTCGAGGTCGACGCCCACGAGCGCCTGATGCGCGCGCTCGGTGCCCGCGGCCCAGGTCTTGCCCAGCCCGCGGCAGACGAGCGCCGGGCCGCCGGGTGCCGCTGCGGCGTCCGGCCCCGGGGGCGCGCCCGCCCCGGCGCCGGGGGATGCGGGATCAGATGCCATGGACCGCCCCCCGCTCCGGAAGCCAGTAGAGCACGCGCCGCTGGACCATGCGGAGCGCGTAGTCCGTCAGGAAGCCGAACACCCCGATCAGCGCGATGGTGAAGAACACCAGCGACGGGTTGAACGTGTTGCGCGCGAGCATGATGATCTGCCCCAGCCCGTAGCCCACGCCCGTCGTCTCGGCCACCAGCACGACCATCCAGGCCGCGAAGAGGTTGAGCCGCAGCACCATCAGCATCGGCGGCAGGATCGCCGGCACGATGACGCGGGCATAGACCTGCGGCTTGGTGGCGCCCATCGTGCGGGCGACGTGGATGAAGTTCTTCGGCACGTTGTCGATGTGGGTGACGGTCGCGATCACCATGTGGAAGAACAGCGCGATCACCACCATGAACACCGCCGGCCCGTTGCCGATGCCGAACAGGAACACCGCCACCGGCAGCCACGCGATGGGCGAGACCGACGAGAGCAGCATGACCGTCGGCATGGTGAGCTTCTCGAACAGCGAGAAGTAGCGCACCAGCACGCCCACGCTGATGGCCAGCACGGCGGCTATGATCAGGCCCACGATCACCCGCATCATCGTGGCGAACACGGTGATGGCCACGGCCTCCACGCCCGAGGGCGCCTCGGACTGCTCCACGCCGACGGCCCAGCGCGTCGCCGTGTTGAAGAACTGGGCCTGGTTGGCCATGTCGCCGAGGAAGATGTGCGGGGGCGGCAGGAGCCTCGGGTCCGACCAGCCCATGAAGTAGCACAGCTCCCAGATCAGCGCGAAGAGCCCGACCGAGGCGAAGGTCCACCCGATCGAGCTCAGCCCCTTCCGGAACCTGGGCGAGGCGAGGAACCCGGCCCGTCCGGCGCGCGCCGGACGGGCCGTGACCACGCCGCCCGTCCGGATGTCGGACGCCGGCTGGGACATGTCAGGCCGCCTTGCGCTGGAGCGAGCCGTAGAGGTCGGGGTTCTCGGCGATGACCTCCTCGAGGAGCGTCCAGTCGATGGCGTCGCGGCCGGGCTTGTCCTTGATATAGCCCATCTCGGCCACGCTCTCGACGCGGCCCAGGATGAAGTCGGTCTGGTCGCGCGCGTCGACCATCGCCGGCTGCTTGGCCATCGCCGCCTGCGCGAACTCCATCGTCGTCTTGTAGTAGGTGCCCACCACCTTCTCGAGCACGGCCTGCGGATCGGCCTCCGCCATGGCCTGCGCCCGCATCATCCCCTTGATGAGCGCCTTGATGGCGTCGGGCTTGTCGGAGATCAGGTCGGAGCGCGCCACCAGCACGCAGTCGGTGTAGCCCGGCCCGTAGATGTCCACCCCGTTGGTGAGCATGTGCGAGCCCTCGACGTCGCCCAGCGCGGTGGAGGCGTAGGGCTCGATCGCGGAGTAGAGGTCGATGCCGCCGGCCTTGAAGATCTCCAGCGCCTCGGCCTGCCCGCCGAGGTAGCGGATCGTGAGGTCGGCGAAGGAGACGCCGTTCATCTTGAGGTAGTCGTAGGGCAGCACCTCGAGCGTATCGAGCTGGAAGGTGCCCAGCACCTTGCCCTTGAGCTTGTCGGGCGTGTCGAGCCCCGGCTGCGAGACGAGCGCGCAGCCCTCCACGCCGCCGCCCGCCACGATCTTCACCGGCACGCCCGCGTCGTGGAGCGCGAGGAAGCTGGTGTAGGGCGTCAGCCCCACGTCGACCTGCCCGGTGCCCAGGAACGTCACCTGGTCGGCGAAGGTGGGCGTCGCCACGAACTCGAGCGCCAGCCCGTCCTCGGCGGCGAGCTGGTCGGCATGGGTGAGGAACAGGTTGAGGTTGCAGAAGCCGCCCCCGTGCGTGGAGCGCAGCGCCTCCTGCGCCGCCATCGCCTTGCCCGCGAGCCCGCCTGCGAAGGCCATCGAGAGGGTCATCGCCCCCGTCGACCTGAGGAAGCTCCGCCGTCCGATGCGGGGCGCGGCGAGCCCCGTCCTGTCGATGCCGTGATGCGTGCACATGATTCCCGTCTCCCTGTCGCGGCCCGCCGGCGCGGGCGCGGTTCGATGGCCCGTGCGCGCTCCGGGACGCCGCCGCGCAGGCGTCGCCCCGGGGCCCCCGGGCTCGGTCCGTCGGATAAGCGGCAGGACCGCGTTCGCGTGTTGATCCCCCGTGGGCCCTGGATGGCATGCCACTTTCGGCGGAGCACCCGAAATGCCGATTCCGGGATGGAGCGCCGCGAGAGTTGCCCCAAATTGGGGCAGAACGGCCCGCGGGTGTCCGAGAAACGGTCGATGCGTCGACGCCGGCGGCCCCCGCCCCCCGCCCCGCTCCCGCTCCCCTCCCGCGCCGGCCATCACGGGCGGGACGGCCGGACCCCCGCGACGGGGGCCCGCCGCGACGGGGAGGACGCCGCATGACGAGCCCGGATCGCCTCAGCGCCCTGGAGGCCCATGCGGCGCGCCACGCCACGCCCTGGCCCGCCGACATCCGCGCCGTGATCGAGGGGGAGACCTTCGATCCGCCGCCATGGAACGTCGTTCTGGGCCCCGTCCTGCCGCGCGGCGGGCCCGCCGGGGCGGTGGTGGCCGGCGGGCGGCGGCTGGCGGAATGGGGGCCCACGCGGGCCACGGAGATGGCGTTCTCGGTCACGAAGAGCTATCTCGGCCTGCTCGCCGCCGCCGCGCTCGACCGGGGCCTGATCGACGATCTCGAGGCCCCCGTCTCGGCCCGCGTCGAGGACCCCGCCTTCGCCTCCGGGCGCAACCGCCGGGCCACCTGGCGCCAGCTCCTCGACCAGACGAGCGAATGGGGCGGCACGCTCTTCGGCATCCCCCACACCGTCGACCGCGACCGGCAGCTCGCCCCGACCGACGACCCCGCGCGCTTCGACCGGGGCACGCCGCTGCGGGCGCCCGGCACCTACTGGGACTACAACGACATCCGCGTGAACGCGCTGGCCCTCGCCCTGACCCGCCTCTTCGGCCGGGCGCTGCCAGAGGTGCTGGCCGGCCTGCACCCCGCCTTCGCCGACCGGGACGGGTGGCGCTGGGACGGCTACGGCGCGGCCAGCCGGATCGCGCTCGCCTCCGGCGGGGAGGCCGAGGTCGTGGTCGGAGGCGGGCACTGGGGCGGCGGCTTCTCGGGGCGCGTCGACCACCACCTCGCGCTGGGGGAGATCGTGCTCGGCCGGGGCGCCTGCCGCGGCCACCGCGCCGTGTCTGCCGAGGCGCTCGACGCGCTGCTGCGGCCCTGCCCGCTGCAGCCCGTCTACGGGGGGCTGTGGTGGCTCAACACCGACCGGCGCCTCTACCCGCGCCTGCCCGGGGACGACGTCTTCGCGATGGGGGTGGGGGCCACGGTCGTCTGGGTCTGCCCCTCGCGCGACGCGGTCGCGGTGCTGCGCTGGATGGTGCCCGACGCGGTGGAGGACGCGCTCGTCACGATCCTCGAGGCCCTGTCGTGAGCGGCGCCGACATCCGGGCCGGGGTGCCGGCGGTCGTGGCCGAGATCCACGCGGGCCGGCGCGACCCCGGCGAGCCCGCCGCCCGGGCCGACGCCGCGATCCGGGCCCGGAACGGCGCGCTCAACGCCATCCCAGACTACGACCCGGCCGTGATCGCCCCGCAGGTCGAGCGCCTGCGCGCCCGGCTCGCCGCGGGCGAGCGGCC
>CAZWWR010000121.1:0-7746 GCA_964637265.1 uncultured Jannaschia sp.
GATGCGGCGCGGCAGGTCGCGGGCGATCAGCTCCTCGCAGAAGGCGATGAACTTCCTGCGGTTGATGGTGGGCTCCTCGTCGGCGAGGATGAAGAAGCCCACCCCGTGCTCCTCCACCAGCCGCTCGATCTCGTCGACGACCTTCTTCGGGTCCCGGACCCGGTAGTCGCGCCAGAACTTCCACTGAGAGCAGAAGGAGCAGGTGAAGGGGCAGCCGCGGGCGAGATTGGGGATGGCGACCTTCGCGTTCAGCGGGATGTAGATGTAGCGGTCCCACTCGATGAGCGACCAGTCGGGATTCAGCGCGTCGAGGTCGCGGATCGTGCTCGCCGCCTGCGTTGAGACGATCTCCTCCCCGTCGAGAAAGGCGAGGCCGTCGATGCGGCGGCGGTCGGCGGGCCAGCGGCCCTCGTCCACGGCGCGGACGAGGTTCACGAGGATCTCCTCGCCCTCGCCCCGCACGATCACGTCGACCCAGGGCGCCTCGGTCAGGACCTGGCGGAACATGAAGGTGGCGTGGACGCCGCCCAGCACGCGGAGCGCGGACGGGGCCACGTCGCGGGCGATCTCGAGCACGCGCTCGGCGGCGTAGATGGACGGGGTGATCGAGGTGACGCCGACGATGTCGGGCGCCTCCGCGCGGATGCGTTCGGCGATGCGCTCGTCGGAGAGATCTTCCGTCATCGCGTCCACGAAGGCGATGTCGTCGTAGCCCGCCGCGCGCAGGTGCCCCGCGAGGTACGGCGCCCAGGCCGGCGGCCAGTTCCCGGCGATCTCGGCCCCGCCGGAATGGTAGTTCGGGTGGATCAGCAGAATCTTCATCGGAGGCCCCCGGGGCTGACATCGCCCCGAGGATGCACCTCCGAGTGTCAACTTACGTTGACATGGATCAAGCTCGCGCGGGGGACGGGGAAGCGTAGGCGTCCACGGGGCGGGCCGCAGGCCGCGCGGCGATCAGGCGGCGCGCGAGGTCTCCTCCTCGGCCCATTCCCACGGACGGGTGTAGTTGCCCATGACGGCGCGCACCTCCCGCTCCTCGACGGGGCCGGTCCGCTCCAGCCGCGCGACGAGACCGCGCTTCTTGTCCTCGACGACCCCGGCCACGCGCGCGTTCACACCTGCCTCCGAGAGCGCGGCGTCGTAGACGCGCGAGATGGCGAGGCGGCGCAGGTCGGGCTTGAACACCTTGCCGACCGCCGTCTTCGGAAGCTCCGGCAGGACCTCGACATGCTTCGGCACCGCGGCCCGCTCGGGCACCTTCTCCCTGCACCAGGCCATCAGTTCGTCGGGCGTCGCAGTCTTCCCCGCGACGAGCTCCACATAGGCGCAGGGAAGCTCGCCCGCGAAGGCGTCCGGCTGGCCGATGGCGCCGGCCATCGCGACGGCGTCGTGGCCGGCGAGCGCCTCCTCGATCAGCGCCGGGTCGATGTTGTGCCCGCCCCGGATGATGAGGTCCTTCGCGCGGCCGGTGATCCACAGGTAGCCCTCGGCGTCGAGCCGGCCGAGATCGCCCGTCCGGAGGTAGCGGTCGTGATGGAAGAGGTCCCGGTTCTTCTCGACCTCGGTGTAGGTCGAGCCCGCGAAGACGCCCGGGTTGGCGACGCAGATCTCGCCCACCTCGTCGACGCCGCATTCGCGGGGACCGTCGTCGCCGCTCACGAGGATCTTCACGTCCGTGTGCATGAACGGGATGCCGACGGAGCCGATGCGCTTCTCGCCTTCGACCGGGTTGCACGAGACGAGGCAGGTCGCCTCTGTCAGGCCGTAGCCCTCGACGATGTTGATGCCCGCCGCGCGCTCGAAGCGGTTGAAGAGCTCCACCGGAAGGGGGGACGAGCCGGAGAACGCCGTCTTCACGCTCGACACGTCGGCGTCGACGGGCCGCTGCATCAGGGCGGCGATGGCCGTGGGCACCGTGATGATGAAGGTGATCTTCCAGCGCTCGACGAGCTTCCAGAAGTTGTCGAACACGCCCTCGCCCCGGTAGCCCTGCGGTGTCGGGAAGACGACATGCGCGCCCGAGACCACCGCCGCCATGAGGATGACGTGGCAGGCGAAGACGTGGAAGAGCGGCAGCGGGCAGATGATGTTGTCCTCCTCGCTGAAGAGGAGGCGGTTGCCGATCCAGCCGTTGTAGATGAGACCCGAATACTTGTGCTGCGCGACCTTGGGCATGCCCGTCGTGCCGCCGGTATGGAAGTAGGCGGCGACCCTGTCGCCCGTCGCGTCGGCGAAGGAGAGCGTGCGGGGCTGCTTGTCGCGCTCGCGGACGAAGTCGAGCACGCGGGCGCGGTGCGCGGGCTTCACCTTCGGCCGGATGAGCGGAACGATCAGCTTCTTGATGCCGGTGAGGTAGCGCAGGAGGTCGACCTCGAGCACCGTCTCGACGCCCGGCGCGTCGGCGACCGCCTCGTGGACCTTCTGGGCGACGTCCGTCTTGGGGAAGGGCTTGAGCGTGACGACGACCTTGGCGCGCGTCTCCCGCAGGATCGCGGCGATCTGGCTGGGCTCGAGCAGCGGGTTGATCGGCGCGGCGATGCCCGCGACGCAGCCGCCCAGCAGGACCTGGATCGTCTCCTGGCAGTTCGGCAGCACGTAGGCGACGGTGTCCCCCTCCCCCACGCCGAGGGAGCGGAACAGGTTCGCCGTCTGGGTGACCTTCGCGTGCAGCTCCGTCCAGTTCAGGGTCTCGGCCGGATCCCTGGGGCCGGACAGCAGCTGATAGGACGTGGCGGGGCGTTGCGGGAAACGGTCCCGCGTCAGGGTGAGCATCTCGTAGAGCGTGGTCGCCGGGGCCGCCTCGGGCCAGGGCTCGGCGGCCTCGAGATCCTTGATGTCCTGTCTGCTGGCGAAGCTCGCCATGGTCTCCTCCCCGTTGTCCAGCGGCCTCCACGGCCGGCACGGCCCTCTCCTCCCGGGCCGGGCGCATTCGGGGCAGAGTGGGGGGTCGGTGCGCCCTGCGCAAGAGTGACGCAGGGGATAAGGGCCTACTCCGCGGCCAGTCCGGAGGTGAACTGCAGGCGCGCGAGCCGGGCGTAGAGCCCGCCCTCGGCCACCAGTTCGTCATGGGTGCCTTGGGCGGCGATGCGACCGTCCTGCATGACGACGATCCGGTCCGCCTGCTTCACCGTCGCGAGCCTGTGGGCCACGACGATGGTCGTGCGGCCCTGGGCGAGGCGGGCGACGGCCTCCTGCACGGCGCGCTCGCTCTCGGCGTCGAGCGCGCTCGTCGCCTCGTCGAGCAGCAGGACGGGCGCGTCGCGGAGGATGGCCCGGGCGATGGCGATGCGCTGCCGCTGCCCGCCCGAGAGCATCACGCCCCGCTCGCCGACATAGGTGTCGTAGCCCTCCGGCAGGGCCGTGATGAACTCGTGCGCCGCCGCCGCGCGTGCCGCCTCCTCGACCTCCGCATCGGTCGCGTCCGGCCGTCCGAAGCGGATGTTGTCGGCGGCCGATGCGGCGAAGATCACCGGGTCCTGCGGGACGAGGGCCATCAGGCGCCGGAACTGCGCGCGGGTCAGATCCCTGAGCTCCGTGTTGCCGAGGAGGATGCGTCCCTCGGTCGGGTCGTAGAAGCGCTGCAGGAGCTGCACGATGGTGGACTTGCCCGCGCCCGAGGGACCCACGAGCGCCACCGTCTCCCCGGGCCGGACGTGGAGCTCGATTCCGTCGAGGGCGGCCGTCTCCGGGCGGGCCGGGTAGCGGAAGGACACGCCCTCGAAGCGGATCCCGGTGCCGAGGTCGGGGAGCGGCGCCGGGCTCTCGGGGTCGCTCACCGCGTCGCGGCTGTCGAGAAGCTCCACCAGCCGCTCGGTGGCGCCCGCCGCGCGCTGCAGCTCGCCCCAGATCTCGGAGAGCGCGCCGACCGAGCCGGCGACCATGATCGCGTAGATCAGGAACTGGATCAGCTCGCCGATCGTCATCGCCTCGGCGCGCACGTCGCGGGCGCCGATCCAGAGCACGCCGACGATCCCCGCGAAGGTGAGGCTGATGACGATCACCGTCATCACCGCGCGGACGGTGATCCGGGTCTTGGCCGCGCCGAAGCTCTTCTCGGTCACGTCGCCGAAGCGCCGGGCGGCCTCGTCCTCGAACGTGTAGGCCTGCACCGTCTGGGCCGAGAGGAGCCATTCCGAGGCGCGGCCCGAGGACTCGGCGATCCAGTCCTGATTCTGGCGGCTCAGCGTCCGCAGCCGCCGCCCAAGGATGACGATGGGCAGGATCACCGCCGGGACCAGCAGCAGCACGAGGCCAGACAGCTTCGGGGCCGTCCAGAGCATCAGCACGAGGCCGCCGGCGAAGATCAGCACGTTGCGCAGCGCGACCGAGACCGACGAGCCGATCACCGACAGCAGGAGCGTCGTGTCCGTCGTGATGCGGCTGAGGACCTCGCCCGTCAGGATCCGGTCGTAGAACGCGGGCGACATGCCGATCATCCGGTCGAACACCGCCTTGCGGATGTCGGCCACCACCCGCTCGCCGAGCCGCGTGACAAGGTAGTACCTCGTGCCGGTCCCCAGCGCGAGGAGGCCGGCGATCACGAGCGCGGCGAGGAAATACTCGTCGAGCAGCGCGACCTCGCCGGTGTCGAACCCGTCGACAACACGGCGCACCGCGAGCGGCAGGACGAGGCTGATGGCGGCCGTGGCGACCAGCGCGCCGACGGCCGCGAGCAGCAGCCCGCGATACGGGCGGAAGAACGGCGTGAGCGCGCCGAGGGAGCGGATCTGCTTGGATCCCTCCCGTTTCTCCGCAGGCACGATCTCCGCCATCCGTCCGCCTCCCCCCGTTCCACGCCTGCCTAGCGTCGCGCCTCGGACCGATGCAAGCGAGGCCGGCGTCGCAGGGGGGGCGGGTGCTCCGGAGCATGGCCGCAGGGGGCCGCCGGGCGTGTGCGTTCGTGGTCGGCTGCGTCCGGAGTTCGGGAGTGCGGTGATGTGGAAGTCTTGGCCTCGGGCGCTCCTCGCAGTCACTCAGGGGAATAGCCGTCTTTCTTGGGGCTCAGCTCCGGGATGCTGCTCTTGCGGGTCCACTCGCGGTGGGTATCAGATCGCTAGCGTAGGGAGGGCCGCGTGTGTGACCGGCGTATGGGATGCACGCCAATGAATTCCCGCCCTGCGGATGGAGAAAGGCGCCGAGAGATTGCCATCACAGGTGGATTGGCGCGGGCGGGTTTGTTTGGGCCCGGTCGGGGAAGCCCGGGCGATCCCTGAATTCCGCGCGAGACCGGAGGGTGAGTTGGGCCGGAGGTCAAACTGCCCGTGTCGATGAGCACCCAAAGCTTCGCCCACCAAGGCAGGCGGGTCCGTCAATCGGGCTGCCGGGTGATCCGCGCGCCCTCCGTAGCCCCCTGCCCGAACGGCACGGCACCTTGCCCTCGGCGCGACCCCGGCACTCGACCCCCCCGGCACAGATTGGTTCTGGGAGCGGCAACCGGTTCTAGTGCGTCCACGCCCCGCGGCGGTTGGTGGCGAAATTCTCTCCGTATCCGCCCGCACGGATGTTGGCGCGGCGGCCCTGCGGCCGGAGGACGACGTAGTCGATCCCGCGATCCTTCGCGTAGTCCTCGGCCGCCTCGCGATCGTGGAAGCGGAGCATCACCTGCGCCTGCGTGTCGGCCGACGACGTCCAGCCCGTCAGCGGATCGACCTCCCGCGGCGTCTCCGACACGAACTCGAGCACCCAGTCCTTCGACTTGGCCGTGCCCGACTGCGTGGTGCTGCGGGCGGGCTTGTAGATGCGGGCACGCATGGCGATCCTCCGGTTGAGGCGGAGTATCGGCCAGCCGCGATGCGCTGTCCAGCGGACGCCGCGCCGCGGCCCGGGGCGTGCAGGGCGTGGCGGGGGCCGGTCTCCCGAGCTTGCGGCGCAATTCAGCATGAGGGAAGCGGGGGACGGGCGGCGGAACGGGCGCTGCCCAAAGGTTCGGTTCCAGGCTCGGCGCGATCTTCGCCTTCCCAGCGAGCTCGCGGTGCCACGGTCCGCGCCGGATGCGATGCCGACGCTTTCCGCATCCTCCTTCCCCCAAGTTCGGACCGACCCGTTCTGCGCGAAACGGCGCGGGTCGCACCCAACGTTCCGGTCGCGCCTGCGTCTCCGCCCCCCGGCCGGCTTGGACCGGCGCGCGCATGGCGCGGGGCCCCTTGATCCGGGCGAACGAACGCGCAACTCCTGACCGGGCCTGACGCGCCGGTCGGGCCGGCTGCGCGGAGCGCCCCCATGCACAACAACGCCCCCGACCAGTTGCCCCACCTCCACGGCCTCGTCGCGCCCCCCCGCCGCGAGAAGCTCGAGGGCGGGCGGAGGCTGCGCATGGAGACGGAGTTCCAGCCCGCGGGCGACCAGCCGACGGCGATCGCGGAGCTGGCCTCAGGGGTCCGCGAGGGCGAGCGCAACCAGGTGCTGCTCGGCGCGACCGGCACGGGCAAGACCTTCACGATGGCCAAGATCATCGAGGAGACGCAGCGCCCGGCCGTCATCCTCGCGCCCAACAAGACGCTGGCGGCCCAGCTCTACGGCGAGTTCAAGGGCTTCTTCCCGGACAACGCCGTCGAGTACTTCGTCAGCTACTACGACTACTATCAGCCCGAGGCTTACGTCCCGCGGTCGGACACGTATATCGAGAAGGAATCGCAGATAAACGAGCAGATCGACCGGATGCGCCACTCGGCCACCCGCGCGCTGCTCGAGCGGGACGACGTGATCATTGTGGCCTCCGTCTCCTGCATCTACGGCATCGGCTCCGTCGAGACCTACGGGGCGATGACGCAGGACCTGCACAAGGGGCAGGCCTACGACCAGCGCAAGGTGATGGCCGACCTCGTGGCGCAGCAGTACCGGCGCAACGATGCGGCCTTCGCGCGCGGGTCGTTCCGGGTCCGCGGGGACGTGGTCGAGATCTGGCCCGCGCACCTCGAGGACAGGGCCTGGAGGCTGAGCTTCTTCGGCGAGGATCTCGAGGAGATCACCGAGTTCGATCCGCTGACCGGGAAGAAGACCGGCGGATACGATCGCATCCGCGTCTATGCCAACAGCCACTACGTGACGCCCCGCCCGACGATGCGGCAGGCGATCCGGGGCATCAAGCTCGAGCTCGAGGCGCGGCTCAAGCAGCTCGTCGAGGAGGGCAAGCTGCTGGAGGCGCAGCGGCTGGAGCAGCGGACGAACTTCGACCTGGAGATGCTGGAGGCGACGGGCGTCTGCAACGGGATCGAGAACTACTCGCGCTACCTCACGGGTCGCGCGCCGGGGGAGCCGCCGCCGACGCTCTTCGAGTACGTGCCCGACGACGCGATCATCTTCGCCGACGAGAGCCACGTCTCGGTGCCGCAGATCGGCGGCATGTACCGGGGCGACTACCGCCGCAAGTTCACCCTGGCCGAGCACGGCTTCCGCCTGCCCTCCTGCATGGACAACCGCCCCCTCAAGTTCGAGGAGTGGGACGCGATGCGGCCCCAGTCGGTATTCGTCTCCGCGACGCCGGCGGCGTGGGAGCTGGAACAGTCGGGCGGCGTCTTCGCCGAGCAGGTGATCCGGCCCACCGGCCTGCTCGACCCGCAGATCGAGGTCCGCCCCGTCTCGATGCAGGTGGACGACTTGCTCGACGAGATCCGCCGTGTGACGCAGGCCGGCTACCGCACGCTCGTGACCACGCTCACGAAGCGGATGGCGGAGGACCTCACGGAGTACCTGCACGAGCAGGGGATCAAGGTCCGCTACATGCACTCGGACATCGACACGATCGAG
>CAZWWR010000122.1:0-7694 GCA_964637265.1 uncultured Jannaschia sp.
CCTCCTCGCGCTCGACGTGTTCGGCAACTACCGCCTCCGCGTGGGGCGGCGCGGGGTGGCCGCGGCGCCCGCCCCGGCGGCACGCGCGGAGGCGGCGGAATGACCCACGGACGCATGGAGCCCGCGATGGGGCTCGCGATGGGGGCGATGATCCCGCTGGTGGCGCACGGCCCCCTCGCCTCCGCGGGGCTGGGCTTCGCGCTCGCCCATCTCGCCGTCGCCCTGCTGCTCGTGCCCGCGGCCCTCCTGTGGCCCCGGGCGCGGGCCGCGCTGCGCCGACACCGGCCGTGGCGGATGGCCCCGCGCATGGCGCTCGGGGCGGGGGCGGGCTTCGCGCTCGTCTGCGCGCACTGCCTGCTGACCTGGCACGGGACGGCGTGATGCTTGGCACCATCGACCCCACCCTCCTCGTCGCGTCGCTGATGGTCGCCTCGACGCCGATCCTGCTCGCCGCCGTGGGAGAGCTCGTCGTCGAGAAGGCGGGCGTGCTGAACCTGGGCGTGGAGGGGATGATGATCACCGGGGCGGTCACCGGCTTCATCGCCGCCGTGACCACCACCTCGCCCGCGCTGGGCTTCCTCGCCGCGATGCTGGCGGGGGCGGCGCTGGCGCTGCTCTTCGGCCTGCTCACCCAGTTCCTGCTCTCGAACCAGGTCGCGACCGGGCTCGCGCTCACGCTGTTCGGCCTCGGCCTGTCCGCGCTCGTGGGCCAGGGCTATGTCGGGATCCGCGCCCCCGCCCTGCCCCGGGTCGACTTCGGGCCGCTCTCGGACCTCCCCGTGCTCGGGCGCGTCCTCTTCGGGCACGACCCGGTGCTGTACCTCTCGCTCGCCCTCGTGGCCGCCGTCTGGGCCTTCCTGCGCTTCACCCGCGCGGGCCTGATCCTGCGCGCGGTGGGCGAGAGCGCCGAGGCCGCGCACGCGCTGGGCTACCCCGTCCGCCTCGTGCGCCTGGGCGCCATCGCCTTTGGCGGCGCACTGGCGGGGCTCGGCGGCGCCTACCTCTCGCTCGTCCGCGTTCCGCAGTGGACCGAAGGGATGACGGCGGGGGCGGGCTGGATCGCGCTGGCCATCGTCGTCTTCGCCTCCTGGCGGCCGGAGCGGGCGCTCGTCGGGGCCTATCTGTTCGGCGGCATCTCGGTGCTCCAGCTCAACCTCCAGGCGGCCGGCGCCGCCGTCCCGGTCGAGCTGCTCTCGGCCTCGCCCTACCTCGTGACGATCCTCGTGCTGGTGCTCATCTCGCGCGGCAGCGGCGCCGATGCGCCGGCGGACCTCGGCCGGCCGTTCCACGCCTCGGCATGATCCGCGACCGGCTTAGCGACCTGCTCGACGGCCGGGGGACCGCGGGCCGGTGGACGACGCTCGTCATCAACGGGGCGATCGTCGTCTCGGCGGCGGTGATCGCGCTGGAGTCCCTGCCCGGTCTGCCCCTGAGGGTCCAGGCGGGGCTCCGGACCGCGGAGATGGTCATCGTCGCGCTCTTCCTCGCGGAGTACCTCGCCCGCCTGTGGTCCGCCCGGGAGCGCTGGCGCTACGCGCTGTCGTTCTGGGGTCTCGTCGATCTCGCCGCGGTGCTGCCCGCGCTGCTGCTGCTCGCCCCGGACTGGACGGCGCTGCGGCTGATGCGCCTGATCCGGCTGGTGAAGCTGTTCCGCGCGGAGGGCGCGCTGGCGCGGCTCGCGCGGGCGCTGGGGCGGATCCGGGGCGACATCGCCGTGTTCGGCTTCCTCGCGGCGGTCGTGCTCTACCTCTCGGCGGTCGGCATCTACCATTTCGAGCACGAGGCGCAGCCCGAGGCCTTCAGGTCCATCCCGGGGAGCCTCTGGTGGGCGGTCGCGACCCTGACGACCGTGGGCTACGGCGATGCGTATCCGATCACCACCGGTGGCCGGATCTTCACCACCTTCGTGCTGCTTCTCGGGCTCGGCATCGTCGCCGTGCCCGTGGCCCTTGTCACCGCGGCGCTTCTGCGGGAGTTCCGCGAGCAAGAAGAAACCGAGAAACGTACCCGACAGGAGAACGACGAATGCGATTGACGGCCCTTCTCGCAGCCACCTTCCTCACCGCCTCGGCAGCCGGCGCGCAGGACGACCCGACCACAATCGGCTTCGTCTATGTCGGCCCCATCGGCGACGGGGGCTGGACCTACCAGCACGATCAGGGGCGCCTGGCCGTCGAGGAGGAGTTCGGCGACGCGGTCGAGACCGTGTACCAGGAGAGCGTGCCCGAGGGCGCCGACGCCGAGCGCGTGATCACGCAGATGGCGCTCTCGGGGGCGGACATCATCTTCACCACGTCGTTCGGCTACATGGACGCGACCAACAACGTCGCCGCCCGCTTCCCGGATGTGAAGTTCGAGCACGCCACGGGCTACCGCCGCGACCATCCCAACGTCTCCACCTACGACGCGCGCTTCTACGAGGGCCGCGCCGTGATCGGCCACATCGCGGGCCACATGACCGAGACGAACAAGATCGGCTACATCGCCTCCTTCCCGATCCCGGAGGTGATCCAGGGGATCAACTCGTCCTTCCTCCACGCCCAGAAGGTGAACCCCGACGTCGAGATGTCGGTGGTCTGGGTCTACACGTGGTTCGACCCCGCCAAGGAGGCAGACGCGGCCCGCGCGCTGATCGAGCAGGGCGTCGACGTGATCCTGCAGCATACCGACTCGACCGCCCCCCAGGCGGCCGCGGCCGAGGCGAACTCGGACGACGAGGGGCCGACGATCTACACCTTCGGGCAGGCCTCCGACATGGCCGAGTACAAGCCGCTCCCGCGGATCGCGTCCATCATCGACGACTGGTCGCCCTACTACATCAAGCGCGTGGGCGAGCTCATGGACGGCACCTACGAGCAGACGGCGAGCTGGGGCGGGATGCCCGAGGGCGAGGTCGTGATCGGCGAGATCACCGACGAGGTGCCGGCCGAGGTGAAGGCCGAGGCCGAGGAGATGATCGCCGCCATCACCGCGGGCGAGTACCATCCGTTCACCGGGCCCATCGCCAGGCAGGACGGCACCCAGTGGCTGGCCGAGGGCGAGGTCGCCACCGACGAGCAGCTCGTCTCGATGGACTTCTACGTCGAGGGGCTCACGGGCGAGATCCCGAACTGAGCCCGCGGGCCCGCCGCGGGGCGGGCCCCGCATCGGTTGCTGCGCGCCGGCCCTGCCCGCGCGGGAGCCCCTCCCCTCCCGGCGTCGCCGCGATCCCGTCCGGACGGGGACTGCTAAGCGGCTTCTCCGCCCTGCCCGCCCTTCGGGAGCGGCACGGCGGCGTTAGGCCTTTGGCACGATAACGGGGGTCTGGAGGTCGGCCGACGGCTCGGTCATCCTCGGCTCCGCACCGCGCCGGAGGCACGACGATGACGCCGAGCAGATCCTCGCCACCGTCGCGCACCGCTGGCGGGCGAGCCCCACCCGACCTTCGACGCGTTCCGGGCCGGCGGCCACGATCCGCGCTACCCCGTCACCGTCGGCGACTGCCCCGAGACGACCGCGCCCCTCGACGTGGTGGGGCGCACGATCCTCTGCGGAAGGGTGGACGTGCCCGAGGACCACGGCGCGCGGCAGGGGCGGCGCGTCCCACTCGCCTTCGCGCTGGCCCGGTCCCGGAGCGAAGCGCCCTTTCCGGACGCGGTCGTCTACCTCCACGGCGGGCCGGGGGGCGGCGCGCCGGGCGCGATCGATCTGGCCACGGAGGTGGTCCCGGGGGGCCACCGCGACCACCGCGACGTGGTGACCTTCGACCAGCGGGCGTCGTCGATGCTCTCCTCGACCACGGTGCGCTGCAGCGACCTGATGGCCGAGGACGCCGTCGCCCTCGCCCGCGGCATGGAGGACCTGCCGACGATGGAGGGGCCGGGGAGCCGCCGGACGAAATCTTCGCGCCCTGCATCGGGGAGCTCCACGCATCGGGGGCGGAGCTGACGCGCTACAACACGGAGGCGAACGCGCGCGACGTGCGCGCGGTGATGTCGGCGCTGGGCTATCCGGACTGCAACGTGGTCGGCATTTCCCACGGCTCGCGGCTGGCGCTGGAGGTGCTGCGGACGGCGCCCGGGGGCGTCCGCCCGGTGATCGTGGACGGGGTCGCCCCGCCCGACGAGCGGCTCCACGACGATCTCTTCGCGCCGCACGAGGATGCGACGGAGGCGCTCTTCGCGCAATGCGCCGGGGACGCGGCCAGCGCCGACGCCTATCCCGACCTGCGCAAGAGCTTCGTGGCCCCGGGCGACGTGCTGGCGGGCGAGGGCATCCCGGCGGCGCGGGGCCGTCCGGCGATCACGGCCGACGGCTTCCACGAGGTGGTGAACGTCCGCATGAGCGACAGCGAGGCCTGGACGCGGAAGCTGTCGGCCTAGCTGCCGCGCATCGTCACCGAGACCTCCGGAGACGAGACCGCGACCTTCGAATGGTACATGGAAACCCGTGCCGGCGAGGCCGCGCCACCGGCCGATCCGGGCGCGGGCGGGCTCGAAGGCGACGAGGCGGGGCTCCCGGCCACGGTGATCGAGGCGGCGGAGGCGATGGCCGACGGGGCCGAGGGGGTGCCGGCGGTGCTGACCCGCCTGAAGGACGACCTCACGGTGGGCACGGCCACGCCCGGCGTCGCGCGGGCCTTCGACCAGCGGGCCATCGCGGCACTCGGGGCGATGGACCAGCACGACATCGCCGCCGCGCTCACCGACTATACGCGCCTGCAAAGGGGCGAGCGCAGCCGCGAGGCCATCGGCGGCCGGGTCCGGCGCAACGTCACCGGGCCGGACAGGGCGGTCCTGCTCGACCTCGTCCCGGCCATGGACGGGACCCACGTGGCGCGCACCTTCGACATCCTCGAGGGCGAGCTGTCCGGCGTCGAGGACGCCATCGAGGCGGCGCTCGGCCTCTAAGTCTACGCCTGTCAGGAGGACATCCCCTTCAACTCCCGCGGGGGCGGCCGGGCGGCGACCGAGGGCTTCCCCTTCGCGGTCGTCCTCCGTGAGGAGGCGCGCGCCATGCAGAAGGCGTTCTACGACGTCCGCGACAAGTTCGAGCCCGCCCCGCGGGACGGCTTCACCGGGCCGGTCTCCTCGGACGTGCCGGTGCTGTCGATCTGCGGGACGAACGACTCCCAGACGGCGTGGCGGTGGTCGGAGCAGGCCGCCGCGACGCTGGCCGACGCGCGGGTGGTCATCCTGCTAGACTCCGGGCACGGCGCGTCGCTGTTCTCGGATTGCGGGCGAAACATCTCGGCCTCCTTCGTGCCCGGTCCGGCGGCCGCGCTCGACACAGACTGCGTGGCCGATCTGACACCTCGCAGGGTGATGCCCGACGCGCCCTTGCATTGACGGCGCGGGCGGGAAATCCAGACCCATGCGCCGTCTCGTCCTCCTGCTCCTGCCGCTGCTGGCCGCCTGCGCCGCGCCCCCGGACCGCTCCGCCTCGGAGCCGGCCCTCGCCGCGGCGATCCTCGCGCTCGGGCCCGGCGTCGATCCGGAGGAGGCCCGCCGCGCAGCCGCGGTGGCGCACGCGCATCCCCTCGCGCTGGCCTCCGAATGGGGCGCGGACGCGCCGCCGCTGGTGCACAACGCGCGCGTCAACCTCGGCCTGAGGCCCAAGGGGCTCTGCTACCACTGGGCCGACGAGATGTACGTCCGCCTCAGCGGCGAGCGCTTCCGCACACTCGACCTGCACCTCGCCGTGGCGAACGCCGACAACCCGTTCCGGCTGGAGCATTCCTCCGCGGTGATCACCGCCCGGGGGGCGCCGATGCGGGCGGGCCTCGTGCTGGATCCGTGGCGCATCGGGGGCGGCGCGCTGCACTGGGACGCCGTCATCCGGGACACCTCCTACGGCTGGCGCACGCGGACCGAGGTGCTCGAATGGAAGCGTTCCCGCGGGGTCCGGACGGGGGTGCGCGAGGTCACGCTGCCCTGAGAGCCGCCGCTCCGCCCTCCGCCCCGCCACGGACGCGAGGCTTGCGCGGTGGGCGGCGCTTGGGGCATCCCGCGGGCATGACCCGCATCACATCGCCCGACGGCACGCCCGCCTCCGCCCTCTGCTTCGGCACCATGCAGTTCGGCGGCGCCGCCGCGTCCGAGGCCGAGAGCGCGGCGATGTACGAGGCCTGCCGCGAGGCGGGCATCACCTTCTTCGACACGGCCTACGTCTACAGCGGCGGCGACAGCGAGCGCATCCTCGGGCGCCTCGTCGCCTCCGAGCGCGACGGCCTCGTGATCGCCACCAAGACCGGGATGCGCGCCGGCGCCCGCGCGGAGGTGATCCGGGAGGAGGTCGAGGAGAGCCGCGCCCGGCTGGGCCTCGACACGGTGGACATCCTCTACATGCACCGCTTCGACGCGACGGTGCCGCTCGACCACACCTTCGAGGCGCTCGCCGCCCTGAAGGAGGCCGGGGCCATCCGCCACGTGGGCGTGAGCAACTACGCCGCGTGGCAGATCATGAAGGCCGACTGGATCGCCCGCGAGTTCGGCCTCCTCGTGGACATCGTGCAGCCCATGCTCTCGCTCCTCAAGCGGCAGGCCGAGGTCGAGATTTTGCCGCTCTGCGCCACCGAGGGGATCGCCTGCGCGCCCTACTCGCCGCTCGGCGGAGGCCTCCTGACGGGCAAGTACGCCCGCGGCGAGACCGGGCGCCTGAGCACGAACGACATGTACCGCGACCGCTACGCCCCGTCCTGGATGCACGAGGCGGCGGCGCGACTGCCTGAGATCGCCGCCCGCGCGGGCACCCATCCCGCGACGCTGGCCGTCGCATGGGTGGCCTCGCGCACGGGCGTCACCGCGCCCATCGTCTCCGCCCGCTCGCGGGAGCAGCTGATGCCGTCGCTCGCGGCCGGGGACTTCGCGCTCGACGCGGAGCTCGAGGCCGAGCTCTCGGCGCTCACCCCCACGCCGCCACCGGCCACGGACCGGCTCGAGGAGGCCTAGCGCCGTCCGCCCGCGCGCCCTCGCCGCGGCACCGCATATGCCTGGGTGCGCGGACGCCCCCGTGAGGGGCGGAGGAGGGCCCGTGCCCGGCTCGCGCGGGGGTGCACCTGCCGCCCGTTTGGGCCGGTTCGCATCCGGCACGAGCCGAAGCGGGCCGATCCGGGCGGGCCCGGCCATCAGCGGTTGCCCGCCTCACGCCCCTGCGTCACTGTCCCGCCATGGACGATTTCCTCGTCATCGGCGGCGGCGTCGCGGGGCTCACGGCGGGGGCGGCGCTCTCGGCGATCGGGCGGGTGCGGGTCTGGGAGGCGGAGGCCCATCTGGGCACCCATGCCTCGGGCCGCTCGGCCGCGCTGTTCGAGGAGCGCTACGGCGCGCCCGCGGTCGTGGCGCTCAACCGGGCCAGCCGGGAGGCGCACGAGGCGGCCGGCCATCTCGGCCCCCGCGGTCTGATGCTCGTCGGCCTCCGGGGCGAGGAGGCCCGCGCCGAGGCCGACATCGCGGCCATGGAACTGACCCCTCTGAGCCCCGAGGAGGCGCGGGCCCGTGTCCCGATCCTGGGGCCGGACGTCACGCGCACCGGGTGGCATGCGGCCGCCTGGGACATCGACACCCACCGCCTCCTTCAGGATGCCGCGCGTGCCATCCGCGCCGCCGGCGGCGCCGTGGAGACGGGGCGACGGCTCGAGGCGGCGTCGCGCGCTCCCGGCGGCTGGCTGGTCCGGGCCGGAGGGGCGGAGGCCGCCGCGCGGGTCCTCGTGATCG
>CAZWWR010000123.1:0-7677 GCA_964637265.1 uncultured Jannaschia sp.
GCCGAGAACAAGTGGCGGGCGATGCGCTACGGCGCGGAGGCGAAGCTGGGCGATTTCGGCAAGCGCCGGACGGTGGGGTTCGTCGAACACACCCACGAGCTGATCGAGCTGGTGCGGCCCTATGCCGAGGATCTGGGCTGCCTCACCGAGGTCGAGCACGCGGCGACGATCGCGGAGCGGGGGACCAGCTCCGACGAGCAGCTGCGCATCTACCGGGAGGCGATGGCGTCCGGGGCGGGCGAGCGCGAGGCGATGGAGGAGGTGGTGCGCTGGCTCGTGGAGGAGACGGTGCGCATGGACGCCTGACCGGGCGGGGGCGGCCTGCCCCTGACCGGGGCGCCGGCGGGGGCGTGCTCGCGCGGCCACGGCGGGGGGCCGAATGAGGGGTCCGCGCCGTCCGCCGTTTGCCGAATCCGGCTCCGGCCGGAGGATGGAGGCGCCCTGCCGGAGCGGGCGGGCCGCCGGCGCACCGTCCGGCGCCCGGGGCGGGGCACGCAGATTGCCGCGCCTTGGGAGGGGTCGACATGCACAGGACGGTTCAACTGGGGGCGGCCTGCGCGTCGGCCCTCGCGGGTGCGATGGGCGCTTTTGGCCCGGCGGGCGCTCAGGGCCTCTTCGATCCGATGCCCGGCTACACGGCCGGGGCGGGCCTGCTGGACGAGGAGGGCGCCGGGCGGGGGTTCTTCTGGGCGGGCTACTACCGGTTCGGCTTCGGCCTGACGGACGGCGACGCGATGGTGGCCTTCCAGGTGCCGGGGGCGGCGTCCAAGTATCGCCTCGGCAACGAGAGCGACCTCTACTTCGAGTTCGCGCTCGGATACCGGCATCCGCTCGACGGCGGCTCCGCCTTCATCGCGGAGGCCATGGTCAACGGCTTCGGCGACTCGAACGCGCTCGTGCGCGACGACCCGCTCGAGGAGGGCGGCGACCTGGTCCAGGCCTATGCCGGGGTCGAGGGGCTGGGCGCTGGCGTCGCGCGGGAGGCCTTCGTCTGGGCGGGCCGGCGCTACTACCGCCGCCGCGACGTGCACATGACCGACTTCTACTACGAGAACTACACCGGCGACGGGGTGGGCCTCGAGAACCTGCGCCTCGGGGCCGTGGGCCTGTCGACCGCGCTGTTCCACGACGACGCGGAGGATGACGACTTCCGCTCGACCGCGCTCGACCTGAGGGTCCACGACATCCCGCTCGGCGGGGACTGGCGCGGCGAGCTGGGGCTCGCGCTGCTCGACGACGGGGGCGACGACGCGAGCGGCGACGGCGGCTTCGCCCTGCGCCTCCATGCGGAGAACTTCTCGCTCCCCTGGGGGACCTGGCAGAACGCCCTCCTCTACGGCGAGGGGACGGGGCTCGACTTCTCCTCGACGGGGGTCGTGGGCGCGGGCGACGGCGACAGCCGGCTGCGCCTCGTCACGCACACGCTGCTCACCCCCTCGGAGCGGTTCCAGACCCAGGCGACGGCCGTCTGGCAGCGGACCGAGATCGGCGACCTGTCCGAGGACTGGGCCTCGCTGGGCATCCGGCCGCAGGTCAACTTCACCGACGAGTGGGGCCTCGCCGTCGAGCTGGGCTACGACCGGGTCGATCCGGAGGACGGTGACGCCCGGTCGCTCCGGAAGGTGACGCTGGCGCCGTTCTACTCCTTCGGCCGCACGGGCTATTTCGCGCGCCCGCAGCTCCGCGCCTACGTGACCCATGCGGACTGGAACGAACCGGGCGCGATCACCAGCCAGGCCTCGCTCGGCGGCCAGACCGACGGGACCAGCATCGGCATTCAAATCGAGAACTGGTGGTGATCGTCGGTCCCGGGCACGCCCTGACGTTCGGAGGCCTGCCGCCGGTGTATGCCGAGGAGCCGGCTCGTGCCAAGTGGCTGCCCCTTCGACGCTCGGGCGGTTCGTCCACCTGACCATGGGCGGCACCTTGCGAGAGATCCGCGGCGAGGGGTGAGGGGGATGGGGGCAGGGTCCCGTGGACTGGGACTCCGGCGAACGGGACGCAGCCGTACCATCCGTGTCCGACCTATCTGATCCGGCATCCCCGTCAACCGGCCTGCCGGCTGCAGCCGGTATCGGGGGCAGGGCCGGGACATAGAATGACGCGCGGGAGGGGGGCGTTGCGCGGGGCCCGGGGGATGGCGTTTCGGCGCGGAGCGGGAGGGCCGGAGGTCGCAGGCCATCCGTCGGGCGGACGCCCCTGCAGCTTTCGGTTCGACTGCGGGCCGGACGTCGGGATTGCCGCACCGGCCAACGCATACGCACCGCACCGGTCCCTAAAGATCCGGCAGCCGCTCCGACCCGGCGCGGATGCGCCGCCGCGCGCCCTCCCGCCGCCGGGCGAGATTGTCGGCGCGGTCGTGGTCGAGATGGCAGTGCTGGCACAGGGCGGCGAGGTTGCGGGCCGCGTTGTTGGTCGGGTCGTGGTCGAGATGGCAGCAGGACAGCGCGACGCGCGACCGCTTCGGCCACTCCGCCCGTTCGAAACCCGGCCAGAACGCGAGCTGCAGGTGCAGCGCGGCCATGTCGTCCGGCGACGGCAGCAGGTGCCGCGCGACCGTGCGGCCCCGGCCGCAGCGCCAGCGGGCGCGGTCCGCGTCCCACCACAGGCCCCGGCGACCGGCGACCATGCGCCGGCTCAGGTGCCAGATCACCGCGCCGTGCGGCCGTCCGCAGCGCTCGCAGCGGCCATGGGCCCGGCCGAAGCGGATCGCGGCCGAGAGCTGCGGCCAGTCGATGGGGTAGAAGAACCGCTGCGAGGGACGGATGGGCATGGGCGGACGGTAGCATGGATGGCCGCCGGAGGAATCCCGTCCCGGCAAGGTCTTGGCCGACGGCGTGCATCCGGCTCGCCCTGCGCGAGCGTGGGGATCGGCGAGGTTCTGGACCCGGTTCTCTCCAGCGGTTCCAGATCGCCCTCGTCCCGTCCGAGCGGGCGATCATCCCCGCTGCCGGAGGAAGTTCAGGTTGAACGTCGGACCGTAGACATCTGATATAAAAGTATCCCCACCCACGGGCGCCTACCGAGCTGGCAGGTCGGCCGGCTCCGCAGGGAGGCGGGGGGTCAGGCGTCGCCCGTCCGGGTCAGCTCCTCCATCATGGCGACGAACTGGGCGCGGTCGCGGCCGGCGCGCATGATCTCGGCCGTGTCGGGGGTGCCGGCGAACATGATCTCCTCCATCGCGCGGCTGAGCAGCGGGCCGAACACGAGGTCGGCGATGCGGGCATGGGCGAGGGCGCGGCGGGTGCCCTCGGCGACGGCCTGTTCGTAGAGGGTGGTGAGAGCGCCGCGGAAGCGGGCGATGAAGCCGTCGTGGAACCCCTGCGCGACCTCGGGCACGGCGCGGGAGGTCTCGGCGATCACGGTGACGAGCTGGCCGATGGGCGAGCCGAGCATCGCGTCGTGGCAGAGCTCGAACGCCTCCCGAAGCCGCTCGTCGGCGGGCCGCTCCTTGCGGTCCACGAGCGCCTCGATGGCCTCGAGCGAGGCGGTCGCCTCGGCGGTCAGGGCGGCGAGGAACAGCGCCTCCTTCGACGGGAAGTGGTGGTAGAGCGACGACTTGTGCAGGCCCGTCGCGCGGGCCAGCGCGGCCATCGACGTGCCCGCGTAGCCGCGTTCGAGGAACACGGGCAACGCGGCGATCGCGACCTCGCGGCGCCGGCCCGCAAGGCGCCGCTCGGCCTCCTCCCCGTCCGGTTGTGCGCCTGCGCGCGGGGTGGCCTGCGCGGATGACATTGACTCGCGGCTCCCGGTCCTATCTGCTCTGCAACCAACCGAACGGTTGGTCGCCTTCCAGTGGCTCAACCTTGCCCGAGGAGACCACCATGCGCCAGTGTCTGTTCGTCCTCGCCCTCCTGTCGGGTGGGGCGGCCTTCGCGGGAGACCTCACGCCCTCCGGCGATCCCGCGCCCCTGCGGTCGGTGCGGCTGCTGGAGCCGTCCGAGGCGCGGCCGCCCGCGCGGACCTTCTTCGGCCGCGTCGTGCCGCGCGAGACGGCGGCGCTCTCCTTCGAGGTGGGCGGGCGCCTGATCGAGCTCGCCGCGCGCGAGGGCGCGAGGGTCGCGGCGGGCACCGTGATCGCGCGGCTCGACCCCGACCCGTTCGAGCGCGCCGTCGAACGGGCCGAACTCGCTCTTGCGCAGGCAAGGCGCGAGGCGGCCCGCGTCGCCGCGCTGGCCGAGCGCAACGTCGCCGCGGACGTCGTGGCCGAGGACGCGGCCACGGCCCGCGATCTTGCCGCGGTTGCCCTGAGAGACGCGCGGGCCGCGCTGGAGGACGCGGAACTCGTCGCGCCCTTCGACGGTCTGGTGGCCGAGCGGCTGGCGGCCGGGTTCACGAATGTCGAGCCCGGCCAGCCGATCCTCGCGCTCCACGACCTGAGCGAGGTGCGCGTCGAGATCGAGGTGCCCGAGCGCGTGCTGATGCGTGCGGGCGACGTGGACGCGCTGCGCTTCCGCGGCACGCTGCCGGGCGGCGGGACGACCCCGCTCGCCCTGGCCGAGTTCGAGCCGCAGACGGGGCGCGTGGGTCAGTCCTTCCGCATGGCGCTGATCGTGCCGCCCGGGGACGCGGGCGGCCTCATCCCCGGGGCCTCCATGAGCGTCGACGTCCTGCTGCCCCTGCGCGAACCCGCCCGGGTCCTGCCCGCCGCGGCGATCCTCGGGCGCACGGATCGCGGCTTCGAGGTGATGGTGTTCCGCCCGGACCCGGATGACGGCGAGGTCGGGACGGTCCTGCCCTCCGAGATCAGCCTCGCCTCGCCCGACGGCGTCACGCTGACCGTCGACGGACTGCCGGACGGGGCGGAGATCGTCGCCGCCGGCGCCCATCTCCTGGCCCCGGGGGAGCGGGTGCGCCGCTACGACGGCCTCGCCCCGGAGGAGCCCTGAATGCGCACCCTCGCCCGGTTCTCCATCGCCCGGCCGCTCTACACGTGGCTCCTGATCCTCTTCGCCCTCGTCGGCGGGGCCTTCGGCTACCTCGCGGTGGGCAAGCTCGAGGATCCGGTCTTCACGCTGAAGTCGGCCCTCGTGATCACGCCCTATCCCGGCGCCGCCGCCTCAGAGGTCGCCGTCGAGGTCTCCGAGGTGCTGGAGGCCGAGATCCAGCAGATGGGCGAGATCGAGACGATCACCTCGCGCAACGCGCCGGGCGTCTCCGTCATCGAGGTCGAGACCTACGCGACCTATGACGGCTCGGAACTGCCGCAGGTCTGGGACGACCTGCGCGACCGGGTGGACAACGCCCGGGCCGCGCTGCCCGCGGGTGCCCTGCCGTCCACGGTGAACGACGATTTCAGCGACACCTACGGTCTCTACTACGCGGTCACGGCGCCGGGCTACCCGGACGCGGACGTGCACGAGATCGCCACCTTCCTGCGCCGCGAGATGCTGGCCGTCTCCGGCGTGGCGGGGGCCGAGGTGCTTGGCCTGCCCGAGGAGGCGATCTTCGTCGATCTCGACCCGCGCCTGCTGAGTCAGGCGGCCATCGCGCCCGGCGCGCTGCTCGAGGCGATCGCGACTGCGACGGACGTCGTGCCGAGCGGGGCGGCCGATGCCGGGGAGCGACGCCAGCGCATCGACGCGCCAGCCGCCGAGGACAGCGCCGCCGACATCGCCGGCCTCTCCTTCGGGGCGGGCGAGGAGATCGTGAACCTGCTCGACTTCGCGGAGGTCTCCCGCGGGCGCGTCGACGAGCCGTCGCACGTCGTTCGGCACGACGGCGTCGAGGCGTTCACGCTGGGCGTGGCCGGGCTCCAGTCGCTCAACATCGTCACGGTGGGCGAGCGTGTCGAGGCGGCGCTGGACGCGGCCGTGGCGCAGCTTCCCGTCGGCGTCGAGGTCCATCCGATCTACGAGCAGCACCGCGTGGTGGACGAGGCCTCGGCGACCTTCCTCCGCTCGCTCGCGCTGTCGGTGGGCGTGGTGATCGGGGTGCTGGCGCTGTTCATGGGGCCGCGGGCCGCCTTCGTGGTGGGCGCGTCGCTGCTGCTCACCGTCACCGCGACGTTCCTCGGGATGTACCTCTTCGACATCAAGGTCGAGCGCATCTCGCTGGGCGCGCTGATCATCGCGATGGGGATGCTGGTCGACAACGCCATCGTCGTGGCCGAGGCGATGCAGCAGCGGATGCGGCAGGGCACTCCCGCGACCGAGGCCGCCGAGGAGGCGGTGGGCCGGACCGGCGTGCCGCTGCTAGGCGCCACGGTGATCGGCATCATGGCCTTCGCGGGCATCGGGCTGAGCCCCGACGCCTCGGGCGAGTTCCTGTTCTCTCTCTTCGCGGTGATCGCCCTGTCGCTCGCCCTGTCGTGGGTCTTCGCGGTGACCGTCACGCCGCTCCTGTCGTCCTACGTCTTCAGGACCGGCGGGCTGGCCGAGGGGGAGGACGCCTATGGCGACCCCGTCTTCCGCGCGTACCGGGGGCTCGTCCGCGGGGCGCTGCGGGTGCGCTGGCTGGTGATCCCCGCGCTCGTGGCCGTCACCGGCGCCTCGGTCTTCCTGATGACGGAGGTCCGGCAGCAGTTCTTCCCGCCCGCCGCGACGCCGATCTTCTACCTCGAGTACAAGGCCGCGCAGGGCAGCTCGATCCGGGCCGCGTCGGACGATCTCGCGGAGGTCGAGGAGTGGCTGCTCGCGCGCCCCGAGGTGGCCGCCGTCACCACGTCGGTGGGCCGCGGCCTGTCGCGCTTCCTGCTGACCTACACGCCCGAGGGTCCCGAGCCCTCCTACGGCGAGCTGGTCATCCGCACGCATGACGTCGAGGAGATCCCCGCGCTCCGCGCCGCGCTCGACCTCCACGTGGCCCGGACGCTGCCGCATGCGCACGTCTCCACCCGCCGCATCATCTACGGGCCCTCGGTGCCCGCCGACTTCGAGGCGCGCTTTTCGGGGCCCGACCCGGATGTGCTGCGCGCCCTGGCCCGCGAGGCGATGGCGGCGATGGCGCGGGTGCCCGAGCTGCATTCCGAGGCGATCGACTGGCACGAGCGCGAGATCGTCACGCGGCCCGTCTACGCCGACCGCCGCGCGCAGGCCGCGGGCATCCAGCGCGCCGACGTGGCGACCGCCGTGGCGCTCGTGACCGACGGCGTGACCGCCGGCACCTACCGCGAGCGCGACCGCCAGATCGACATCGTGGTGCGCACCGCCACCGGGGAGGACGAAGGCCGCGCCCTGCTCGAGCAGCCGGTCTGGTCGCCCGCGGCGGGCACGTACATGCCGCTCGCGCAGGTCGTCGACGGCTTCGAGGTGATCTCGCGCGACACGGTGATCGAGCGGCGGGGGCGCGAGCCCACCGTGACCGTGCAGGCCGACGTGATCGCCGGGCTGACGCCGCCGCAGGTCTTTCCGGCCGTCCGCCCCCTGGTCGAGGCGATTCCGCTGCCGCCCGGCTACGCGCTCGAATGGGGCGGGGAGTTCGAGAGCGCGGGCGAGGCGCAGGCGTCGCTCGGCCGCCAGATGCCGCTCAGCTTCGGGGTGATGCTCCTGATCACCGTGCTGCTGTTCGGCAGGCTCCGCCAGACGGCCGTGATCTGGACGATCGTGCCGATGGCCGTGTGCGGCGTGGCGATCGGCCTCTACGCGACCGGACTGCCCTTCAGCTTCACGGCGCTGCTCGGGCTGCTCAGCCTGTCGGGGATGCTCATCAAGAACGCCATCGTGCTGGTCGAGGAGA
>CAZWWR010000124.1:0-5474 GCA_964637265.1 uncultured Jannaschia sp.
GGCCGATGCCCGGCGGCCGGATGCGCCAGGACCCGATGCCCGGCCGCAAGATGCGTCAGGACCCGACGTGCCGGAGGCCGATGCGCCAGGACCCGATGCGACGGGGACCTGTGCGTTGCGGCCCCCACGCCGCGGTCCCGTGCATGGCGGCCGCAACGCCGGGGTCCTCTGCGCCGGGGCCTCATGGACGGAGGTCGGATGCCCCGCAGCCCGAGACCCCGGCCCGGGCCTACTCCCAGCCCACCTCCGCGAAGATGCGGTTCGCAACCCCCACGTTCTTCGCCACCGCAGACAGGTCCACACCGTCGAAACCAGGCTCCCCCAACGCAGACACGCTCTCGCTCAGGGGGACGGCAGGCATCCCGTTCGGCCCACCACCGTTCAGCCGCATCGCCCCTCCAAACCATCCGCCAGCCTTACCAAGGCCCGCGATCGGCGCCCCGGAGGACATGCCCCGAATGAGCGGGTCGCCCCGGCGTCCCAGACCACGGCATATCCGGCGGCCGACACGTCCGGTCCCGGCACGAACAGTGCATCGGCTCGCGCATCTTCGATCGGTCTCGCCATGCACCGTGGGTGCAAAAGACTTCGCTGACGGGCATCGGCCCTAAAGACGCACGCAGTGCCTGAACGCCACACGCCGAACGCCCGTGATGTCGACCGCCGGTGGTCTCGAAGGCATGGCGAATGGTGCGCCGGTTGACACCGAGATGCCGCGCGCCACCGTCAGCGCCAGCCGAGGAGGATCATGTGCCAGCCATCCCGACACTGCTGTTGATCGCACTGTCCCTGCTGCTCGTTGCGCCCCAGGGCCGCGCACACGAGTTCTGGCTCGACGCGGAGGCCTGGACGGTGCCTGCGGGCACGACGGCGGAGCTCCGCATCCGCGTCGGCGACGACATGGAGGGGCCGAGCTACAGCTACTTGCCGAGTAACGTCGCGCGCTCAGAGGCCGAACTCGGCGGACGCGCGTTAACTCTCGACCCCCGCAGCGGAACCGATCCCGCCTACCGCCTCGAGGACCTGCCCGACGGCCTGCTCGCGATCGTCCACGAGACGTCGCCCAGGCGCCTGCGCTACCGGTCGCCCGAGGTGTTCCGCGGCTTCGTCGCGCACAAGGACCTCGCCGGCACGCTGGAGGCTCACGAGGCGCGCGGCCTCCCGTGGGACGGCGTGACCGAGAGCTACACCCGCCACGTCAAGGCACTCGTCGGGGTCGGCGACGCGGAGGGAGAGGACCGCGCCTTCGGCCTGGAAACCGAGATCGTGGCCGAAGCCAACCCCTACAGGGACGACCTGTCCGGCGGATTGCCGGTGCGGGTCATGCTGCGGGGCGCGCCCCGCGCCGACGCGCAGGTCGAGCTGTTCGAGCGGGCCCCGGACGGCGCGCTGGAGGTGACGCTGCACCGGACCGATGGCGAGGGCCGCGCCCTGCTGCCCGTTCGGCCGGGACACCACTACCTTGCCGACGCGGTGACGATGGAGCCCCTGGATCCGGAGGCGGACGGCGCGATGTGGCGCTCGCTCTGGGCGGCGTTGACCTTCGGCGTGCCGGAGGGGTAGCGAGGCCCGCGGCGCGGGCGGGGGCGGAGCCGGCCCCGGTCTGCGGCCGGCATGACGCCCGAGGAGGCCCGCGAGATGGACAAGTTCGAGACGATCACCGGCGTCGCCGCGCCGCTGCCCCTGATCAACGTCGACACCGACATGATCATCCCCAAGCAGTTCCTGAAGACGATCAAGCGCTCCGGTCTCGGCGTGAACCTGTTCGACGAGATGCGCTACGACGAGGCCGGGGCGGAGCGGCCCGATTTCGTGCTCAATCAGCCCGCCTATCGGGACGCGGAGATCCTCGTGGCGGGCGAGAACTTCGGCTGCGGCTCCTCGCGGGAGCATGCGCCATGGGCGTTGCTGGATTTCGGCATCCGCGCGGTGATCGCGCCCTCCTATGCCGACATCTTCTACAACAACTGCTTCAAGAACGGCATCCTGCCCATCGTCCTTCCGCAGGATCAGGTCGACGCCGTGATGGCCGACGCCGAGAAGGGCGCCAACGCCCGCATCACCGTGGATCTCGAGGCGCAGGAAGTGCGGCTGACCGACGGCACGGCGTTCCCCTTCGAGATCGACCCGTTCAAGAAGGACTGCCTCCTCAAGGGGCTCGACGACATCGGCCTGACCGAGGCCCGCGCCGAAGCCATATCCGCCTTCGAGGCGCAGGCGGCTCAGGCGCGCCCCTGGGTCTAGGGGCGCGCCGGCAGTCCGTCGCCGGGTCGGCGCCAGCGGAAGGATCCCTGCCTATCTCGGTCCGTTTCGAGAGATTCGCAGCTTCCGCCCGAATCGGCCCATCTGCTCGCTCCTCGGCAAGCGGTTTCGACACCGCTGTGGAGCGTCCGCCGCTCGTTCCTTGCGGCGGGGATCGGACGCCGGGTTTCGCCGGGATCGGTCGGCTGCTGCGCCATCGCTTGGTCGTTCTCAGCCTCCTTGCTGACCGCGCCCGTGACGAGGTTGCGGGAACGCTCGCCGCGAGGAGCGAACGCGGGCGGAGCAGACCCCGGCGCCCGAATGGTCCTTTCCGGTCAATTGGTTGGACTGGGCACGCGGCTTTCTCACCACAGGGGTGTGGATATCTCTTTCCATGCAGCGTCAATCGCTTGCGGGCTGAAGTTAAACAACCGATGGTGCCCGTACGACCACGGTGACCGCCCGGTAGAGGCGGCGCCGCGAGGCGGAGCATGCAGGCGGCGGGGGGTGACCCCCGCCGAAGCAAGGAATCGGGATGGCTCGGGTTGCTGGCGGAATCGTCCGCGCGATTTTGGTTGCTGGACTGATCCTCGCCCCCCTCCTCCTCCTGCCGGACCAGAGCGAGCACGTCGTCCAGACCATGCTGGTGCTCGCCCTCTGCGCCGTGGCGTTCACACTCTGGGAGTATGCGGCCACGGTGCCTGCGCTGGTGGAGTTCCGCGGGGCGCCGCCGTTCAACCGGGCCCGCTTCACGGTGCTGCTGCTGGCGCTGGTCTTCGTGGCCCTCCTGTGCCGGGACGCGCACGACCCGTCGACGCTCTCCGGGCTCGTGCGGGCCATCGGCCTGCGGTTCGGCGACCTGCTCGACTTTCCCCTCAGCCCCGTGCGACTCGTCGTCTGGCTCCTGCCGCCTGGGACGGCGCCGGGCGCGGTGGCCGAGATACGGGCAGCGGCGGGCCTTTCGACGCTCGCCGCGCTCCTTGGCGTGCTCGGCTTCGGCACGGCGATTGCGGTGCGTCGCTGGCCGGGGGGAAAGTTGCCCCGAAATGCGCAAAACGGCGTGGTGGGCGGGGAGTTCTACCGGAACTTGCCCGCCTACGACCCCGCCCCCGCGGCAGACCTCGCGGCCAGGCTTCGGCGCGACGGCTCGCTTAACCTGACATTAGGCGCCGCTCTGCCATACCTCGCCCCGCCCGCGGGCCTGCTTCTCGGCCGGCTTCATGGCATCTCGTTGCTGCAGTCGGACCTGCTCCTGGTATGGACATTCTCGCTCTGGGCCTTCCTCCCCGCCTGCCTCGTCCTCCGCGGGATGGCCCTGCGGCGCGTCGCCCGTCACCTCGAGGCCGGCCGGAGCCGGACCGGGGAGGATGCCGCCGCCGAGCCGGATTTCCTTCCGGTCTGACGGTCGCCCTCCTCTTAGTCGCCCTCTTCTCCGCGCTGCCAGCGGAGGCCGAGCGGATCCGCGTCGCCACCTTCCACAGCGGCTTGGGGCGCGAGGGACCGGGCCTGATGCTGCACGACCTGCTCAAGGACGACGACCCCCAGGTCGAGGCGGTTCTCTCGGTGATCCACGCGATCGACGCCGACGTGATCCTGCTCGGGGACGTCGACTGGGACGCGCAGGGCGCCGGCCCCTCCGCCGTCCGGCTGCGGCTCCTCGAGGCCGGTCTGGCCTACACCCACGCCGTCCACCTGAGGCCGAACAGCGGGCTGCCCTCGGGCTTCGACCTGAACCAGAACGGCATCTGGGGGGAGCCTCGGGACGCCCTCGCTTATGGCCGCTTCACCGGGTCGGGCGGCCTCCTCCTCCTCTCCCGGCTCCCGCTCGGCGAGGCCGAGGACCTGTCGCATCTCCTCTGGGCGGAGAATGCCGGGGAGGACGTCACGCACCTGCTGCCGCCCGGTTCCGAGACGCTCGTTCCGCTGGCCACGGTCGCGCAGTGGGTCGTCCCGCTGGAGGTGGCGGGGACGCGGCTGACGCTCGTGACGCTGGCCGCGTCGACCCCCGTCTTCGACGGCCCGGAGGATCGCAACGGCCTGCGCGGGCGCGACGAACTGGCGCTTGCGGCGAAGCTCGCCGGAGAGGTGGAGGGCCCCATCCTGCTGGGTCGGGCGAACCTCGATCCGCGCGACGGCGAGGGCCGGCGCGAGGCCATCCGCGCGCTGATCAACCACCCCGCCCTGCAGGATCCCCGCCCACGGAGTCCCGGCGGAGCGGCCCAGCCCGACCGGACGCCGCCGCACCGGGGGGATCCGGCGCTCGATACCGCCGATTGGGAGGGTCCGGGCCCCCTCCGCGTCGACTACGTGCTGCCGGCGCGGGATCTGTCCGTCATCGCCTCTGGCGTGCATTGGCCCGCCCCGGGCGAGGACGGCCACGAGGAGGCGATCGCCGCCGGGCCGGGCCGGGCCGTCTGGGTCGATCTCGAGATCGGATCGGGCGTCACCTCCGGCCGGAGCTCCGGCGCCGGGGCGGAGCTCGCGGGGAGCGTCGAGGGTGGCTCCCCGGATCGGGCGGGCCGCACGCCCGAGGCGCCGCCGGGGGAGGCTTGGGCCCTTCCTTGACGCGTCACGGCCCCGGCGCTACGCGAACCGCCGACCCGCGGCCGGCCCGGCCGGCCCCCTTCAGCACAGGCGAACCCCATGGCGAACCGCTCCCTCCTGATCCTGCCGGGCGACGGCATCGGCCCCGAGGTCATGGCCGAGGTGCGCCGGATGATCGACTGGTTCGGCTCGAACGGGCTTGCCTTCGATGTCGAGGAGGATCTCGTCGGCGGGGCGGCCTACGACGCCCACGGCACGCCGCTCCACGACGACACGATGGCCAGGGCGCAGGAGGTGGACGCGGTGCTTCTCGGCGCCGTCGGCGGGCCGAGATACGACGCGCTCGATTTCTCGGTGAAGCCCGAGCGCGGCCTGCTCCGCCTGCGCAAGGAGATGGATCTCTACGCCAACCTGCGGCCCGCCCAATGCTTCGACGCGCTGGCCGACTTCTCCTCGCTCAAGCGCGAGGTGGTGGCCGGGCTCGACGTGATGATCGTCCGGGAGCTTACGAGCGGCGTCTACTTCGGCGAGCCCCGGGGCATCCACAAGGAGGGCAACGAGCGCGTCGGCGTGAACACCCAGCGCTACACCGAGAGCGAGATCGCCCGCGTGGCCCGATCCGCCTTCGAGCTGGCCCGCCGGCGCGGGAACAAGGTCTGCTCGATGGAGAAGGCCAACGTGATGGAGTC
>CAZWWR010000124.1:5484-7464 GCA_964637265.1 uncultured Jannaschia sp.
GCCGAGTATCCGGACGTCGAGCTGAGCCACATGTACGCCGACGCGGGCGCCATGCAGCTCACGCGCTGGCCCAAGCAGTTCGACGTCATCGTCACGGACAACCTCTTCGGCGACCTGCTCTCCGACCTCGCGGCGATGCTGACCGGCTCGCTCGGGATGCTGCCGTCGGCG
Organism: uncultured Jannaschia sp.; assembly: GCA_964637265.1. Lineage (GTDB taxonomy): Bacteria > Pseudomonadota > Alphaproteobacteria > Rhodobacterales > Rhodobacteraceae > Jannaschia. The sequence goes on from CAZWWR010000124.1 coordinate 5,656, forward strand.
AGCCTGGGCCTGCCGATGGAGAACGGCCGGCCGAAGGCGCTCTACGAGCCGGTCCACGGCTCGGCGCCCGACATCGCCGGCGAGGGCAAGGCTAACCCGATCGCCTGCATCCTCTCCTTCGCGATGGCGCTGCGCTACAGCTTCGACGCCGGCGCGGAGGCCGACCGCCTTGAGGGGGCGGTGCAGGCGGTATTGGCCCGCGGCCTGCGCACGGCCGACCTGATGGGGCCCGAGGGCGGCAGCCCGGTCTCCACCCGCGAAATGGGCGACGCGGTCCTCGCCGCGCTCGACGCCTGAGCCGTGGGCGGGGCCCGACGCGTCCGGCGGACCCCGCCCGCGAGCACCCCCTCCGCACCCTCCGAGCCGCGGCCGACGGAAGTGCCGAACCGCAAACCGGGGTCGCCTGACGAGCCGCGGCGTGGGGGATGCCCATGACCGGGCCGGTGCGGGGCGCGGCGCTCGGGCTCGCGGCCTTTGGGGTGTTCGCGACGCACGATGTGCTGGTGAAGACGCTGGGCGCCACCTACGCGCCCTTCCAGATCATCTTCTTCTCGGTTCTGTTCAACTTCCCGCTGGCCACGCTGATGCTCCTGCGGGACGACGCCAAGCGCGATCTGCGGCCCGTCCATCCCTGGTGGACGGCGTTCCGCACCGCGGCCGCGGTGACGGTCTCTGCCTGCGCGTTCTACGCCTTCTCGGTACTGCCGCTGGCGCAGGTCTACGCCATCCTGTTCGCCGCGCCGCTCGTGATCACCGTCCTCTCGATCCCGATGCTGGGGGAGACGGTGCGCCTGCGCCGGTGGCTCGCGGTGCTGGCCGGGCTCGCGGGCGTGGTGATCGTCCTGCGCCCCTGGGGCGGCACGGAGCTCAGCGCGGGGCACCTCGCCGCGCTCGTCGCCGCCTGCCTCGGCGCCTTCACCAGCGTGGTGGTGCGCAAGATCGGGCGGGACGAGCGGCCGGTGGTGCTCCTGCTCTATCCGCTCGTGGCGAACTTCGTGGCCATGGGAGCGGTGCTGCCCATGGTCTACCGGCCGATGCCGCTTGAGCATCTGGGGCTCGTCGCGATGGTCGCGGCGCTGAGCTTCGGGGCGACGCTGATGCTCATCACCGCCTACCGCAGCGCGCCGGCCACGCTCGTCGCGCCGATGCAGTACAGCCAGATCGTCTGGGCGGCGATCTACGGAGCGCTGTTCTTCGGCGAGATGCCCGACGCGATGACGGTGCTCGGCACATCGGTGATCATCGGCTCGGGCATCTACATCCTCGCGCGGGAGAGCACGGCCTCCACGGTCCAGCCCAACCTCCGCACGCGCGCGCGCATGGCGACGCCGGGCGCTCCGCGGGTCGGCCGCTACCTGCAGGCCGGCCCCGTCGGACTGAGCGGCCTGCCCGGCCGCAGCGTGACGCCGGGGCCTCCCGTGCAGGGCGAGGACTGAGCCCTCAGCCGAGCCAGCGCACCTCGCCCAGGCAGCCGAGGTCGTAGCCGCCGAGTTCCCGGGCCCGGGCGCGCATCTCCCCGCCGCGGGCGAAGGCCATCAGCGCGCGCAGCGGCGGCTCGAACCAGGCGCGGCGGTCGCAGAGCAGGTCGAAGGATTCCTCCACCAGCGTCACGAAGGGCAGGTCGTAGGCGCGCGCCATCGCCTCGAGGCCTAGCGTGGCCTCGGCCGCTCCCTGGGCCACGAGGCGGGCGGCGTCCTCCTCGCTCATGGCCGGCGGCAGCCAGTCGGGCGCGTCGCGCGGCACCCCTTCCGCGTCGAGGAGCCCGAGCAGCAGCGCCTGCGCCCCCGCCTCGGGCTGGCGCGGCACGAT
>CAZWWR010000125.1:0-5319 GCA_964637265.1 uncultured Jannaschia sp.
AGGTCAGCGCCTCGGTCTGGTCGTGGGTGACGTAGATCATGGTGTGGCCGAACTCCCCGTGGAGCCGCTTGAGCTGCGTGCGCAGCTCCCACTTCATGTGCGGGTCGATCACCGTGAGCGGCTCGTCGAAGAGGAGCGCGTTGACGTCCTCGCGGACCATGCCGCGGCCGAGGCTGATCTTCTGCTTGGCGTCGGCGGTGAGCCCGCGGGCGCGGCGGTCGAGCTCGGCCTCCATGCCGATCATCGCGGCGACGTCCTGCACCCGGGTGGCGACGTAGGAGGCCTCGGCGCCGCGGTTGCGCAGCGGGAAGGCGAGGTTCTGGCGCACCGTCATCGTGTCGTAGACGACGGGGAACTGGAACACCTGGGCGATGTTGCGCTCGGCCGTGGGCGCGTGGGTCACGTCCACGCCGTCGAAGAGGATGCGCCCCTGGGAGGGCTGGAGCAGGCCGGAGATGATGTTGAGCAGGGTGGACTTGCCGCAGCCCGACGCGCCGAGCAGCGCGTAGGCCTCGCCGTCGTGCCAGTCGTGGTTGAGCTCCTTGAGGGCGTAGTCCTCCTCCCCGGCGGGCCGCTCGAGATAGGAATGGGCGAGGTCGTCGAGCGTGATGCGGGCCATCAGGCGGCCTCCGCGTAGGGCGCGACGGAGACGAGCGTGCCGTCCTCGGCGAACAGGTAGACATGCGCCGGGTCGAGGAACACCTCGATCGGCTCGCCCGCGCGCAGCGAGCGGACGCCGTGCACCAGCCCGACCCAGGGCTCGCCGTGGTGGTCGAGATGCACGAACGTCTCCGATCCGGTGATCTCGGTCACGGAGAGGCGCGTCTCGAAGCGCATGGCGTCCGGCACGTGCCGCGCGAGCTCGACGTGGTTGGGGCGGAACCCCGCCGTGTAGGGCCCGTCGGGCAGCGCGGCGAGCGCGGGCGGCACGGGCTCGGACTGGCCGTCGCCGAAGCGCAGCTCCCCGCCCCGCTTCTCCACGCGCAGGAAGTTCATCGGGGGGTCGGAGAAGACCCGCGCCGTCACCCTGTCCTGCGGGCGGCGATAGACCTCGGGCGTGGGGCCGAACTGCGTCACCCTGCCCTCCCAGAGCGTGGCCGTCCTGCCGCCGAGCAGCAGCGCCTCCTCGGGCTCGGTGGTGGCGTAGACGAAGATGGCGCCCGACTCCTCGAAGATGCGCGGGATCTCGGCGCGCAGCTCCTCGCGCAGCTTGTAGTCGAGGTTGGCGAGCGGCTCGTCGAGCAGCACGAGCCCCGCCTCCTTCACCAGAGCGCGGGCCAGCGCGCAGCGCTGCTGCTGGCCGCCCGAGAGCTCGAGCGGCTTGCGGTCCAGCATGCCGTCCAGCCGCATCAGCTCGGCCGTCGCGCGCACGCGTCGGTCGATCTCGGCCCGGTCGACCCCCATCAGCCGCAGCGGCGAGGCGACGTTGTCGTAGACCGTCATCGACGGGTAGTTGATGAACTGCTGGTAGACCATGGCGACCCGGCGGTCCTGGACGCGCGTGCCGGTCACGTCCTCGCCCTCCCAGATCACCCGCCCCGCGGAGGGCTGGTCGAGCCCGGCCATGAGCCGCATCAGGGTCGTCTTGCCGGCGAGCGTCGGGCCGAGGAGCACGTTCATCGTGCCCTTCTCGAGCTCGAGGTCGGTGGGGTGGATGTGCGTCTCCGCCCCGACCCGCTTGCTCACGCCCTCGAGGCGCAGCGTCATCGCCCCGCCCCCCTCATGCCGCCGCCGCCTGCGCGGCGCGGCGCTCGGCCATCCAGGACCCGAGCCGAGAGGCCTGCTCGCCCGACAGCCGCAGCCCCAGCTTCGACCGCCGCCAGATCACGTCGGAGGCGGTGCGCGCCCATTCGCGGTCCATCAGCCACTCGACCTCCCGGGCGGTGAGCGTGGCGCCGAACGCCTCGCCCAGATCGGCCTCCTCCCGCGCGCCGGCGAGCATCTCCTCCGCCTGGGTGCCGTAGGCCCGCACCAGGCGCAGCGCCCAGCGCGCGGTCAGGAAGGGGTACCGCTCCCGCAGACCCGCCACGAGCGCGGGCACGCCGTCATGCGGGAAGTCGCCCCCGGGAAGCGGGGCCGCGTCCGTCCAGTCGCCGCGCGCCACCCCGAGATGGCCGTGCAGCTCGCGCACGGCGTTCTGCGCGAGGCGGCGATAGGTGGTGATCTTGCCGCCGAACACGTTGAGCAGCGGCGCCTCGCCCGCCTGGCCGTCGAGGCGCAGCGTGTAGTCCCGCGACACCGAGGAGGCGCTCTCGCCCGCGTCCTCGTCATAGAGGGGGCGGACGCCGGAATAGGTCCAGACGACGTCCTCGGCGGTGATGTCCTGACGGAAGTAGCCGTTGGCGAAGCGGATCAGGTAGTCGCGCTCCTCGGGGGTGCACTCCGCGGGGGTGGACGGGTCGGGGTGCTCGGCGTCGGTGGTGCCGATCAGGGTGAAGTCGGTCTCGTAGGGGATGGCGAAGATGATCCGCCCGTCGGTGCCCTGGAAGAAGTAGCACTTGTCATGGTCGTAGAGGCGCCGGGTGACGATGTGGCTGCCGCGCACGAGGCGGATGGTGTCGCGCTCGTTCTGGCGCACCACGCCGCGGATCACGTCGCCCGCCCAGGGGCCGCCGGCGTTCACGAGGCTGCGCGCGCGCACCTCGCGCCGCTCGCCCGTCTCGCGGTCCTCCAGCGAGATACGCCACAGGCTGCCCCCCGGCCCCTGCTCGCGCTCGGCGGAGGCCACGCGGGTGCGCACGGCGATCTCGGCGCCCCGGTCGGCCGCGTCGCGGGCGTTGAGCGCGACGAGGCGCGAATCCTCCACCCAGCAGTCGGAATACTCGAACGCCTTCTCGAACCGCTCCTCGAGCGGCGCCCCTTCGGGCGTGCCCTTCAGCGAGAGCGTGCGCGTGCCGGGCAGGATCTTCCGGCCGCCGAGCGTGTCGTACATCAGCAGGCCGAGCCGGATCAGCCACGCGGGGCGGCGGCCCTTCATCCAGGGCATCACGAAGGACAGCAACCGAGAGGTGGGCGTGTCGCTCTCGAACCGCATGGAGGGGTGGTAGGGCAGCACGAAGCGCATCGGCCAGGAGATGTGCGGCATGTTCCGCAGCAGCACCTCCCGCTCGATCAGCGACTCGCGCACGAGGCGGACCTCGAAGTACTCGAGGTAGCGGAGCCCGCCGTGGAAGAGCTTGGTCGAGGCCGAGGAGGTGGCGCCGGCGAGGTCGCCCATCTCGGCCAGCCCGACGCGCAGGCCGCGTCCCGCGGCGTCGCGCGCGATCCCGCAGCCGTTGATCCCGCCCCCGATCACGAAGATGTCGAACTCGGCCGCAACGGCCTCGGTCCGCGCCATCGGCGCCTCCCCCGCCTCCGGAACTGTCGGCCCGACGATGGCACGCAGCGCGCAGGATAGAAAGGCGTTGTCTTCGGTTTCTTTCCCTTTACGTTCGTATCGGTCCGGCTGAGGCCGCATGTCCGGGCGCGGCGCGACGGGCGCGCCGGCCGGGGCGCCACGCGGCCGCGGGACGACGGACGCCGGGAGGGAGGCCGGGCGTGACGCAGAGCTTCCGGCACCCCGAGATCCTCGAGATCGCCCGGCGCGAGGGCCGCGTCACCGTGGAGGATCTGGCCGAGCGCTTCGGCGTCACCCTGCAGACGATCCGCCGCGACCTCGGCGACCTCGCCGAGACGGGGCGGCTCGAGCGGGTGCATGGCGGCGCGATCCTGCCCTCGGGGACCACCAACATCGGCTACGCCCACCGGCAGGTGCTCCACGCCGAGGCGAAGGCGGCGATCGCCCGCGCCTGCGCCGCGGAGGTGCCGGGCGACTGCGCCGTGTTCCTCAACATCGGCACGAGCACCGAGGCCGTCGCGGCCGAGCTCCGGCGGCACCGCAACCTCCTCGTGGTCACGAACAACCTCAACGTCGCGCGCATCCTCGCCGAGGCCGAGGGCGTGCGGGTGGTGGTGACGGGAGGCGAGCTGCGGCGCCCCGGCGGGGGGCCGGCCGACGGCGGGCTGGTCGGCGACCTGACGCGCGCGGCCGTCGGGCGCTTCAAGTTCGACCTCGCGGTGATCGGCTGCTCGGCGCTCGACGAGGACGGCGACCTGCTCGACTTCGACCTCCAGGAGGTGGGCGTCAGCCGGACGATCCTGCGTCAGGCCCGGCGCACCTTCGCGGTGGCCGACGCGTCCAAGCTCCAGCGGAGCGCTCCCGCGCGGATCGCCTCCCTGCGGGAGGTCGACATCCTGTTCACCGACCGGCCCGTTCCCGCGCCCCTCGCCCGCGCCTGCGACGAGTGGGGAACAAGGGTCGTGGTCGCCGGAGGCTGACGCCGCGGGGCGCTGCAACGGCGGGCGCTGCGCCGCTCCCCTGGGCGCTCCAGCGGGAGGGGGCTCGCCGCCGGGCCGAGAGCGTGCCGCCATTCGGGCGGGATGCCTCGTGCGTGGGCGGAACGCGCGCCGGGCGGCGCGCCGGGCGACGCAATTGCGACCCTGCGTCATTCGAATCTTCCCATGCGCGGCGCGGTCTGATTAACGTCCGGTTAAGATTTCGACTGCGAGCATATTTTTGACCCCTTCGTCCCCCCCAGGCGTCGTCCGTTCCACGAGCCCGCGCGCGAAAGCCGCGAGCGTCGTCCTCTGGTCGGCCTTCGTCGTCCTCGCGCTGATCATCGGCTGGACGGTCCTGCGGGCCTGCGGCGCCTCGCATCCGCTGCTCGACTTCTGCGTCCGGCAGCCCGCCGCGATCACCCTGCAGGTGGAGGAGGCGACCGCGCGGGGCGAGTCGCTCGCCCGCGAGCGCGACGCCTGGCTCGAGCGTCTGCACCGGGCGCCGCAATGCACCGCGCAGGTCGAGCCCGAGCAGCCCGAGGAGGAGACCGAGTTCGCGGAGTGCCAGGTCCCGCCCGCGGACGAGGCCCTGGTCGTGCTCGACGTCTCCACCAGCATGGGCTGGGATCTGAACGTCGATCCCTCCGTGATCGCGGAGCTCGACCGGCTGCAGGCGCGGTTCCGCGCGACCCGCAACATCTTCGAGCAGATGCAGCTGGCCTCCCAGATCGAGGCCGTGCAGAGGCGCATCGCCTCGCCCGCCGAGCCGGACCGGATCGACGCCGCGCGCGACGCGCTCGCCCCGCTGGCCGCCGGCCTCCCCCCCGAGGCGCGGCTGCGGCTGACGACCTTCGCCGAGTGCGGGCGGCCGCTCCGCGACGAGGGCAGCTTCGGCCCCGCCGACGACGCGGCCTACCGCGCGCGGCTCCGGGGGATCGGGCTGCGCGAGAGCACCGCGCTCGCCGAGGCGCTGCGGCAGATCCCCTCGCGCACCGAGGCGGG
>CAZWWR010000125.1:5329-7400 GCA_964637265.1 uncultured Jannaschia sp.
CAACATCGTGATCGTCTCGGACGGCGAGGACAGCTGCGACGGGGATCCCTGCGCCGCGGCGCGGCAGCTTCGGCAGAGGCTTCCCCACGCGCAGGTCAGCGTGGTCTCCCTCGCCGCGGGACGCGACGTGAACCGCTGCATCGCGGAGGCGACCGGAGGCTCGTTCCACCGGGTGGGCGACATGGACGACCTGCAGCTCAGGCTGCGGCAGACGCTCGGGCAGCTCGACCGCGAGGAATGCTCCCGGCTGGCCGCCGAGGACGGGACGGAGGACGAGCAATGACCGAGCGAGGACCGGACACCGGCGGCCCGGGCGACGCGGGCGGCGGGGCCGCCCCTCCTTCCGGGGACCCCGCCGCGGAGGCCCCGGCAGTGCGTCCGGCGCGGCCGTGGCTCGCGCCCGCGATCGCGGCGGGCCTGGCGCTCGTGGTGCTGCTCGTGCTGCTCGTCCCGGGCGTGCTGCGCTACCGTCAGGCCCTGCCGGACCCGGCCGTCGTCGCCGCCGTCGAGGAGGCGAACCGCACCCTCGAGGAGGAGATCGCCCGCCTTGCCGAGGCGGAGCAGGGCGGCGTGTGCACCTATGACGGCGAGCTGTTCCCCCGCAGCGTCGAGCAGTCCGAGGCCCCGCCCGGCCCGGAGGAGCGGCTCGACCTGCTGCCGCCCCGGGCGGAGGCCGTGGAGCCCGCCCCCGAGGCGGTGCCGGAGGAGGCCGCCTTCGAGGGCTCCATCGACGAGCTGCTGCGCCGCGGGACGGTGCTCGTGCTCAACCCGGGCGAGGACTCGCTGGGCAGCGGGACCGGCTTCTTCGTCGACGAGCGGCACATCGCCACCAACTCGCACGTCGTCCAGGCCGCGGGGGAGGTGCTCGTCACCAACGACCTCATCCGCGAGGCCCTGCCGGCGCAGGTGGTGGCGCGCACGACTCTCGACCCGGCCGCGGGCAGCATGCAGGCAGACTTCGCGCTGCTGCGCCTGGCCGAGCCGCTGTCCGAGGCGCTGCCGCTCAGCCTCGCGCCTGCCCGGCGTACCCAGCCGATCTTCGCGAGCGGCTATCCCGGCTTCTTCGTGCAGGGCATGGTCGTGAGCTACTTCCAGGCCGTGCAGCGGGGCGAGGACGCCGACCCGCCCGAGGGCGTCGTCACCGACGGGCTGGTGACCACCGTCCAGACGGTGCCCGTGGCCGGCGGGACGCTCGACCTCATCCCGCACACGGCCGACATCTCGCCCGGCAACAGCGGCGGGCCGCTGGTCGACACCTGCGGCGGCGTGGTCGGGATCAACACCTTCGTCACCCAGAGCCGGGAGCAGGAGTTCGTCGTGCAGGGCGACTACGCGCTCGGGAGCGGCGACCTCGCCGCCTTCCTCGAGGCGAACGGCGTATCGCCGCGCCGGGTGTCCGACGCCTGCGGGCGGGACCGGTGACACGCGCCTTCCTCACGCAGACGGAGGCCGCCCGGACGCGCGCGCTCACGGTCGGCCGGCACTCCGTCCACGACAGCTGGGACCAGCTTCGCGCGTTCCTCGACGCCGCGCTCGGGCCGGAGCACGCGGCGCTCTTCGCCGAGCCCTTCCGCAGCGGCGAGGCGGTCGGCTGGATGGCGGACACCTCCGTGCCGCCCGTGCCCTTCGGCCAGCTCGACGAGCCGGGCCGCAAGAAGGCGCTCGACCGCCTCGAGACGCTCACGGCCGACATCGAGCGGGTGGCGGCCGAGCGCGCGGCCGGAAAGTCCCCGCAGGACCGTCACTGGGTCACGCTCCTCGAGACCGTGCAGCAGCAGCCGGCCGGGGTGCCGCTGTCGGAGCGGCTGTACCTCGCGGGCGACCAGCCGGTGCTGGTGCAGTGGGGCGCCCGCGACGAGACGACCGTGGCGACGGGCACGCTGCTGCGCGAGGTCCGGGCCCAGCCGCCGGAGCCGCCCCTGCCGAAGCCGACGCCACCGCCGCCGCCCGGACCGGGGGGCACGCTCGTCTCGGGGCCGGGGGTGGTCGCGGCGCCGACGGGGCTCGGATGGCTCTGGGCGCTGCTCCTGTGGCTGCTCTTCGCGCTGCTGCTCGGGATCATCCTGCTGAT